>NZ_JAOCQE010000200.1 GCF_025290915.1 Streptomyces sp. 15-116A | reverse complement strand
CGTCCGCCCCGGCCTCCGTCCCCGCCTCCTCGCCGGCCGGCCCCGCCCGACTCCCGGGCACGGCGCAGGACCTCCCGCCGGCGCCCTGGCTGATGGAGCTCTTCGCCGAGAACCTCGGTATCCCGGTGCGCGAGCTCGACCCGACGGCCGACTTCGCCGAACTCGGTGTGGAGTCGGTCCTGCTGGGCGATCTGCTGCAGCAGATCGAGGAGCGGGTGGGACGGCCGCTCGAACCCTCCACCCTGCTGCGCCACAGCACCGTGGCCGCACTCACCCGCCACCTCGCCACCCTCCCGTCCGCGCCCCCTGCACCGCGGCCGGAGCCCGAGCACACGCCCGGGGCCCCGGTCGCGGCGGACCACGAACCCGTCGTGGCAGGGGCTCCCCGGACCGGCGCGGCGCCTGAACTCGTCGTCTCCGGGGTTCCCCGAGCCGGCGCGGTGCCCGGGCCCGCCACCGTTCCGGCTGCCACCGACCCGGTGCCGGCCGCCGTCCCCGGCCCGCTCCCGGACCCTGCCCCGGCCGCCGTCCCTGTCCCGGCCCTGGACCCTGTCCCGGCCTTGGACCCTGTCCCCGACGGAAAGATCGCCGTCATCGGGCTGGCGTGCCGCTTCCCCGGCGCACCGGACGTCGACGCCTTCTGGGCGGATCTGGTGGCGGGACGCTGCCGGGTGACCGAGGTGCCGCCGAGCCGGTGGGACCACCACACGCTGTACGCGCCCACACCGCAGCCCGGCAGGTCACTGAGCAAGTGGGGCGGTTTCATCGACGGCATCGAGGACTTCGACCCCGACTGGTTCGGGATGACCGAGGACGAGGCGACCGCCCTGGACCCGGCCATCCGTCTCTTCCTGGAGGCGACCGCCTGCTGCCTCGCCGAAGCCGGTTACACCGACGGCGAGTTGTGGGGCCGGCGGGTCGGCGTCTACGTCGGCGGCCGCACCACCCCGTACGGGCAGCGCGCCGGGATCCACCCAGGGGGCCTGCAGTCGGACCCCAACTTCATCGCCGCCCAGGTGGCCCACCGCTACAACTTCCGCGGGCCGTCCCTGGTGGTCGACAGCGCCTGCTCCTCCTCGCTCCTCGCCGTCCAGCTCGCCTGCCGCGCGCTCGCGGCGGGAGACGCCGAGATCGCGGTCGCGGGCGGTGTCGAAGTGCTGCTCGACGAGCGCCCCTACCTCGAGTTCAGCGCCGCCCGCGCCATCTCGCCCTCCGGGCGGTGCCGCACCTTCGACGAGCGCGCCGACGGCTTCGTCCCCGGGGAGGGCTGCGGGGCGGTCCTGCTCAAGCCGCTGCGGGCGGCGCTCGCCGACGGCGACCGGATCCACGCGGTGATCGACGCCGCGGAGGTCAACAACGACGGCAACACCATGGGCGTCACCACACCCAACCCCGACGCCCAGGCCGAACTGCTGCGCCGGGCGCTCGCCGCCTCCGGACGCCATCCGGAGGAGATCGGCCTGCTGGAGGCGCACGGCACCGGCACGCTGATCGGCGACCCCATGGAACTGCGGGCCCTGACCGACGTGTTCCGCGAGCACAGCGACCGCGAGGGCTGGTGCGCGATCGGGAGCGTGAAGTCCAACCTGGGCCATCTGCTGTGCGCCGCGGGCATCGCCGGGCTCCTCAAGGCGGTCCTCGCCGTGCGGCACGGGCAGATCCCGCCGACCCTGTTCTGCGAGACGCCCAATCCCCGCTTCGACTTCGCCCGTTCGCCGTTCTACCCCGTCACCCGGCTGACGACCTGGGCGCCCGACGGGACCCGGGTCGCGGGTGTGAGTTCGTTCGGGCTCGGCGGCACGAACGCCCATGTGGTCGTCAGCAGGCCGGACCCGGCCTGGCGGACCGGAGGGCCGCCGCCCCGGGAACCGCTGCCGCTGCCCGCCTTCCGGCGGCGCCGGCTCTGGCTGGACGCCCCGGGCCGCGCCCCCGTGGTGACGTCCCTGCTCGACCTGGACTTCTCCCCGGTGGGCGCGGGCTGACCGGCGGGGCGGGCGAAGACTCCCGCAGGACCGTACGAACGAGGCGACACGAGGTGAGTGATGAGCGCACGGCCTGAAGGCTCCCCGGCGAGCACCGTGGCCGCACCCGCGGAGACGGCGGGGATGCCCGCGCGCCGGGCCCGGCTGGTGGTCGGCGGCGTGATGACGGGCATGATGCTCTCCGCCCTGGACCAGACCGTGGTCAGCACCGCGCTGCCACGGATCGTCAGCGACCTGGGCGGTCTGTCCCGGCTGTCCTGGGTGGTCACGGGCTATCTGCTGACCTCCATGGTGGTGACACCGCTGTGGGGCAAGCTGTCCGACATGTACGGCCGGCGCCCGGTGTACCTGGCGGCGATCGGTGTCTTCCTGGCCGGTTCGCTGCTGTGCGCGGTGGCCCAGGACATCACGCAGCTGGTCGTGTTCCGCGCCGTGCAGGGCCTCGGCGGCGGAGGCCTGTTCGCCCTGGCCATGACCGTGATCGGGGACGTGGTTCCCCCGGCCGAACGCGGCCGGTACCAGGGCTGGTTCGGGGCCGTCTTCGGACTGGCCAGCGTCGGCGGACCCGTCCTCGGCGGCTGGCTGGCCCACGGGCCCGGCTGGCGCTGGATCTTCTGGATCAACCTCCCCGTCGGCCTGTGCTCCCTGCTGGTCGTGGCCAGACTGCTGCACGTCACCACGGTGCGCAGGCCGCAGCGCCTCGACCTCGCCGGCGCCGCGTTGATCACCGCGGGCGTCACCGCCGCACTGCTGTACCTGAACTGGGCGGCCGACGACTACGGCTGGGGTTCGCCGGCCGGGCTCGGCCTGCTGGCCGCCGCGGTGGCCGCCGGGGCGCTGTTCGTCCTCGCCGAGCGCCGGGCCGCCGATCCGGTCATCCCGCTGCGGCTGTTCTCCAACCGGGTCTTCCGGGTCGCCGGGATCTTCGGTTTCCTGGCGGGCGCCGCAATGTTCGCCGGCATCGTCTTCCTCCCCGTCCACCTCCAGGTGGTCAGCGGCTTCTCCGCCACCCGCGCCGGCCTGGCGATGCTGCCCGCCATGCTCGGCATCGTCGCGGGCACGACCGTGGCCGGACGGCTCATCTCCAGCCGCGGCCGCTACAAGGCGTATCCCGTCGCCGGCTCGCTCCTGCTGGTGGCCGCCACGGCGCTGCTCGCCCGGCTGCGCCCGGACACCCCGTACCTGTGGACCGCGCTGCTCGCCCTCGTCTTCGGCGTAGGCGTCGGTCTGACCACCCAGCCGGTGCTGACCGCCGTACAGAACAGTGTGGAGCCCCGCGACATGGGCGCCGCGATGGGCACCGCCAACTTCTTCCAGCGGATGGGGGCCGCGATCGGCACGGCCGTGCTCGGCGCGGTCTTCGCCGCCCGGCTGGAACACCACCTGGGCAGCGGGACGGCGGCCGCACAGGTGGACTCCCAGTCCGTGGAAGCCGTCAGCGGGCTGGCCGAACCCCTCCGCTCGGAGGTCGTCGCGGCCTTCAGCCGCGCCCTCGACGACGTCTTCCTGGCCTGCGTGCCCTGCGCCGTCGTCGCCTTCGCCGTCTCCCTGCTCCTGAAGGACACCCCGGCCCGCGACCGGGCCCCGTCCCAGTGAGCCCCTGTCCGCACACCCCTCTCGCAAAGGAGTGCACACCGTGACCGACAGCCCCGCCCGCGCGATCCGCCCCGCCCTCCACCAGACGCCCGTCTCCGCCGACAAGGTGCTGCACTCGGGCAACGCGGGCTTCATCATCGCGCGCAGCTGTCAGCTGAAGAACCGCTATGTGGCCGAGGGCCGGAAGTTCTTCTCCGACGTCATCGGCTACATGAACCAGTCCGACCTCAACGGGGCCTCGTTCTTCTGCTACGAGGAACTGGCCGGTACCCGGCACAAGCTGCACTGGCTGATCCACTGGAACAACCCCAACGACTACGCGATCAGCCTGGAGATGGTCGACCACGACAAGGGCATGATCGACCTGCTGGAGTCGGACCGGGTCAAGGACGACGACGGCATGGGTGCCTGGGGCCGCATGGTGGTCGACGGCACCATGCGCGAGGACATCCTCGTACCGCAGCACGGCGCCCACCACGAGAGCGAGGAGGAGGCCGACTACGGCGACTGCTGGGTGGACCCCGCCTGGGTGCAGTGCGCCCAGCCCCGCGACGAACAGCTCAACTCCGCCACCGCCCAGCTGGTGGTGCACCGGGTCGGCGAGGCACGGCACGAATTCCGCAAGGAGGCCCGCTACTTCGCCTTCGCCTGGCAGAACCACGTCAACAAGGTGTTCGCCGGTCGCGCCACGGCCTACCTCTACGAGGAGACCTTCGGCGTGATGGACCGGCTGCACTGGCTCATCCACTTCCGGTCGTTCGAGGACTACCACGCCCTGCAGACCCTGGCCGACCGCGACGAGGAGTACCGGGCCCTGTTCGAGCGCCCGTTCATCCCCCAGCACCGTGGCGGCGGCACCTGGGCACGGACGTTCTCCGACGGCGGCCTGCACGACACCCTGCTGGTGCCCTACCAGCTGCCGGCCTGATGCGCGCCTGGCTGTTCCCGGGACAGGGGGCCCAGCGCGCCGGCATGGGCGGAGAGCTGTTCGACCTCTTCCCCGAGGAGTGCGCCGCCGCCGACGACGTGCTGGGCTACTCGGTCCGCGAGCTGTGCCTGCACGACCCCGAGGGACGGCTCGGCCGGACCCGGTACGCCCAGCCGGCCCTGTTCGTCGTCGAGGCGCTGAGCCTGCTGGCCCGCAGGCGGAGTGAACCGGAACCCGACCGGTACGCGGGACACAGCCTGGGCGAGTTCGCGGCCCTCTGGGCGGCGGGCTGCTTCGACTTCACCACCGGCGTCCGCCTGGTGCGCCGCCGGGGTGAGCTGATGGGACGCGCCGACGGCGGTCTGATGGCCGCCGTCCTCGGGGTGCCGGCGGAGCGGGTCGCCGAGGCGCTGGCGGCGGCGGGCGGCGAGGCGGCGGACGCGGAGATCGCCAATCACAACTCCGCCCGCCAGGTCGTGCTCTCCGGCACCCCCGGGGCGGTGCGTGCCGCCACCGGCCTGCTGACCGGCTCCCTGGGGGCCCGCTGCGTTCCCCTGAAGGTGAGCGCGGCCTTCCACTCCCGTCACATGGCGGACGCGGCCCGGGAGTTCGCGGACTACCTGCGCGGTTTCCGGTTCTCCGAGCCCCGGGTTCCCGTCGTCTCCAACGTGACCGCACGCCCGTACCGTGCGGGGGACCTGCCGGAGCTGCTGGCCCGTCAGGTCGCGGCGCCAGTGCTGTGGTGGCAGTCGATGAGCCACTTGGTGCACGAGGGCGTCGACGAGATCGCGGAACTCGGCCCGGGGCGTGTGCTGACCGGCCTGTGGCAGGAGGCCGTACGGGAGCCGGCGCCCCGCACGCCGGAACGGGCGGACCGGGCGAGGACACCACGGAGCGCCGGGCGCGAGCCGTCCGCCGCCGTGCGGGGCGCGACTGTCACCGAGGGGCGCGCCGCCGCCGGGGAAACCGCCGCCGCGGACAGCCGGGCCGCGACGAGGGGACCGGCCGCCGCACCGGACCGGGAGGAGGCGCCGCACCCGGTGATCGTCTCCCGGGTGCCCGTCGGGGCCGGCCCCGGGGAACTCGGCTCCGCCGCGTTCCGCCGGGCGTACGGGATCCGGCTCGCCTATCTGGCCGGATCCATGTACCGGGGGATCTCGTCGGTGGACCTGGTGGTCCGCCTCGGCGAAGCCGGGCTGATGGGCTTCTTCGGTACTGGGGGCCTCGGCCTCGGTGAGGTCGAGAAGGCGGTCGGCCGCATCCAGGAACGGCTCGGCGGGTCGGGCCGGTTCGGGATGAACCTTCTGCACGACCTGGACGACCAGCGGCGCGAGCGGGAGACGGTCGAGCTGTTCCTGAACCGCGGCGTGCGGTACGTGGAGGCCGCCGCCTTCCTCGGGGTCACCGCGCCCCTGGTGCGCTTCCGCTTCAGCGGGGCCCGCCGCACGGCGGACGGCCGCGCGAGCGGACTCCGTCACGTCATGGCCAAGGTGTCCCGGCCGGAGATCGCCACCGCCTTTCTCTCGCCGCCGCCCCCGGCGCTGCTGGAGCGGATGGTCCGTGACGGCGACCTCACGGCCGAGGAGGCCGAGCTGGCCCGGCGGCACCCGGTCGCCGGAGAGATCTGTGTGGAGGCCGACTCCGGCGGACACACCGACAGGGCGGTGGCTCTCACCGTGGTGCCGTCCCTGGTGCGGCTGAGGGACCGGATCTCCGCCCGGCACGCTTACGCCGCTCCGCCCCCCGTGGGCGCCTCGGGCGGGCTCGGCTCGCCGGAGGCGGTCGCCGCGGCCTTCACCCTCGGCGCCGACTTCGTCCTCACCGGCTCGGTCAACCAGTGCACGGCCGAGGCGGGCACGTCCGACGCGGTCAAGGAGATGCTCGCCGGGCTGGACGTCCAGGACACCGCGTACGCCCCCTCCGGTGACATGTTCGAGCTGGGCGCGCGCGTCCAGGTCGTCCGCAAGGGAACCCTGTTCGCGGCCCGGGCGGGAAAGCTGTACGAGCTCTACCGGCGCCACGGCTCCCTCGCGGAGATCGACGAGCGGACCCTTCGGTCCATCGAACGCTCGTACTTCCGGCGCGGCGTCGACGAGGTGTGGGACCTGACCCGTGCCCATTACGTCGAGACGGGCCGCCCGCACATCGTGGAGAAGGCCGAGAAGGACCCCCACTACCGGATGGCGCTCGTCTTCAAGTGGTACTTCGCGCACACCAACCGTCTGGCCCTGGCCGGCGACACCACCCAGCGGGCCAACTTCCAGATCCACTGCGGACCGGCCATGGGCGCCTTCAACCATCTCGTGCGCGGCACGCCGCTGGCCGACTGGCGACGCCGCCACCCGGACGCCATCGCCGACCTGCTGATGTCGGGAGCCGCACGGATCCTCGGCGCGCCCGAGGAGGAGCCGGCCCGGCATCGGTCCGACCGGCCGACCTGACGAGAACGGGACCGCGAGCAGATCCGCGAGCAGGACGGCGAGCAGATCCGTGACCAGGACCGCGAACAGGAGGAACTCCCCATGACACAGACGACGGCCGGCCCCGCCCCCGCCTTCCGTCCCGCAGCCCACCAGACCGCACAACCGGCGGAGCGCCTGCTGCACTCGGGCAACGCGGGCCTCATCGTGGCGCGCAGTGCGCAGATCGCGCCCGGATACGGCGTCCGCGCCCGCGAGGCCACCCGGAAGATCGTCGAATCCTGCAACGAGCGCTGTGCCGGCGAGGCCACGGTCCTCGCCTACGAGGAGGCCTTCGGCGTCCGGGACCGGCTGCACTGGCTCGTCCATCTGCCGTCCCTGGAGCGGTACGAGACGCTGGCGGCGGGTGCGGACGTCTCGGGCCTGTTCGGCGGCCAGGACGGCGCCACCGGCGTGTGGGACGAGATGTTCGAGCCCGGCAGCGTGCGGGACACGCTGCTCGTCCCCCACCGGTGGGGGATCTTCGGCACCGCGACGGAGGCCATGGCCCAGGACGAGTCGGTCAGCCCGGTGGTCACCGACCCGGTCCGCGGGCTGCCCCGGTTCGACGTGCGACCGGCCCGGGAGCAGACGGGCATGGCGCCCGACCGCACGCTCAACACGGCGACCGCCGGCGTGGTGATGCGCCGCACGGTGGACTTCGACTACCGCTTCCGCGCCGAGGCCAGGGTCTTCGCCCGCACCGTCGCGGAGAACATGAACCTCAACATGCAGGGCCTGGCCACCGTCTACCTCTACGAGGAGATGTTCGGCCGGATGGACCGGGCGCACTTCCTGATCCACATGGCGTCGCTCGACGTGATGTACCTGCTGATGGGGCTGGACGCGCGCACGGACCCGGACGCGCCCCGCGCCTCCTTCGTCCAGGACTGGGTGTCCATGGAGAAGGGCGGGGGAGCGTGGGACCGCATCATCGTGCAGGGCAGCACACGCGACGCCCTGTTCACCCCGCAGAACTGGAGCTGAGGCCGGCGGCTTCGTCACCGGCCCACGGCATACGACCGGGTGGCCCCGCGGCTCGTGCCGCGGGGCCACCCGGTGCGGGGTTCATCCCGCGTACGTGGTCAGGCAGAACGGGTGACCGGCCGGATCCTGGTAGACCCGCCACTTGTCGCCGCCCGGCTGGAACTCCGGCTTGGTGGCGCCCAGTTCCAGCACCCGCTGCTCCGCCGCGTCCAGGTCCGGGACGCTGAAGTCGAGGTGGAACTGCTTGCCGGCGTCCGGCCAGCTCGGCGGGGTGTGGTCGGCGACCCGCTGGAAGCCCAGCCGTACGGAGGAGTCGCCCATCAGGTAGGTGTTGTTCTCGCTGCTGAAGATCTCTTTCCACCCGGTGAGCTTCCCGTAGAACTCCGCGAGCGCCTTGGGGTCCCTGCAGTCGAGCGAGATGGCGGCGAGAGTGCCGACGGTCTCCATACTTCTTCCCTCTCCTGTGACCGAGAACTCAGTCGGTCGGCAACACGTAGTTCAGGACGAACGAACTGTGCCCGTCCGGACCGACGTTATCGCTCTTGTACGTGCCCTCACCCTCCAAACCGGCCAGTTGCGCCGTGCCCGAGCCGGGGACGACGGTCATCGTCGCCTCCGCGGCCCCGGGACGGACCACGCCCTTGACCTCGAGGACGAAGCTGCCGGTGCGGCCCTCCAGTTCACCGACGACCCGCTCCAGCCCGTAGAAGGGGCTCGTCCCGTCGCGGTGCCCGAGGATGAGGCACTCCTGCGTACTGGTGGCCGTCAGGTCACCGGAGTAGTGGTTCACCACCTGGCCGTGGAAGAGCATCATGGCCTCCTCCTGGGCGGCGAAGGGGCGCGGCTTCCAGGGCTCCCACTTCATCACGCCGGTTGCCGTCCTGCTCATGGGTCTCCTTCGCACTTCTCTCGGCACGACGCGGCGGAATACCGCGCGTACCGGCCATGTTCACGCTTCACCGGCGCCGACTGCTGTGCAATTTTGAGCACTGGCGGAACCTGCCCGCGTGTTAACTTCCCTTTATGAGTGAGGAATTGAAGCCCTTTCCGGACGACTGGACCACCGCCCTCGCGGTGGTGGCTCATCCCGACGACATCGAGTTCGGCGCGGCCGGTGCCGTGGCCGCCTGGACCAAGGCCGGGAAGACCGTGAGTTACGTGCTGGCCAGCAGGGGAGAGGCCGGCATCGACGGCATGTCCCCGGACGAGGCCGCACCCGTCCGCGAGGCCGAGCAACGGGAGAGCGCGAAAATCGTGGGCGCCTCCTCGGTCGAATTCCTGGATCTTCCCGACGGCACCATCGAATACGGCACCGCGCTGCGCCGCGCGATCGCCGCGACCATTCGCAGGCACCGGCCGGAATTGCTGCTGACTTTCAATTTCCATGACCGTTTCAGCAGCGGTCGCTGGAATTCCCCCGACCACCGCAACCTCGGCCGTGCGGCGCTCGACTCCGTCGCCGACGCCGCCAACCGGTGGATCTTCCCCGACCTCGACGAGGAACCCTGGACCGGCGTCCGCCACCTCGCCGTCGCCAACTCCCCGCACCCCACGCACGCGGTGGACGTCTCCGGCTCGCTGGACCAGGCCGTGGCCTCGCTGGAGGCGCACCGCACCTATCTGGACGGGCTGCGGCCCCCGGTGAGCGACGTACGCGGTCCGCTCACCGCTCTGGCCGCGCAGACCGGCGAGCGGTTCGGTGGCCGTCCCGCCATCGCCTTCGAGGTCATCCCCTGCTGACCCCGGCCCGGCAGGCACCCGCCGGGACCCCGGGCTGTCACGTGCTCAGCACCGTCAGCCAGGAGCGCCAGACCTGCTCCCGGGGCCGTTCCGGCTCCGGGAGTGCCCGGAGCGCCTCGATCACCGGCACCACCAGCCCGTGCCAGTCGTCGTCGGTCACCTCCCACAGATAGGGAGGCACCCGCTTGTCGAGGCTGGTCGCCAGTTGCTCGGGGCTCGTCGCCTGCACGTACGCCGCGTCGGGCCCCTGCTCGACGACGCGAAACCCCACGGCCGCCGCCGCCTCGGCCAGTCGCCCGGGGGCGTCCGGACGTTCCGGCCGCAGCGGCGCCAGCCGTTCCAGGGCCGCCACCATCGGATCGTCGTCGGCGAACGGGTCACCGTGCACCGCGACCAGCCGGCCGCCCGCACGCAGCACCCGCCGCGCCTCGGCGAGCGCGGCCCCCATGTCGCCGACCAGGTGCAGCACATGGACGCAGACCACGTTGGCGAAGGCCTCGTCCCGGCAGGGCAGCGCACGGGCGTCCGCGCAGGCCAGCCGGCCGCCGATCCGCTCACCGGCCTGCCGCAGCATCGACGGGGAGATGTCCACGCCGTAGACCGTGTGGCCCCGCTCCACGAGCCCGGCCGCCACGGCCCCCGTGCCGACGCCGACCTCCAGGGTCGGCCCGCCCGGCACCAGACGAGGGGCGACGGCACCGGCGGACTGGCGTCCGCGGTCCATGCCGCCCCGCAGGGCGTCGTAGTCGCGTGCCACCCGCTCGAACGACTTGGGGGTGCTCACCTCGGTTCCTCTCCGGCCGTCCCCGTGACGACCTCGTCCGCCGGCGGTGTACGGTCCGCCGGGTCCCGCCAGAATCCCTCCAGCACCTCCGCGAGCAGCTCTGCGCGGTCGTACAGGAACTGGTGCGTGGCCGCGGTGAACTCCGCGTAGCGCCCCCGCGGGAACCGGCCTGCGGCGGCGCGCAGCCGGGCACGGGACACCACGCGGTCGTACTCCGCGCCCAGCGCGAGCACCGGCACGGACACCTCCGGCGCGCCGTCGGCGCTGTCGTCGGCCCAGAAGTCGAGCATCGCGGCGGCGTAGCCGACCAGCGCGTCCTCGTCGCGGAACGGCGCCCGCACCAGCTCGCGCAGGTCGCCGTGGGTGGCGGCGAGCACGCCGTCGGCGGACTGGGGCTCCGGTTCCGGCGCCCCGAACAGCCGCAGCAGCCGCCCGGCGGCGGAGGGCCGGGCGCGCACCGTGCGGCACAGGGTGTGCAGGCTGCGTTCGTACTCCGTGTCGAGGCCGTCCTCGCGCCCCTCCACCCGGAACGATCCGCTGAGGAAGGCCAGCGACGCCACCTGCTCCGGATGCGCCCGCGCCAGGGCGACGGCCTCCTTCGGCCCGGTGCACCAGCCCACCAGGTGGGCCGGACCGAGCCCCTCGCGCCGCAGCACGGCGGCGGTCTCCGGTGGTCCCGTCCGGTGCCGCCGCGCGCCGGACGGCTGGACCAGCAGCACGCGCCGCCGCGCCGCGAGCCGGCGCATCAGCGGATACCAGAAGCCGGGGCCCTGCCCCAGCGCCCCGATCAGCACCACCGGAAGCGCGCCGGTACCGCCGGGAGGCGGCCCGGCGGTGCGGTACACCACCGTCGCCTTCCGGTCCCGGCCGGAAACCGTGTTCGTGCCGAGGGTCCGGACGAAGTCGGCTGTCCCGGCGGACCGGTTCTCCCGCGCGGCTCTCTGTCCCTCGCGGATCGCGCGCAGCAGCCTCCGTTGCGACGGCGGTCGCACGGCGGCCACCCGCGCACCGGGCCCGAGCACGTCGCACGCGTCCAGGACATCGCCGACCCGACCGGCGCCCTCCAGCACGCCGGTCAGCCGCCGGCACAACAGCCGGTCCACGGCGGTGAGTTCGCCGGCATCGGTGACCGCTGCCAGACGGATGCCGTACACGTCCGCGATCCGCTCGCACACCTCGGCGAGAGGCGTGGCGTGCGGGGACGACACACGGCACGCGCGGCCCGCGGTCGCCGCCGACGCGCTCAGCGCGAACAGCAGGCGCACGGCGTCCTCGGCGGGCAGCAGCGGCAGGGCCGCCCCGGGCGGTGCGAGGAGCCGCAG
>NZ_JAOCQE010000020.1 GCF_025290915.1 Streptomyces sp. 15-116A | reverse complement strand
AGATGCCGCCGCGAGACCCCCGTGAGCAGCCGATGTGCCAGCACCGTTCGATTGACCATGATCGCCACAGACGGATCATGCCACCGGCCAGGCACGACGCCTCACCCACTATCACGCACCAACTCGTAACTCGACCTGGACCCGGGCCCAGAAGGACTCCATCATCGCGTTGTCCACGCAGTCCCCGATGGAGCCCATGGAGGGCAGCAGGCCGGAGGCGCGAGCGCGTTCGGTGAATGCCCAGGACCCGAACTGCACGCCGTGATCGGAGTGGATGATGGTGCTGCCCGGGCTCGGGGAGCGGTTGCCGATGGCCATGGCCAGGGCGTTGGTGGTCAGGGCTGCGGTGGGTGAGGCGTCGATCGACCAACCCACGACACGGCGGGAGAACGTGTCCAGGACGACCGCGCAGTACACCTTGCCCTCGAAGGTGGGGTGTTCGGTGATGTCGGTGACCCACAGCTGATCCCGGGCGTGACGATGTACTCGCAGACGCCCCACCCCTCCTCGTCCACAACTGCGGCGGGTACGGAGAGCTCGACGAACACGGTCGAGCCACAGGTATCGGCGTCACGCTACCCGGGATAACCTTGGTGGTACGACCAATTTCAGCGTCGATCCGGCTGGTTGGGTCAGCGCAATGGGATGCAACCGCTCTCACCTCTGGGGTGCGCAGCTCGGTGGCTCGAACAGTGACCCCCGGAACTTCGTGACCCTGCATCAGTACGCCAACCATCCAGGAACGCGACGTCTGGAAAATCAAGTACGGAGGGCCGTCGATAGGGATGGGCAGACTGTGCAGTACACCCTCATCCCGATCTATGCACAACACTCGGTGCTGGCCCGGCCAACCCGTATCCGATCGGTGTGAGCATTCGCGCCAACGGATCAGGGGGACTTGACATCTTCCAGACAGTTCTGAACAGGCCAAGGCGATGAACGTGCATATCCAAAGGTTGATCCAATTGGTGATTCTCCCGCAAGGCGCCACGCGTCCCCGAGACTGGGGTGATGTTGCCCGAGAGCTGGGAATCCGGCTGCCAGCGGACTATCGAGAACTGATCGATACCTACGGCGGGGGGTGCTTCGACAATTATTTGTGGCTTCTGGAGTCCGATTGTCCAAAGCGCCCTTACGACCTCCTCTCCTCCATCGAAGAGCGAGACGAAGGCTTCGAACTTCTATGGGAGGAGGGCGAGGAGAAGCCGACGCAATTGCTGGAGTCGCCCGGAAGCAGGCTCATCCCTTGGGCCTCCACAGACAACGGAGAATTCATCTACTGGCTGGCGGCAGCAGGAACTCACCCTGATGACTGGACAGTGATGGTGAACGAGGCCAGGGGTGCCTGGTGGGAGCATTTCGAGGTGGGCTGTGTAGAATTCCTGGTATCGCTCCTGGCAGGAGAAAGAAGGTCGGAGATCCTTTCCAGTTCCTTCCCGTTGCAGGATCACGAGTTCAGGTCTTTCGCGAGCTTCTGACCGTGGGAAGCAAGCCGCCCTAAAGCCTTGTACAACGACTGGATTTCTGATGCTCAATGTCCCAAAAGAACGAGAGCGAGCTGAAAGTGTCGGGTACGGATGGCTACGACGAAGCGATGCCGGAGGTTCGAGAGTATGTCGCGACGTATCAACGAGTACTTGAGCGTGTCCGAGCAACTCGCAGTGGGCGGCCGATGAGTGAGGTGCGAAGGGCTCTCCTCGATGAGTTTGAGGTTGAAGGGCTTCAAGTATGGAGCGAAGTAGTAACAGATGCAGCGCGCATGATTAGTGGAGATCGAGACTGAGGCTCAGTGCTCAATAGGTCGAATGTGTGACTTGCGGCGAGTGCGTTGCGGGCTCGGGGGCAGTCGTGTGTCGAGGCTCTCCGCTCGCCCCCGGTGTGCCACGCGAGCCAAGCGGAGAGCGGCGGCTGGAGCCGTTTCCTCCTCGTTTGGCAAACTGGTGTCATGAGTGAGACGTCGTACAGCATCGGCGAAGCGCCAGGGGCGAGGGTAAGTCTGTCGTTGCCGGAGGGGACCGCGGAGGCGATCCGGTCTAGGGTGGGAAACCTTGGGTGCGATCGCCTTTCCTTCTGAATGGGAGGAAATGATGTCACCGATGATATTCTCTCGGGATTTCGGCAATTCGGAGGTTCCTAGTGGAGCTTATCGCTAAGTGGGAGCGCCCGTTCCGCATATGGCACTACTCTGTCAGTTACCGTCAACTACTCTTGCGTAGCCTGGCCGAGACGTCGCCGACTCGAATCGACGTCCTCTTTTCGAATGTTCGATTTATGCATGTGTCGACTGAATGCAGTCGACTTGAGATCTGCCTCGTCCCTGAATTTCACCCGTCGGATTCGGTGGGCCCTTTTGAGGACCCCGGGAAGTGGTTCGTACTCAATGGCGGTGCAGGCTACTTGTATGCGACACATTGCCAGTGGCACGAGGATGATGGTAGCGCTCTGACCCGTCTCGATTCGGTCCGCTGAAGCAAACCGATTGAGAGCAGGATGACTTTACCCGACCTCAAAGGCTTTCTGGCCTTTGAGGCCCCGGGCGTGTAATGGGGATGCGATCGCTCCGATGACAACCGAGACGGCGTGGATCGATTCTCTGGGAGGGCTTTATGTGTGCCTGCCGGAATCCATTCGGGAGTTGTGGCAAGGGGGTGTCGAGGATGACGAAGATGATTCAGAAGAGGCCACTGACTACTGGCGGGCGGGCCAGACCGACCGCATCGTCGGCACTTACTCTGTCGCAGGAGTGCAGGCCTTGGTGCTGGCGGCTGGCGAGGGGCCACTCACGTACGTGCCCAGCCTAGATCTGTTTGTGCAGCGGAGGGCAAAGACTTCTGTCACAGATGTGATCAATGCCGTTATCGATGCTTTTCCTGCCCTGCATTGGGAGACGATTACACACTGGGAGGCGGGCAGCGATCTGGTAGTTTTCGATGCCGTTTGGTCGGGGAGAGAAGTCCCTCCAAAACGACTGCTGCGTGTCCCTCGACCGGCAGGGCCAGTGAATGTACAAGTAGCCGAGGTATCACCCAGGGAATGCTGGAACATCTGGGTAACGCTGTATCGCTTGGTCTAGGGTTCGTCTTCAAGCGGATCTTGCCCAGAGCAGGAACGGCGCGAGGGTGACCGCTGCTTCGTAGGAAGTGGCGGTCTTCTCGTATCTCGTGGGGTATTGCGTCACTTCCAGAGCATCGACGCGAAGATCGGGAATGAGGGTGACTTCTGGAGTGAGGTCATCATCGACGTGTGGTGAGCTTACGCCCCGTACGTGCGGCGGCTCGAGGCCGGGCGCATCGGGCAGACCGACTTCGCGGCCGACCACCACTACGCCTTCTGGAAGCGAGTGGCCCGGCGGTTACCGGGGATCTCCGGTTCGGGTTTCCGGGCCCGTAAGGTGCCCCTCATGAGCATCATCGGTGTCGGGATTGATGTTGCTGAGATCGACCGGTTCGCGGCGTCGCTGGAGCGGACGCCCGGGTTGGCTCAGCGGCTGTTCATCGAGAGTGAGTTGTTGTTGCCCAGTGGGGAGCGGCGCGGGGTCGCCTCGCTGGCGGCGCGGTTTGCTGCCAAGGAGGCGTTGGCGAAGGCGCTGGGGGCGCCCGCGGGGATGTACTGGACCGATGCCGAGGTGTATGTCGAGGACAGTGGGCAACCCCGGCTGCGGGTGAAGGGGACCGTGGCCGCGCGGGCCGCTGAGCTGGGGGTGCGGTCGTGGCATGTGTCGCTCAGCCATGATGCCGGGGTTGCCTCCGCCGTTGTGGTCGCGGAGGGGTGAGGAGCGTGGTCGAGCTCGGGTTTCCCGGAGCCGGGGTCGAGCTTCCCGTCTGGGGGCAGGCCCTGCTCGTCGTCGCCGCTGTGCTCACCGTCGTCTTCGCGTTTCTGCGTAATCGGCGGCGTTAGCAGATCGACTGGCTGCTGTTGATCAGGGTGTTGTTGCGGAACGTCGTGTTCTCGCCGCACGGGCTCTCGCGGATCGCGCTGTTCGTCACCGTCAGGTTCTGGATGGTGATGTCCCTGTTGTTCGGGAACTCCGAGCGCGCCGCCAGGCGGAGTTCGCCGCCGCCCGTGATCGTGCCGCCCTGGGCCGCCAGGGTCACGTTGTAGCAGTTCTCGATCAGGACCGAGTTGTTGCCGGTGTTCGAGAGGGTCACGCGGTCGATCGTCGCGCCGCCGCTCTCCGAGACGCAGAAGACGCCCCTGCCGCCGCCGCGGGCGATGACCTCGCCGACGCGGATGTTCGTCGGGTACGAGCTGCCGATACGGCCGTTTCGGTTGGCCATGCGGAAGGCGGCGTAGCCGGTGCCCGTGCCGGCGTTCTCCGCGTCGACCTTCGTCACCGTCGCGTTGATGGTCTGGTTCAGCAGCAGGCCCGACTCGCCGACGTCGCGGGCCGTGATCGTGCCGACGGACAAGCCGTCCACGCCGTACGTCTCCACCGCGTGGCTGGAGGCGCCGGAGACGTACACGCTGTCGATGCGGACGTTGCGCGTCCACTGGCTGGTGTCGCCGCGGTTGTCGATGCGCATGCCGAGGCCCGAGGACAGGCGCATGTCGATCTGGCCGAGCGTCGCGTTCTGCACGTTGCGCAGGAAGACGCCGTAGAGGGGCGTCCCGGTGACGTTCAGGTGCTGGACCTCGATGTCGCGGGTGCCGCGGGAGTAGACCGGGGCCTGGTCGCCGGTGCCGCTGCCGGTGACGTTGATGGTGCCGCAGACGTCGAGGGTGGTGTAGCTGGGCAGCGAGATGCGGGAGCCGGCGGAGATCGAGCCCGAGCCGCGGACCACGACCCGTTCCTTCGTCGTACGGCCCGACGTCAGGCTGCTGATCGCCGCCTGCACGGCCGCGCGCATGTCCGTTCCCGTGTAGACGGTGCTGCCGCCGCGGCGGGCCGTCCAGGTGCCGCCGCTCTGGACGGCTTCGGCCTGGTAAGCGCCTTCGCCGCAGACGGCGGCGCGGGCGGGGGTGGGGGCCGTCATGATGCCCGCGGTCGTGAGGAGTGCGGCTGTGGTGAGAAGGGCGGCTCTGCGTCCCATGGGTTCATGGCCTCTCTGGTCGCGTCGAACGGTTCGACTGAATCGATTCACCCCTAGGGGCGCGTGAGTGTGGCGCGGGCGCGGCCGTACGTCAATGGGGGCGACCGGGTTGCGTGGTACGGGAGTTGAGGCGGCGCGTGCGGGAGACTCGGACGCATGCGTACTGCGTACAGCGTGGAGACGGTCAGGACGGCGGAGCGGGAACTGATGGCACGGCTGCCGGAGGGGGCGCTGATGCAGCGCGCCGCCGCCGGACTGGCCGCGACCTGCGCGGATCTGCTCGGGCGGGTCTACGGCAGCCGGGTGGTGCTGCTGGTCGGCAGCGGTGACAACGGAGGCGACGCCCTGTACGCCGGGGCCCGGCTGGCCCGGCGCGGCGCGGGGGTGAGCGCGGTGCTGCTCGCGCCGGACCGTGTGCACGGCGGAGGGCTCGCGGCGCTGCGCCGGGCCGGTGGCCGGACCGTGGGGACGGACGGGGCGGAGGCGTTGATCGAGCGGGCGGATCTCGTCGTGGACGGGATCGTCGGGATCGGCGGGAAGGGCGGGCTGCGGCCGGATGCCGTGCCGCTCGCCGCTGCCGCCGAGCGGTCGCGGGCCGTGGTCGTCGCCGTGGATCTGCCGAGCGGGGTCGATGCCGACACCGGGGAGGTGCGGGGGGCGGCCCTGCGGGCCGATGTCACGGTGACGTTCGGGACGCACAAGCCGGGGCTGCTCATCGATCCGGCGCGGGAGTACGCGGGGTCGGTGCGGCTGGTCGACATCGGGCTGGAGTTGCCGGTGGAGGCGGAGATGGGGGCCTTGCAGCACGCGGATGTGGCGCGGCTGCTGCCGGTGCCGCGCGGGGAGAGCGACAAGTACCGGCGAGGGGTGGTCGGGATCGCGGCCGGGTCCGCGCGCTATCCGGGGGCGGCCGTGCTCGCGGTGGCAGGGGCGCTGCGGGGCGGCGCGGGCGCCGTGCGGTACGTCGGTCCGGCCGGGCAGGCCGTGATCGCCCGCTTCCCCGAGACCCTGGTGTCGGACCGAGGGCCCGCGCACGCGGGGCGGGTGCAGGCGTGGGTGACCGGGCCGGGGGCCGGGGACGACGCGGCGACGGTCGCGGAGGTGGTGGCGTCGGAGGTGCCGGTGCTGATCGACGCGGACGGGCTGCGGCTGGCCGAGGCGGCGGCGGTACGGGCGCGGACGGCGCCGACGCTGATGACGCCGCACGCCGGGGAGGCGGCGGCGCTGCTGGGTGTCGAGCGGGAGGAGGTCGAGGGCGGCCGGCTGGCCGCCGTACGGGAGCTGGCGGGGCGCTACGGGGCGACGGTGCTGCTGAAGGGGTCGACGACGCTGGTGGCCGACTCCGGTGGCGGGCCGGTGCGGGTGAACCCGACGGGGACGCCCTGGCTGGCGACGGCGGGGAGCGGTGACGTGCTGTCGGGGCTTGCGGGGTCGTTGCTGGCGGCGGGGCTCTCGGCGGTGGACGCGGGGAGTGCGGGGGCGTACGTGCACGGGCTGGCGGGGCGGTTCGCGGCGGGGGCCGGAGGAGCACCGGTGGCGGCGCATGACGTGGCTGCGGCGATTCCGGGGGCCTGGCGGGATGTCGTGCGGGGGTGACGGGCGCGGAGACACGCGGCCGGCGGGCTCGTTCCTCAGGAATCACCTGCCCGTCAGGAATCAAGGGGAAGGCGCCTGCGCCGCGGGACGGGCGAGGAACGGGCAGGCGACGTCCGCCACGTGGTCGTCGGGCTCGGCGGTCGCCCAGTTCGGGTAGTACACCTCCCGGGGGGACGCGCTGCGGACGTACCCCTGTTCGGTGAGCCAGGCGAGGACGGCGTCGTGGGCGGCGGCCGTCGCCGCGTAGCCTTCGTGCCGCTTGGCCAGGGCCGTGTACGCCTCACGGTGCGCGGGCTCGATGCGCACCCCGATGGTCCCGGCCGGCTCGATCGCGTCGCGCGTCGGGGCACAGACCTCGACGGGAGCGCCGGAGTCCTCGCTCACCAGGCCGTGGTAGACGGCGAAGACGGGCCCGGACAGGCCGGCCCCGGTCCCCCGCAGGTGGGAGAAGAGCAGCTGGGTCGCCTCGGAGAGGAAGCCGGGCAGGTCCGCGGCCGTCACGTGGCGCTGGGTGAAGAGCACCTTCTGCTCGGGGACGTCGCGCTCGGCGATCTCGTACATGGACGGTTTCCTTCCGGTCAGAACGTGACGGGCGTAGCCGACCGCCGCCCGTCGGGAGGCGTGTGCGGACTCCTGCTGCCGCCAGTAGGCGTCGAGCAGCCGAACCGATTCCGAGACCTCGGCGCTCGGATCGAGGACCTCCGCGATCTGCGCCAGGGGCATCCCGGTGCCGCGCAGCAGCGCGATGCGGCGGGCCCGCTCGACCTGGTCGGGGCCGTAGCGGCGGAACCCGGTCCGCTCATCGACATGGGCGGGCGTCAGCAGCCCCCGGTCCCCGTAGAGCCGCAGCGCCTTGTGGCTCAGCCTGGTCCTGGCCGCGAGCTCCCCGATGCTGATCAAGTCCTCGTGCACAGGGCCACCATGTCCTCTGCCCCTGGGGAAGGGGCAAGCCGGGCCCGAGCCGTCCGCCGCCGGGTAAGCCCTCGCGGTTCCCCTCCCTCCCCTCTGAGACACTGGCCCCACCATGACTGAGACAGATGCCCAGCAGGCCGGCACCCTGCGAGCTCGTGCCGAGATCGACCTGGACGCGTTGCGGGGCAATGTGCGCCGGCTGCGCGAACTCGCGCCCGGTGCCGCCCTCATGGCCGTGGTCAAGGCCGACGCGTACGGGCACGGCGCGCTCCCCTGCGCCCGCGCCGCCGTCGAGGCCGGGGCGACCTGGCTGGGCACGGCCACACCGCAGGAGGCGCTCGCGCTGCGCGCGCCGGGCGCCGGTGTGCCCGACGACGTACGGGTCATGTGCTGGCTGTGGACGCCCGGAGGGCCCTGGCGGGAGGCGATCGAGGCCGGCATCGACGTGTCCCTGAGCGGGGTGTGGGCCCTGGACGAGGTCGTTGGGGCAGCTCGACGAGCCGGGCGGCCCGCGCTCGTGCAGCTCAAGGCCGACACCGGGCTCGGGCGGAACGGCTGTCAGCCCGAGGACTGGGCCGAACTCGTCTCCGCCGCGCTGACCGCCGAGCGGGACGGGCTCGTGCGCGTCACCGGCCTCTGGTCCCACTTCGCTTGCGCCGACGAGCCCGGGCACCCCTCCATCGCCGCCCAGCTCTCCCGCTTCCGGGAGATGGTGGCGTACGCGGAGCAGCAAGGCGTCCGGCCGGACGTGCGGCACATCGCCAACTCACCCGCCACCCTCACCCTCCCCGAGACCCACTTCGACCTCGTCCGCCCCGGTATCGCGATGTACGGCGTCTCGCCGAGCCCCGAGATCGGCAGCCCCGCCGACTTCGGGCTGCGGCCGGTGATGACGGTGTCCGCCTCCCTCGCGCTGGTCAAGCGCGTCCCCGGCGGGCACGGCGTCAGCTACGGGCACCACTACGTCACCCCGGGCGCGACCACCCTCGGCCTCGTCCCCCTCGGCTACGCGGACGGCATCCCGCGGCACGCCTCCTCCGCCGGTCCGGTGCTGGTCGAGGGCAAGTGGCGCACGGTCGCGGGGCGGGTCGCGATGGACCAGTTCGTCGTCGACCTGGGTGGCGACGAGCCGCCGGAGGGGACGGAAGCGGTGCTGTTCGGGCCAGGTGACCGGGGTGAGCCCACCGCCGAGGACTGGGCGCAGGCCGCGGGGACCATCGCGTACGAGATCGTCACGCGGATCGGACCACGCGTTCCGCGCGTCTATCTCCATGGGGCCGAGTCGTCGCAGCGGCCCCGCCCGTGATCAGCAGCCGGTGAAGAGGAGCGGTACGTGACCGAGAGCAGTGCGGAGGCCGTCGCGAGTGCCGCCGTGGCGGCCGTCGCCTCCGCCGCCGGGGCGTCCGGAGCGGCCGGGGCGTCCGGCGGGTGGCGCCGGGCGACCGGCATCGCGGGCGTCGCGATAGGTGTGATCGCCACCGGCGCCGCCGCTGGCGTCGCGATAGAGCGGATGACCGTCGGCCGGGGCATGCGCCGCAAGGCCCGCCTCGCGCTCGACGCGGCGGGACCGTACGGCACGCTGCGCGGCACCCCCGGCAAGGCGTACGCCGACGACGGCACCGAGTTGTACTACGAGGTCGACGAGCCGGACCCCGAGACGGCCGCCGCACCGGCGCGCAGGCGTCGGCTGTTCGGCCGCAAGGCCCCCGCGCCCGTCACCGTCGTCTTCAGCCACGGCTACTGCCTCAACCAGGACTCCTGGCACTTCCAGCGGGCCGCGCTCAGGGGCGTCGTACGGACCGTGCACTGGGACCAGCGCAGCCACGGGCGGTCCGCGCGGGGCGCGGCCCAGGTGGAGCGGGGCGAGCCGGTCACCATCGAGCAGCTCGGGCAGGACCTGAAGGCCGTCATCGACGCCGCCGCGCCCGAGGGGCCGCTGGTGCTGGTGGGTCATTCCATGGGCGGGATGACCGTGATGGCGCTGGCCGACCAGTACCCCGAGCTGATCCGCGAGCGGGTCGTCGGCGTGGCCCTCGTCGGTACGTCGTCGGGGCGGCTCGGCGAGGTGAACTTCGGGCTGCCGGTGGCCGGGGTCAACGCGGTGCGGCGGGTGCTGCCGGGGGTGCTGAAGGCGCTGGGGCAGCGGGCCGAACTGGTGGAGAAGGGGCGGCGGGCGACGGCGGATCTGTTCGCCGGGGTCATCAAGCGGTACTCGTTCGCGTCCAGGGACGTGGATCCGGCGGTCGCGCGGTTCGCCGAGCGGATGATCGAGTCCACGCCGATCGATGTCGTCGCCGAGTACTACCCGGCGTTCAGCGACCACGACAAGACCGAGGCGCTCGCCCACTTCGCGGAGCTGCCGGTGCTGGTCCTGGCCGGGGTGCAGGACCTGGTGACGCCGAGCGAGCACAGCGAGGCGATCGCCGATCTGCTGCCGGAGGCGGAGCTGGTGCTGGTGCCGGACGCCGGGCATCTGGTGATCCTGGAGCACCCGGAGGTCGTCACCGACCGTCTCGCGGACCTGCTGACCCGCGCGGGTGCGGTGCCCGCAGGGGCTAACGTGGGTGGCTATGGAAGCACCAGCAGCACCGCACAACCCGGCTGAGCCCGAGCCGACCCCCCAGTCCACCGGCGCGCAGCCCGAGCCGTCCGTCGAGCTGACCATCACCTCGCCCGACCAGATGCGGGAACTGGGCCGCAAGCTCGCCAAGCTGCTGCGCGCCGGCGACCTGGTGATGCTCACCGGTGAGCTGGGCGCCGGCAAGACCACGCTGACCCGGGGGCTCGGCGAGGGGCTCGGTGTGCGGGGCGCCGTCACTTCGCCGACGTTCGTGATCGCCCGCGTACACCCCTCCCTGGGCGACGGCCCGCCCCTGGTCCACGTGGACGCGTACCGGCTCTCGGGCGGCCTGGACGAGATGGAGGACCTCGATCTCGA
The DNA here is from genome assembly GCF_025290915.1 of Streptomyces sp. 15-116A. Classification (GTDB taxonomy): domain Bacteria; phylum Actinomycetota; class Actinomycetes; order Streptomycetales; family Streptomycetaceae; genus Streptomyces. Next base: position 35,883 of record NZ_JAOCQE010000020.1, on the reverse strand, counting down.
CGTCTCGCTGCCCGAGTCGGTGATCGTCGTGGAGTGGGGCGAGGGCAAGGTCGAGGAGCTGACCGACGAGCGGCTCCAGGTCGTCATCCACCGCGCCGTCGGCGACACGACGGACGAGGTCCGGCAGGTGACGCTGACGGGGCTGGGTGAGCGGTGGTCGGGGGCGGATCTGAGCGTGCTGTCGGCGTAGCCCTCTCGGGGGCGCCGTCTCGGGCACGGGTCTCCTATGAACGTTCCGACAAGACGTCGGGAAAATGTTGCGTTCCGGCTCCCGGGCGTGGTCACATGGTACCCAGCCCGTAGTTAGGTGTACCTAAGTACCTGACTGCTTCCGCCCCCGGCCCCCAGGAGGCGTCCATGTCGGCCACCGAGAGCGACCGCCGGACCACGGCGCAGCCGCAGCCGGTCTCCGGGGTGCCCATGCGCGATCTGCTCGCCGCGTGCGCCGCGGCGGCCGCGATCTCCACCCCGCCGCGCGTCCCCGAGGCGCACCTCGCCGAGCCGGTGCGGGAGCGCCGCGAGGCGGCGTAGACGTCAGCCGAGCAGACCGTCAGTCGAGTAGACCGTCAGTCGAGCAGACCGCCGCGAGGCCGCGTAGACCTGCGAGCAGGTCTACGGGCGGATCTACGGAACCACCACGACCTTCCGCCCGATCGTGGCGAACTGCCACATCGCCGCGCCGTCCGCCCGTGTCTCGCGGACCCCGCCCGTGCGGACCCCCGGATCGGGGTTCGGCATGGATCCGTCGACCGCCGCGCTGAAGCCGATCACCGTGCCGTCCACGCTGGCGAACCGCACCACGTGCTCGACCGGAATGCCATCCGAACCGGTGACCCGCTTGGAGCGGGAGGTGACCCGGTAGGTGCCCGGCGCCGGGTCCACCGTGCTGGGGCTGACGGAGAAGGTGCGCCGGACCTCGCCGTCGCCCTCGACCAGCCACACCCGGTCGTCGTCCAGGGAGTACACGACCCGGGCGCCCCGGCCCGAGCGGGCGGGAAGGGTCCCGGACCGGTCCTTGGCCCCGGGCGCCTTGGGCGCGGACTGTGCCGTTCCCGCCCCCGCGGCCGAGCGCAGGTCCGGCGGGACGTTCTCGGACGCCTGGTGGCCGAGGAAGCCGACCGTCGCGAGGGCCGCCGCGGTCAGTGCCGCCACGATCGCCGAGCTGGTCACTGCCACCGCCGTCACCTCTGTCCTGTCCGTCCTGCTTCGACCCGTCCTGTACGGACGCGATCGAGACGGTAGCAGTCCGTGACCGTACGACCCGTGCGGCCGTGGCGAAGGCGCGGGAGCCGTAGGCTGTTTGCGTGCTCTTGCTCGCTCTGGATACCGCCACCCCCGCCGTCACGGTCGCGCTGCACGACGGCGACGACATCATCGCCTCGTCGAGCCAGGTGGACGCCCGCCGGCACGGCGAACTGCTGCTCCCGGCGATCGACCGCGTGCTCGCCGACGCCGGCCGCAAGCTGGACGCCGTCACCGACATCGCCGTCGGCATCGGGCCCGGCCCCTACACCGGGCTGCGCGTCGGCCTGATGACCGCGGACACCTTCGGGCTCGCGCTCGGCGTCCCCGTGCACGGCGTGTGCACGCTCGACGGACTGGCCTACGCGGCCGACCTGGAGGGCCCCTTCGTCGTGGCGACCGACGCCCGCCGCAAGGAGGTCTACTGGGCCCGTTACGCCGACTCGCGCACCCGCCTCACCGACCCGGCCGTCGACCGGCCCGCCGCCATCGCCGAGCAGGTCAAGGGCCTGCCCGCGGTCGGCGCGGGCGCGCTGCTGTACCCGGAGACCTTCCCCAAGGCGCACGAGCCCGAGCATGTGTCCGCCGCGGCCCTGGCCCGGCTCGCCGCCGAGCGGCTGGCCGCCGGTGAGGAGCTGCCGGCGCCCCGGCCGCTGTATCTGCGGCGGCCCGATGCCCAAGTCCCCAAGAACTACAAGGTGGTCACCCCCAAGTGACGGGATCCGAGATGGTCGTGCTGCGCGAGATGCGCTGGTGGGACATCGAACCCGTGCTGGAGCTGGAACGGGACCTGTTCCCCGAGGACGCCTGGTCCCGGGGCATGTTCTGGTCCGAGCTGGCCCACGCGCGCGGCCCCGGGGCGACCCGGCGCTACGTCATCGCCCAGGAGGGCGACCGGATCGTCGGCTACGCGGGGCTCGCCGCCTCCGGCGGGCAGGGCGACGTCCAGACCATCGCGGTCACACGCGACCACTGGGGCACGGGCCTCGGCTCGCGGCTGCTGACCGACCTGCTGCGGGCGGCCACCGCCTTCGAGTGCTCCGAAGTGATGCTGGAGTGCCGGATCGACAACGTCCGCGCCCAGAAGCTGTACGAGCGCTTCGGCTTCGAGACCATCGGCGTGCGGCGCGGCTACTACCAGCCGGGCAACGTGGACGCCCTGGTGCTGCGCCTGTCCGACCCCTCCACCTCTGTCCCACCGGTGCATCCGGTGAACGGCGTACAAGGAACCGAGATCAATGGCTGACGAACCCCTGGTCCTGGGGATCGAGACCTCCTGCGACGAGACCGGTGTCGGCATCGTCCGCGGCACCACCCTGCTGGCCGACGCGGTCGCCTCCAGCGTCGACGAGCACGCCCGCTACGGCGGGGTCGTCCCCGAGGTCGCCTCACGGGCGCACCTGGAGGCGATGGTGCCGACGATCGACCGCGCCCTGAAGGAGGCCGGGGTGAGCGCGCGGGACCTGGACGGCATCGCCGTCACCGCGGGCCCCGGTCTCGCGGGCGCCCTCCTCGTCGGCGTCTCGGCGGCCAAGGCGTACGCCTACGCCCTCGGCAAGCCCCTCTACGGCGTCAACCACCTCGCCTCCCACATCTGCGTCGACCAGCTGGAGCACGGCGCGCTGCCCGAGCCGACGATGGCGCTGCTGGTCTCCGGCGGGCACTCCTCGCTGCTGCTGTCGAGCGACATCACCTCCGACGTGCGCCCCATGGGCGCCACCATCGACGACGCGGCCGGCGAGGCCTTCGACAAGATCGCCCGGGTACTGAACCTCGGCTTCCCCGGCGGCCCGGTCATCGACCGGTACGCGCGCGAGGGCGACCCGGCCGCGATCGCGTTCCCGCGCGGTCTGACCGGGCCGCGCGACCCGGCGTACGACTTCTCCTTCTCCGGGCTGAAGACGGCCGTGGCCCGCTGGATCGAGGCCAAGCGGGCGGCGGGGGAGGAGGTGCCGGTGCGCGATGTGGCGGCGTCCTTCCAGGAGGCCGTCGTGGACGTGCTGACCCGCAAGGCCGTGCGGGCCTGCAAGGACGAGGGCGTCGACCACCTGATGATCGGCGGCGGTGTGGCCGCCAACTCCCGGCTGCGGGCGCTGGCCCAGGAGCGCTGCGAGGCCGCCGGGATCCAGCTGCGGGTGCCGCGCCCCAAGCTGTGCACGGACAACGGCGCGATGGTGGCGGCGCTGGGCGCGGAGATGGTCGCCCGGAACCGCCCGGCCTCCGACTGGGAGCTGTCGGCGGACTCGTCCCTGCCGGTGACCGACCCGCACGTCCCCGGCGAGGCGCACGCCCGCGCGCACGGCCACGGTCACGATCATGTGCACGAGGTGAGCAAGGAGAACCTCTACTCGTGACGGTCGCCCTGATGTGGGAGGCCCGGGCGGTCCCCGGCCGGGGCGGCGAACTGCTGGACTGGGCCCGGGCGCAGGACCTCGCCGGCACACCCCTGCGCCGCGAGACGTTCCGGGCCCCGCAGGACCGGGTCCTGGTCATCACGTGGTGGGACGCGCCCTACGAGGCGGAGCTGCCCGAACTCCCCGAGCCGCCGGGAGAGTTGACGACCCGTGCGGTGCACCGGTGGCGGTTCGAATCGGTGGCCTCCGGCTGAGGTGCCTCACGGCACCTGTGCCACCTCCGTCACCTCCGTCTCGCAGCGCAGCCGACGGTCCGTGCCCAGGACCCGCTGCGGGCCCGTCAGCGTCAGCCGGGCCGTATGGCGCACGTCCGCGCTCGACGCCGCCGACCGCAGCTCCAGCGCGCCCGGTTCGACGATCCGCCGGCCCGCCCGGTCGGTGAAAGCCGACAGGTCGGCGTGGAAGCGGAAGGTCACGCGGGCCGCCGCGCCCGGGGCCAGCTCCAGGCGCTGATAGCCGATCAGGCGCATGTCGGGGCGGGTGACCGAGGCCACCGGGTCGTGCAGATAGAGCTGGACGACCTCCGCGCCCTCGCGGTCGCCGGTGTTGCGGACGGTCAGCGACACGTCGTACGAGCCGTCCGTGCCGATCTCCACCTCCTCGGTGGGCCGGTCGGGGATCCACTCGAAGGTCGTGTACGAGCGGCCGTGGCCGAAGGCGTACAGCGGGGTCGGGTCCAGGTTGCTGACCTCGCCCGCGAGGCCCAGGGGCGGCTGGAGGTACGTCCACGGCTGGCCGCCGGGGAGGCGCGGCACGCTGACCGGCAGGCGCCCGGAGGGGTTCACGCGGCCGGAGAGCACGCCCGCCACCGCCGGGCCGCCCTCCTCGCCGGGGAAGAAGGCCTGCACGACCGCGCCCAGCCGGTCCTGCCAGCGGCCCAGCGCGTACGGCCGCCCGGTGAGCAGCACCAGCACCACCGGCACGCCGGTCGCGACGAGCGCGTCCAGCAGCTCGGCCTGCACACCGGGCAGGCTCAGGTCGCTCGCGTCGCAGCCCTCGCCGGAGGTGCCGCGGCCGAACAGGCCCGCCCGGTCGCCGAGCACCGCCACGCACACGTCCGCCTCGGCGGCCCGCGCGACCGCCTCCTCGAAACCCGAGGTGTCCGGGTCGGAGGTGTCGCAGCCCTCGGCGAACGTCACCTTGGCGTCCGGCAGTTCGTCGCGCAGGGCCTGGAGGACCGTCGGGATCTCGATGCCCATCGGGACGCCGGGGTGGTGGGTGAGGACGTGGGAGGGGAACGAGTAGCAGCCGAGCATCGCCAGCGCGTCGGCGGCGCGGGGGCCGACGACCGCGATCCTGGTGTCGGGGGCGAGGGGCAGCAGCCCGTCGGGGTTGTCCAGCAGCACCACCGACTCCTCGGCGAGGCGGCGGGCCAGGGCGCGGTTCTCAGGTGCGTCGAGGTCGATCGGGCCGGTCGGCTCCGGGGCCCAGTCCTCGTCCAGCAGGCCGAGTTCGCACTTCTGCAGCAGCACCCGGCGGGCCGCCCGGTCCACCAGTTCCTCGGGGATCTCGCCCGCGCGGACCGCGGCCGGCAGCGGCGTGCCGTAGCACGTGACGGTGGGCAGTTCGACGTCGATGCCGGCCAGCAGCGCCGCGTGCGCCGCCTCGGCGGGGCTGCCCGCCACCCGGTGCAGGGTCTGCAGGAAGCCGATGCCGAAGTAGTCGGCGACGACCGTGCCCGTGAACCCCCATTCCTCGCGCAGGAGCCGGGTCAGCAGCCCCGGGTCGGCGGAGGCGGGCACGCCGTCGGTCTCCGTGTAGGCGGCCATCACCGAGCGGGCCCCGCCCTCGCGCAGCGCCATCTCGAACGGCGGCAGCGTGATGTCGGCGAACTCCCTCACACCCGCCCGCACCGGCGCCAGATTCCGCGCCCCGGCGGAGGAGGCGTACCCGGCGAAGTGCTTCAGCGTCGCGACCACCCCGGCCGACTCCAGCCCGCGCACATAGGCGGTGCCGATCGTGCCGACCAGATACGGGTCCTCGCCGATCGTCTCCTCCACCCGGCCCCAGCGCGGATCCCGTACGACGTCCAGGACGGGCGCGAGGCCCTGGTGGACGCCGGCCGCGCGCAGGTCCTCGCCGATACGGCGGGCCATCCGCTCCACCAGCTCGGGGTCGAAGCTCGCGCCCCACGCCAGCGGCACGGGATAGGCGGTGGCCTGCCAGGCGGTGAATCCGGCCAGGCACTCCTCGTGCGCGACCGCCGGGATGCCGAACCGGCCGGCCGCCGCGATCTGCCGCTGGGCGCGGGCCAGCGCCTGCGCGCCGAGGTCCGGGTCGACGGGGGCGGTGCCGAAGGAGCGGGTGATCTGGCCGAGGCCGAGGGTGATCAGCTCGTCCCAGTCGTAGTCGGAGGTCATGTCGTGCTGGTGCGGTGCGACGCCCTCGCCGTCCGTGTCGGCGCCCACCCACACGCCGTACAGCTGGGCGGTCTTCTCCTCCAGGGTCATCCGGGAGAGCAGGTCGTCGACGCGGGCGGCGGCGGGCAGGGCGGGGTCACGCCAGGGCGCGGTGGTCATGGAGCTCCTGTCGGGTGGACGAACAGCCCTCTCACGGGTTCGAATGTTTCGAGGCGCATATCGAATGTTCCGGGAACCTATGGCGCCCCGAGGGCTTCGTCAAGAGGTCCCGCAGGGATACGATCGCAGCCATGACTTCCTCGCAGCCCGCAGAAACCCGGACGCAAGGGCGCAGCACCCAGACCGCGACCCTCGCCGAGATCGCTCGCGAGGCGGGGGTGTCCGCGCCGACTGTTTCGAAGGTGCTCAACGGTCGTGCCGATGTCGCCCCCGCCACGCGCAGCCGGGTCGAGCAGCTGCTGCGCGCCCACGGCTACCGGCGCCGGCGTGCCGAGGCCACCCGCTCACCGCTGATCGACCTGGTCTTCCACGAGCTGGAGAGCGCCTGGGCGATGGAGGTCATCCGGGGCGTGGAGAACGTGGCGAGGGACGCCGGACTGAGCGTCGTGCTGTCCGAGAGCGCGGGCCGCCTCACGCCCGGGCGTACCTGGGCCGACCAGGTCGCCGCCCGCCGCCCGCACGGCGTGATCCTGGTGCTGTCCGGGCTGGACGAGTCCGGCCGGGCGCTGCTGACCAGCCGTTCCATCCCGTTCGTGGTGATGGACCCGGCGGGCGACCCCGGCACCGACGTGCCCTCCATCGGCGCGACCAACTGGCAGGGCGGGCTCGCCGCCACCCGGCATCTGATCGAGCTCGGTCACACCAGGATCGGGGCGATCAGCGGACCCACGCGGATGATGTGCAGCCGCGCCCGCGTCGACGGCTACCGCGCCGCGCTGGAGACCGCCGGGCTCCCGGTGGATCCGGGGCTGATCCTCACCGGCGACTTCCACCATGACGCCGGCTACCGGCAGGGCCTCGCCCTGCTGCGCCGCGAGAACCGGCCCACCGCCGTCTTCGCCGGCAACGACCTCCAGGCACTCGGGCTCTACGAGGCCGCCCGCGAACTGGGGCTGCGGATCCCGGAGGACGTGAGCGTGGTCGGTTTCGACGATCTGCCGGTGGCCCGCTGGGTGGGGCCGCCGCTGACGACCGTACGGCAGCCGCTGACGGAGATGGCGGAGGCGGCGGCCAAGCTGGTGCTCGACCTCGCCAAGGGCGACGACCAGCAGGTGGCGACCCGGGTGGAACTGGCGACGAGCCTGGTCGTGCGCAGCAGCACGGCGGCACCGGGGGGTGCGTGAGGCGCGCGGTCGAACTCGGTCGTCGAGTCCAGCGAAAGTTTCGATGCATCGGCGGAAGATCCCGCCGTCGTCAGCTGGAAGTCTGAGAATTTCACAAGAAAACTGTCCGCGGGTCGCTGGTCGTCATAATTCGGACGTACGTTCCTGCCCGTGACGGGACTCACGGGGAAACTGAAGATCGTCGGCCTGGCGCTGACAGGAGTGCTCGTGCTCGGGGCCGGGGCGGCCGGATGGGCGTACTGGCAGCTCGACGACAACATCACCGGTGTCGACATCGACAGCGCCCTCGGCGACGACCGTCCCGCCGAGGCGGGCAGCCACTCCTCCCCGGAGGGCGCGGCAGCGGCCTCGCCCGTGTCCACGGGGTCCCTCAACCTGCTCGTCCTGGGCTCGGACTCCCGCAGCGGCGAGGAGAACCAGGCGCTGGGCGGCGGCGACACCGACGGGGCCCGCTCCGACACGGCCATGGTCGTCCACCTCGACCCCGGCCGGACCGCCGCCACCGTGGTCAGCATCCCGCGCGACACCCTCGTCGACCGGCCCGCCTGCCCGCTGCCGGACGGAGGGGAGACGCCCCCCGTCTCCGGCGCCATGTTCAACAGCGCCTACGCGGTCGGCGGCCCGGTGTGCGCGGTGAAGACGGTCGAGGCCCTCACCGACGTCCGCATGGACCACTACATCGAGATCGACTTCGCAGGTTTCGCGCGGCTGGTCGACGCGCTCGGCGGGGTCACCGTCACCACCGAGCAGGACACCGACGACGACCGCAGCCACCTGCGGCTGGACGCCGGAACCCACCACCTCGACGGCACCCAGGCCCTGGCCCTCGCGCGCACCCGCTACGGCATCGGCGACGGCAGCGACCTCGGTCGCATCGGCCTCCAGCACACGCTCGTCAAGGCCCTCCTGGAACGCATCGCCGACCAGGACCTGTTCACCGACCCCGTGAAGCTCTACGACATCGCCGACGCGCTCACCGGCAGCCTCACCACGGACACCGGGCTGGACTCGCTGAGCGAGCTGGTGGGCTTCGGCCGGAGCCTCGGGGACCTGTCGTCGTCCGGCGTCACGACCGTGACCATGCCGGTCGTCCCCGCCCCTTACGACCCCAACCGGGTGGTGGCGGACGAGCCCGGGGCGAAGGAGCTGTGGGACTCGCTGAAGTGACCTGAAGATTTTCCGGCAGGCGTGTCGAAGCCGGCGTCCCTCGTTCGACGCACAGGGTGAGAGCGGGGAGAGACCCCGCCCGAGACCCGAGGAGGCATCATGCCCCGCTATCTGTCCCTGGTCCGCATCGAGGAGAACACCATCGACATGGAGTCCGCCGACCCGGGCTTCGAGGAGCGCATGGGCGCGCTGTTCGAGGAGTTCACCAAGGCGGGCGTGATGCTCGACACCGCCGGGCTCAAGCCCACCGCCGAGTCCACCCGCATCACCTGGTCCGGGGGCAAGCTGTCGTACACCGACGGCCCGTTCACGGAGACCAAGGAGGTCGTCGGCGGGTACGCGCTGATGCAGTGCAAGGACATGGCCGAGGCCATCGAGTGGGGGAAGCGGTTCCTGGAGGTGCACCCGCCCCAGTGGACCGTGGGCCTGGAGGTCCGCGAGGTCGAGGAGCCGGGGGCCTGAGCGGGCGGCCGGTGTCGGTGCCGGGGGTCTGAGCGGGCGGCTGCTGTCGGTGCCGGGGGTCTGAGCGGGCGGCCGGTGTCGGTGCCGTGTGCTGTCATGTGAGGTGTGACGGCACACGGCCCGCAGACCATCGCCGAGACCCTTGAGACGGTCTTCCGGATGGAGTCCGCCCGGATCATCGCCGGCGTGACGCGGATCGTCCGGGACGTCGGCATCGCCGAGGAGATCGCCCAGGACGCCCTCGTCGCCGCGCTGGAGCAGTGGCCGCGGGAGGGAGTCCCCGACCGCCCGGGCGCCTGGCTGACGGCCACCGCCAAACACCGTGCCATCGACCTGGTGCGGCGCCGCGAGACCTACGCCCGCAAGCTCGCGGAGGCCGGCCGCGTGCTGCCGGACGCGACGCACGACCCCGAACCCTCCGGCCCCGGCGACATCGACGACGACGTCCTGCGGCTGATCTTCACCGCCTGCCATCCCGTGCTGTCCGCCGAGGCCCGCACCGCGCTGACCCTGCGGCTGGTCGGCGGGCTGCGCACGGACGAGATCGCCCGCGCCTTCCTGGTGCCGGAGGCGACCCTCGCGCAGCGGATCGTGCGGGCCAAGCGCACGCTGGCCACATCCGGGGTCCCCTTCGAGGTGCCCTACGGCGAGGACCGGGCCGCCCGGCTCGGCTCGGTCCTGGAGGTCATCTACCTGATCTTCAACGAGGGATACGCCGCCACCGCGGGCGACGACCTGCTGCGCCCCGCGCTGTGCGAGGACGCGCTGCGCCTCGCCCGGCTGCTGGCCGCGCTGATGCCCAAGGAGCCCGAGGCGCACGGACTGGCCGCCCTGCTGGAGTTCCAGGCATCCCGCACGGCGGCCCGCACCGGGCCCGACGGCGAGCCGGTGATGCTCGCCGACCAGAACCGGCGGCTGTGGAACCGGCTGCTGATCCGGCGCGGCCTGGCCGCCCTGGAGCGGGCCCTCGAACCGGGCGCCGCCGCCGGTCCGTTCACCCTCCAGGCCGCCATCGCCGCCTGTCACGCGCAGGCGGCCAGGTACGAGGACACCGACTGGGCGCGCATCGCCGCCCTGTACGGCCTGCTCGCCGCCCGCGCCCCGTCCCCGGTCGTCGAACTCAACCGTGCGGTCGCCGTCTCCATGGCCGAGGGCCCCGCCGCCGCCCTGCCCCTCGTCGACGCGCTGACCGACGTACCCGCCCTGCGGGACTACCACCTGCTGCCCAGCGTGCGCGGCGACCTGCTGGCACGCCTCGGGCGGTCGGAGGAGGCCCGCGCGGAGTTCGAGCGGGCGGCGTCACTGACGCGCAACGGACGCGAGCGGGAGCTGCTGCTGCGGAGGGCGGAGGAGAGCGGCGCCTGATCAGCCCGTCGACCGGCCGGTCGCCGGGTGCCCGAGCAGCATGGTCGGGGCGCCCGCGACCCGCGTGAGGAACACGGTGACGGCCTCCGTGCCGTGCGGCTTGGGCAGCACCTTGCGGCGGAGCTCCTCCGGCTCGACCGCCGAGCCGCGCTTCTTGACGGTGAGGGTGCCGACCCCGCGCTCGCGCAGCAGCGCCTTCAGCTTCTTGGCGTTGAAGGGCAGCACGTCGGTGATCTCGTAGGCGGTGGCGTACGGCGTCGGGCGGTGCTCATCGGCGGTGATGTACGCGATGGTCTCGTCGATGAGCCCGCCGTCGAGTTGCTCGGCCACCTCGGCGACCAGATGCGCGCGGATGACGGCGCCGTCGGGCTCGTACAGGTACCGGCCGGGCGGACGGACCGGGGGGTCGGGCAGACCGCGGGAGAGGAGGGTGCGGGGGCCGGGGAGGAGGGTGGCGCGGAAGGGGCCGCCCTTCGCCTGCGCCGGGCCTTGTTCGCTGCGGCTGGCCTGTTCCGTGCCGAACCACAGCACGGCCTCCTTCACGTCCCCGCCGTCCGAGATCCACTCGGCCTCGGCGTCGTCCGGGACTGCCTCGTGGGGGACGCCGGGGGCGATCTTCAGGGCTGCGGCGCGAGGTGCCGTGCGCGCCGTGGCGATCGCCCAGGACAGCGGCGGCGAGTACGCCTCGGGGTCGAAGATGCGGCCCCGGCCGCCGCGCCGGGCCGGGTCCACGAAGACGGTGTCGTACCCGGCCGTGTCGACCTCCGTGACATCGGCCTCGCGCACCTCGATCAGCTCGGCCAGCCCCAGCGCCTCCGCGTTCGCCCGGGCCGCCGCCGCGGTGAGCGGGTCACGGTCCACCGCGAGCACCCGGATCCCGGCCCGCGCCAGCGCGATCGCGTCCCCGCCGATGCCGCAGCACAGGTCGGCCACGGACGTCACGCCCAGTTCGGTGAACCGCCGCGCCCGGTACGCCGCCACGCTCGCCCGCGTCGACTGCTCGACCCCGTTCGGGGTGAAGAACATCCGCCGGGCGTCCTCCTCCCCGAACTTGGCCACCGCCCGCTGCCGCAGCCGTGCCTGACCGAGCGCCGCCGACACCAGCTCGGCGGGGTGCTCGCGGCGCAGCCGGGTCGCGACGGCGAGCTCGTGCGCCGGGTCGGTGTCGCGCACCTCCTCCAGGAGAGCGCGGCCTTCGGGAGTGAGGAGCGGGGCGAGGTCGTTCACCGGCTCATTGTGGGCCAGTCGGTGGACCGTACGCCTCCGGCGGCGGTGTCGGGCCGGGTTGAGGGCGGGCGGCTGGGAGGATCCGGGCCCATGCGAGTAGTAGGACAAAACGATAAAAAGCGGGTGTGGGGTGTGGGGTGGGCTTCGGGTGAAGCGGGGGAGACGCGGGGCGCAGGGCGGCCCAGGGGCGCGCTGAGTCGCGTACGCATCGGCCTGATCGTCCTCACCCTCGCTGCCCTGGCTCCCGGCTGCGGGCAGGGCGGCGACTCGGTGCGGCCCGCGGGCGGACAGCCGCCCCTCAACGCGCCCCCGGCCCGCGCGCTCGACTCCTACGCCACCAAGTTGCGCGCCGCGCACGCCGCGAGAGTCGCCGCCGCGAAACGCTGGGGGCTGAAGAGGGTGCCCCTCACGGCCCCTCCGGCACCGAAGAAGAAGCCGCACATCACCACCCGCGACGGCTTCGAGGTCGACGGCCACCGCCGCCTCGGCCTCCCCCCGGTCTTCACCACCGTCCCCACCAAGAAGAAGATCGTCTTCCTCACCATCGACGACGGCGCCGAGAAGGACCCGAAGTTCCTCCGGATGATGAGCGACCTGCGGATCCCGTACACCGCCTTCCTCAGCGACTACGTCGTCAACGACGACTACGGCTACTTCAAGCGGATGCAGGACCGCGGCGTCACCCTGAACAACCACACGCTCAACCACCCCTATCTGCCCGCCCTGTCCTACACCGCCCAGAAGCGCGAGATCTGCGGCATGCAGAAGGTCATCGAGGAGCGCTACGGAACCCGCCCCGTCCTCTTCCGCCCGCCCTTCGGCAACTACGACAAGAACACCCTGCGCGCGGCGAAGCGCTGCGGCATCGAGTACGTCCCCCTGTGGAACGAGGAGGTCTTCGTCGACCACTGGGAGTACCGCGAGTGGGACCGGGAACTGCACCCCGGCGACATCGTCCTCACCCACTTCCGGGGCACCGACGACTGGGACGGCACGATGCGCGACATGATCCGCCGCTTCCTGAACAAGGTCACGGCGGAGGGATATGCGGTGGCCCGCCTGGAGGACTACCTGTGAGGCGCCGCGTCCTGCCGGCGATGCTCCTGGCCGCTCTGCTCCTCGCCGCGGGCTGTGGCGGCCCGGGGCAACACCGGGTGGCCGGAGACGACGCGGGCGAAGCGCCCCGAAAGGGGCGCGGGGAACTGCGCGAGCAACCACGCACCACCCGCACCCCACCACGGCGTCCGCCCGCCCCCGCCGCCCCACCGGTCATCGATCACATCCGCACCCGCGACAAGGTCGTCTTCCTGACCTACGACGACGGCGCCGAACGCGACCCTCGCTTCATCGACCTGGTCCGCGAACGCCGCCTCCCCGTCAGCCTCTTCCTCACGGACAGCGTTGTGGGTCCCGGCTACGCCCACTTCGCCCGGCTCCGCGCGGTCGGCGCGAGCCTGCAGAACCACACCCTCGACCACTCCGCCCTGCGCGGCCTGCCGTACGCCGGCCAGCGCGCGGAGATCTGCGGCCAGCAACGCAAACTCCGCTCCCGCTTCGGCATTCGCCCCCACCTCTTCCGCCCGCCCTACGGCACGTACGACACCACGACCCTCCGGGCAGCCGCCGACTGCGGCATCACGGCGGTCGTCCTCTGGCGGGCGACCCTGAAAGGCGACGGCGACCTCACGTACACCGAAGGCCCCGACCACCTGAACCCCGGCGACATCATCTCCATCCCGTCGGCAGACCTGCCGCCCCTGTCCCTGGCAGACCGCACGACCCGCCTGCTGCGAGAGATCGAGCGCCGAGGCTTGAGGGTGGCCCGCCTGGAGGACTACGTCGGGAGCCCTTGAGTCCCGGGCCGGCACAGCACAGCCCGTCCGGCGTTTGAGGAGGGTCAGGAAATCCAGCCCGTCCGGCGTTTGAGGACGAGGCCCGTCCAGGGCCGAAGGGGGGGCCTGGGGGCGCAGCCCCCAGACGACGCTCACCACCACACAGGCCGGCCGCACACACCGGCGCCGACAACGAACCCACGGCCGACGCGCCGCAGGCAATTGGCACTCCGCTTGACCGAGTGCTAACCGCAGTCATAGTCTCGGCTCTGGCACTCCCCACTGGAGAGTGCCAACTACGCGACGGGCAGGTCCGGCACCCGCGACGACGGATCGACCTGGTCGCCACCTCAGACAGTTAACCCCGTGAGATCTCCGAAGGGGGAGGTCGGATCGTGACGACCGCCAGCTCCAAGGTTGCCATCAAGCCGCTCGAGGACCGCATCGTGGTCCAGCCGCTGGACGCCGAACAGACCACGGCCTCGGGCCTGGTCATTCCGGACACCGCCAAGGAGAAGCCCCAGGAGGGCGTCGTCCTGGCCGTGGGCCCGGGCCGCATCGAGGACGGCAAGCGCGTCGAGCTCGACGTCAAGGTCGGCGACGTCGTTCTCTACAGCAAGTACGGCGGCACCGAGGTGAAGTACAACAACGAGGAGTACCTCGTCCTCTCGGCCCGCGACGTGCTCGCGATCGTCGAGAAGTAAGCGAGAAGCAAGACTCCTCGTACCACCTCGAAGCACCTTTGCTCGAACTGCGCCCCTGGCCCCCGCATCCCATAAGAAGCCGGGCGCCCGGGGCGCAGTGATGTCACCCAGAATTCCGAGAGGGCTCCCGCTGCCATGGCGAAGATCCTGAAGTTCGACGAGGACGCCCGTCGCGCCCTCGAGCGCGGCGTCAACAAGCTTGCCGACACGGTGAAGGTGACGATCGGCCCCAAGGGCCGCAACGTCGTCATCGACAAGAAGTTCGGCGCCCCCACCATCACCAACGACGGTGTCACGATCGCCCGCGAGGTCGAGATCGAGGACCCGTACGAGAACCTCGGCGCGCAGCTGGTGAAGGAGGTGGCGACCAAGACCAACGACATCGCGGGTGACGGTACGACCACCGCCACCGTGCTCGCCCAGGCCCTGGTCCGTGAGGGTCTGAAGAACGTCGCCGCCGGTGCCTCCCCGGCCGCCCTGAAGAAGGGCATCGACGCCGCCGTCGCGGCCGTCTCCGAGGACCTGCTCGCCTCGGCCCGCCCGATCGACGAGAAGTCCGACATCGCCGCCGTCGCCGCGCTGTCCGCCCAGGACCAGCAGGTCGGCGAGCTCATCGCCGAGGCGATGGACAAGGTCGGCAAGGACGGTGTCATCACCGTCGAGGAGTCCAACACCTTCGGTCTGGAGCTGGACTTCACCGAGGGCATGGCCTTCGACAAGGGCTACCTGTCGCCGTACTTCGTGACGGACCAGGAGCGCATGGAGGCCGTCCTGGAGGACCCGTACATCCTCATCAACCAGGGCAAGATCTCCTCCATCGCGGACCTGCTGCCGCTGCTGGAGAAGATCATCCAGTCCAACTCCTCCAAGCCGCTGCTGATCATCGCCGAGGACGTCGAGGGCGAGGCCCTGTCGACCCTGGTCGTCAACAAGATCCGCGGCACCTTCAACGCCGTCGCCGTCAAGGCGCCCGGCTTCGGTGACCGCCGCAAGGCGATGCTGCAGGACATGGCCGTCCTCACCGGCGCCACCGTCATCTCCGAGGAGGTCGGCCTCAAGCTCGACCAGGTCGGCCTGGACGTGCTCGGCTCCGCCCGCCGCGTCACCGTCACCAAGGACGACACCACGATCGTCGACGGTGCCGGCAAGAAGGAGGACGTCGAGGGTCGCGTCGCCCAGATCAAGGCGGAGATCGAGACCACCGACTCCGACTGGGACCGCGAGAAGCTCCAGGAGCGCCTCGCGAAGCTGGCCGGCGGCGTGTGCGTCATCCGCGTGGGTGCCGCCACCGAGGTCGAGCTGAAGGAGCGCAAGCACCGTCTGGAGGACGCCATCTCCGCGACCCGCGCCGCGGTCGAGGAGGGCATCGTCTCCGGTGGTGGCTCCGCGCTGGTCCACGCCGTCAAGGTCCTCGAGGGCAACCTCGACAAGACCGGCGACGAGGCCACCGGTGTCTCCGTGGTCCGCAAGGCCGCCGTCGAGCCGCTGCGCTGGATCGCCGAGAACGCCGGCCTCGAGGGCTACGTCATCGTCTCCAAGGTGGCCGAGCTCGAGAAGGGCAGCGGCTACAACGCCGCCACCGGCGAGTACGGCGACCTGATCAAGGCCGGCGTCATCGACCCGGTCAAGGTCACCCGCTCCGCCCTGGAGAACGCCGCCTCCATCGCCTCCCTGCTGCTCACGACCGAGACCCTGGTCGTCGAGAAGAAGGAAGAGGAAGAGCCGGCCGCCGCGGGCCACGGCCACGGCCACGCCCACTGAGCGACGCGCTCGTAGAAGGCCCGGTACCCCACGGGGGTGCCGGGCCTTCGCCGTGCGCCTGTCAGCTCCCCGCGAGGACCAGGGAACCAGGGCGACGCGCGCCGGCGACTTAACCGAGGGCGAAGCACGAGGGGGATGCGATGAGCCAGGTGCTCTACGGGGAACGGTCCCGGAACCCGCTGGCACGGACCGTGGAACTCACCGACGACCGGTTGCGCAGGGGCGGCAGGACGACACCGCTGGACGAACTGAACCACGCCGCCATGGCCGAGGCCTTCCTACGGGGATTCTGGCTCGGCGGTGGCGGCACGGAACGCCCGCTGGCACACCTGGCCGAGGGTCCCGGCACCGTTCCGGTCACCCGGGTGACCGGCTCCACCAAGCCCCTGAAGGTGCGCCGGGCCGCGGAGTTCGCCCGCGCGCTGGGCGACTTGGCGGTGCGCCGATGCGGCGGCCCGGACCAGGTGGCCGCACTCGCCGCGCGTGCCCAGGCGGAGGGCGTCCCCCTGTGGATCGCCCGCCGGTACGCGCCGGGCCCCGCCGGCCCGGTCGCCGTCGCGGTCGACCGGCGCCTGGTCCGCGTGGACGTCTGGGGCCCGAACGCGCCCGCCGTACGCCTCAGGGCACCGTACGGCTACCGCGGCGACTCGACGGATCCCGGCAGCGGCCTGGTCATGAGCGTCGGCGACGTCTACGCGCAACTCGTCCTGCAGCGGAGGCTCCGCAAGTCCAAGAGCCGTGTCGAGATACGCCTGCCCGACCGGTGCTGGACACTGCGGCGCGAGAACGCCGAGAGCTCGTGGCTGCTGCGCGACGAGAACCGGGTCGCCCTGCTGAGCCGCCCGCCCCGACGATCGGCCCTCGACCCCGGCACCCTGCTGCTGCCCCTCGCCACCGTCCACCACGAAAGCCCCGACCCCCTGGACGCCGTCATGGCCCACGCCGTCGCCGTGTCCTTCGGCCTCGGCAACACCACGGGACTGGCCAGGTTCCGCAGCGTGCACCACTCCCGCGGAGACACGGTCGCCGAATGGGACCGCCCCTGGTTCACCAACATCGGCATCAGCAGCGACGACAACGAACCCGGCGGTTCCGACGGCTGGGGCAGCGACGGCGGCGACGCCGGAGACAGCGGCGGAGGCGGCAGCGACGGAGGCGGCGGTGACGGGGGAGGCGGCGGAGGCGGCGGCGACTAGGGCCGTACGCACGGTCGCACCGCGCGCCAGCCCGGTTGGGCGGGCCTTGCGGCGCCGGTGCGACGAGTGGGGCCCTTCGACGCCCTTGAGTCAGGCGTGCGGGGCGTCGCAGGCCGAAGGTCCCCCTCGGGGGAGAGGGACCTGACTTAACTCCGGAGCCGCAGCGCTTACAGCTCCGTCGGCTCCAGCGCCCCCAGTTGTGCCATCAGCCCCAGTCGGTCGTACTGCCACCAGCCCTCGGCGATCCTGCCGTTGCCGTCGAAACGGAAGATGGTCGTACCGGTCATGGAGACCTTCCTGCCGGTGGCCGGGATGCCCAGGAACTCGCCCTTGTGCGTCGCCTCCCAGGACCACCGTGTGCACACCCGGTCGCCCTGGGCGATCTGGTCCTCGATCCGGATGGTGAAGTCGAAGCCGTTGCGCCACACGTCCATCTCGCGCCGGAAGTGGTCCAGGCCGATGAGGTCCTGCTCGTTGCCGGGATCGTGGTCGTGGTAGTGCTCCGCGACCAGACCGGCCATCGGCGACAGATCACCCTCGCCGGCCAGCACCTCGAAGAACCGCCGCACGGAGTCCGCGTTCAACTGCGCGTCCCGCACCACGTCCAGATCGGTGAACGTCGGCGTCTCCTCGCAGAGCGCGACCATCTCCCGGAAGATCCGGTCGGTCTCCGGCAGCCCCGAATTGCGCATCGCCTCCTCGTACGACGGAAACTCCACGATCTCCACGACGTGCGAGGCGTCCGAGTGGTCCCTGCCGACCACCGCATGCGTCGCCGTCCGTTTTCCCCTGGTCTGCTCGACCCACTGATCGAGCAGCCGGTCCATCTCCTCGAGCCGGTTCGTCCTGCAGTCGATGAGCTGTACGAAGGTCATGCCGCCCGCCTCCGGTCCCCCCGGGTCCGGGTACTGTCAGCACCCATTTTCCCACCGGGACCCCAGGGCCACAGCCCGACGCCGTGGCCCTACTGCGGCCCGTACTTCCGGCCCGTCCGCGACGAGATCCCGCCCAGCATGCCCCGCGGCACCAGCTTCGCCGCACCCATCAGCGTCTTGTAGCGCGGGTCCGGGATCGACACCGTCCTGCCCCGGGCCAGATCGGCCAGCGCCGCCGCCACCACCTTGTCCGCGTCCAGCCACATCCACTTCGGGATGTTGTCCGTGCCCATCCCGGCCCGGTCGTGGAACTCGGTGCGCACGAACCCGGGGCACAGCGCCATCAGACGTACGCCGCTGTCCGCCAGATCCTTCGCCGCGCCCTGCGTGAACTGCACCACCCACGCCTTGGACGCCCCGTACGTCCCCCGCGGGACGAAGGCCGCGACCGAGGCCACGTTCACGACACCACCGCGACCGCGCTCCCGCATCGCCTCCGCCGCCGCCGACGTCAGCCGCAGCACCGCCTCGCAGTGCACCTTGAGCATTCTCAGCTCGTCGGCCATGGGCACGTCCAGATAGCGTCCCTTGTTGCCGAAACCGGCGTTGTTGATCAGCAGGTCGACGGGGTTCTTGCGGTCGCGGAGCCGCTCGGCCACCGCCTCGATGCCGCTGTCCTCCGCGAGGTCGGCGGTCAGCACCTCCGCCTCGATGCCGTGCCGGTCGTGCAGCTCGGTCGCCTGTTCCCGCAGCCGGCCCGTGTCGCGGGCCACCAGCACCAGGTCATGTCCGTCGGCCGCCAGCCGCCGCGCGAACGCGGCACCGATCCCCGCCGTCGATCCCGTAATCAGAGCCGTTGTCATGGCGCAAGAGTAGTTACCTGGAGCGGAGTGGTCCGCTCACGCCGGTCCCCTTCCGGGAGTGCGCTGGAGCCCCGGTCGGTTCAGCCCACCTTCTCCCCACGCTTCCGCCCGCCCCCACGACCTCCCTGACCTCCGTGATCTCAATGACCCGCATGGTCCGGAGGGCTCCCGGCCGACTGACCCTTCTCGACCACCACGAACTGGCCCATCATCCCCTCGTCTTCGTGATACAGCAGATGACAGTGGTACATGTACGGCGTGTCCGGATCGGCCGGCCCGGTGAAGCGCAGAGCCAGTTTCATCGTGGTGCCGTGCGGGACGAACACCGTGTCCTTCGGCCCGCGCAGAGCCGGCGGCGGAGTCTTTCCGTTCACCTCCACCACGCGGAACTGCACGTCGTGCACATGGAAGTTGTGCGGCATTCCGTTGGAGTTGCGTATCGTCCACACCTCCGTCGTCCCGCGTGTCACGGTCTCGTCGACGCGCCCCATATCCATCTTCCGGACATTGATCCCTGACAGCTTCAGATCGAAGTGCCGCCCTCGCACGGCCTGTTCGGCGTCCGGCAGTTCCGATGCGGCCAGCGAGGCGGGAACCTCCGGGGAGGGCCGCAGCCGCTCGGCCGCCCGCAACTCCAGTACGTCGAAGGTGTCGTCGCCGCCCCCGAACCGCCGCTGCCAGGCGCCCCCGTAGTTCTCCTGCGGGAAGCTGCGGAGCATCACCCGCTCACCGGCCTTCATCCGCACGACGATCTCGGCGCGTTCACCCGGCGACAGCTGTATGCGGTCCATGACCGCGGGCCGCTCCAGCAGACCGCCGTCCGTGCCTATGAGGGAGAAGTCGCGGTCGTCGGGGAACCCGAAGGCGTAGGTGCGGGCCGTGGACGCGTTGAGCAGCCGCAGCCGTATCAGCTCGTCGTGGACCTTCCGGTAGGGGCGCAGGGTGCCGTTGACCATGGTCCGGTCGCCGAGGAAACCCACGTTCTGCATCAGCCCGCGGTCGCCCGCCAGCCGTGCGCCGTCGAAGCGGACGTCCTGCACGACGACCGGCAGGTCGTCGACGCCGTACCGCTTCGGCAGCGGCAGGCGCGCCGAGGTCTCGTCGTCGAGGAGGAACAGGCCAGCCAGCCCGCGCCGCACGTGGTCCTCGGTCCTGCCGTGGGGATGCGGGTGGTACCAGAGCGTGGACGCCGGCTGGTCCACCGTCCAGTGCGGGCTCCAGGTGGCTCCCGGGGCGATCATCTGGTGCGGGCCGCCGTCCATCCGGGCCGGCAGATGCATGCCGTGCCAGTGCACGGAGGACGCCTCGTCCAGCGCATTGCTGACCCGCACCCGTACCTTCTCGCCGCGTTCCGCCCGCAGCGTCGGGCCCAGATAGGAGCCGTTGAAGCCCCAGGTCGGCGTCTTCACACCGTCCCGGAACTCCGTCTCTCCCGCCTGCATTCGCAGATCGAAGACCCGGGTACCGTCCTTGTCGACGGTCGACTCGGCCAGGGGCGGTATCGCCAGGGCGTTGTCGAACGGCTCCTTGCCGACCGTGTTCACCTTCGCGTCGGTCCACAGCCAGGCGAACAGCGCGCCGACGGCCACGGCGACCGTGGTCACCAGCGAACCCAGCACGATGACAAGGCGCTTGAAACGGAAGGCGCGGCGTGGGGCACCGGGCGGGTTTCCTCCGTCCGGTGCCGCGTGGTGCGACGTGTGGCGAGTCATGCTTCGAGCGTCGTGGATCACGACCCGCCGGACATCGGGGACCTGCCCCGACCAGCCCCTGAGACAACCCCCGCAGGGCCTCGGGGGTTTCCCCCTAGGAGCCGTGCGGCGACTGGCCGAGGACGACTTCCCTGAAGGCCCGGCACGCGCCCGGCATCAGGGTTGACGCGTCATCAAGTCGACTGCTGCTCGCCGTACTTCTCCACCCACGTCCGCGCCGTCGCCAGCGCCTCCGGGTGCAGTGCCTCGCCCGCCGCGAGCAGCCGCGGCAGCAGCGTCCGCTCGGTCGTCACGGCCCGGAACTGCAGGGCCACCGTCACCTCGTGGTCGGGCCGGTGCAGGATCCGCACCTCGTCGCCCGCACGTATCTCACCGGGCCTGACCACACGCAGATAGGCCCCCGGCGCACCCTGCTGCGTGAAGCGCTTCACCCAGCCCTTCTCGCCGATGTGGCCCTGGAAGGTCAGGCAGGGGATACGCCCGCTGGTGATCTCCAGCACGACCTCGGAGCCGATGCCCCAGCGCTCACCGATGCGGGCGCCGGACACGTCGATCCCTTCCGTGGTGAGGTTCTCGCCGAACGCGCCGTTCGCCAGCGGGCGGCCCAGCTCGCGCTCCCACGCGTCGAGATCCTCGCGGGCCACGGCGTAGACGGCCTGGTCGTCGCCGCCGTGGTGCCGCGTGTCGCACACCGCGTCCCCGGCCAGCCCGCCCGCGCCCGTTCCCTTCGGTCCCGGCGCCGCCACCCGCACCGGCCCGTCCACCGGCTTCTTGTCGATTCCGGTCAGGCCCTCGGGCTGGTCGGTGTACGGCACGGCCTTCGGGCGCCCGAGGTTCACAGAGAGAAGCTTCATGAGCCGCACGGTAGGCGACCTCGATCAAAGCGTCGACGCATTATTCGGCGTCGCATCAAAGGAGCGCTTATCCTTGGCGGTGTGATCGAAGCCCGTCATCTCCGAGTGCTGCGCGCCGTGGCCGCCACCGGCTCCTTCTCCGCCGCGGCCCGCGAACTGGGCTGCACCCAGCCCGCCGTCAGCCAGCAGATGAAGGCGCTCGAAGCGTCCGTCGGCACGCCCCTGCTCATCCGCAGCGGCCGCGAGATGCGGCTCACCCAGGCCGGTGAGGCGCTGGTGCGGCACGCCGCCGGGATCCTCGCGGGCCTCACCGCCGCCGAGGAGGAGGTGGCCGCCATCGCCGGGCTGCGGGCGGGACGGGTCCGGCTGGTCTCCTTCCCCAGCGGCAGCTCCACCCTCGTACCGACGGCCCTCGCGGCCCTGCGCGACGCGCATCCCGGCACCCGGGTCTCCCTGGAGGAGGCCGAGCCGCCCCGTTCCGTCGAGATGCTGCGCGAGGGCGACTGCGATGTGGCGCTCGCCTTCCGCTACGAGGGGGCGGCCGGTGCCGAGGAGTGGGACGACCTCGTGGTGCGCCCGCTGCTCACGGACCGTCTCGTCGGGCTCGTGCCCGAGCGGCACGCGCTCGCGCGTGCGTCTTCCGTCGGCATCGGCGAGCTCGCCGAGGAGCCGTGGATCGCGGGCTGTCCGCGCTGCCGGGGGCAGTTGGTGGAGGTGTGCGAGTCGGCCGGCTTCACCCCGCGCATCGACTTCGCGACCGACGACTATCCCGCGGTCGCCGGTCTGGTGGGCGCCGGCCTCGGCGTCGCCGTACTGCCGCAGCTCGCCATCGAGTCCCTGCGGCCCAGGGGCGTACGCACCGTCTCCCTGGAACCCGCCGTGCGGCGGGAGATCGTCGCGCTGACCCTCCCCGACCTCGCCCAGGTGCCGGCGGTCACGGCGACGCTGGATCAGCTGGCGCGGGCGGCCGGCCGGTAGCGGGGTCCGGCACCGGCGGCCGTGTCGCGGCTGGGGCGGGAGACTGTCCTGCGGTCACTTCCCGTGACGGTCCTCTGATCACCCCCGTGACGACGCCTCTGTGACCACCTCCAGCGAAAAAACAAGGGCACGCGTGCGTGCCCGAAGCGCAGAAACGTTCCTTCAGGTGTTCGAAGCCGCGTGCTCGCCGGCTGTCGACGCCGATGCCGACACCAGGCGGTTGCGCGCGCGGCCCATCAGCTCTTCGCGCTCGTCCTCGGTCAGGCCGCCCCACACGCCGTACGGCTCACGTACCGCCAGGGCGTGCGCGGCGCACTCGGCGCGCACCGGGCACCTCATGCAGACCTCTTTGGCCGAGTTCTCGCGAGCGCTTCGAGCGGCGCCCCGTTCGCCCTCCGGGTGGAAGAAGAGCGAGCTGTCCACCCCGCGGCACGCAGCCAGGAGCTGCCAGTCCCACAGGTCCGCGTTCGGTCCGGGAAGGCGGGAGAAATCTGCCATTGCGTGACCCCTTGTAGCCGTTCTGGGCGGATCCGGTGTCCACGACCGTACAACTACGATCCAAGGAGATGAAAATATGACTCATTGCGAATCTAGCTCCAGACACTGGCAAACGGGAAGAAAAGGGTCTGAATGGGGCATGGGTTGTGATGAAAGGTTGAGGGTCTGCCGCGCGTATCTGCACCGTGTCCGCCTCCTCACGTAGAGTGCCGAAGATGGCAGACGGCCCCGTAACTCTTTCGAGTGACCGTCGTTGAGAGTGCGAGGCGGTTGAAGGAACAAGCGCTCGGGCAGGCGTCCGAGACGGTCGACCGCACAGGTGACGATTTCGTACCAGCCTGGAGGCTCAAGGTGACGCGCATCAGCTGCGGAGGGCGGCCATGACTTCCGTCCTCGTCTGCGACGACTCCCCGCTTGCCCGAGAGGCGCTCCGCCGCGCGGTCGCGACCGTGCCCGGCGTCGAGCGCGTGACGACGGCTGCCAACGGCGAGGAAGTCCTCCGCCGCTGGGGCGCCGACCGCTCGGACCTGATTCTGATGGACGTACGCATGCCCGGTCTGGGCGGCGTGGAGACCGTCCGGCGGCTGCTGTCGGCCGACCCCGGCGCGCGCATCATCATGCTGACCGTCGCCGAGGACCTCGACGGCGTGGCCCTCGCGGTGGCCGCCGGCGCCCGCGGCTATCTGCACAAGGACGCCTCCCGCGCGGAGCTGCGCGCCACG
This sequence comes from Streptomyces sp. 15-116A, assembly GCF_025290915.1. Lineage (GTDB taxonomy): Bacteria > Actinomycetota > Actinomycetes > Streptomycetales > Streptomycetaceae > Streptomyces. Next base: position 12,308 of record NZ_JAOCQE010000020.1, on the reverse strand, counting down.
GTCACTCAGGCCCTCGCCGACCCGACCTGGCGGCTCGCCCCGCGCCGGCTGCGCTCCGCCGAGATGGGCGCCGCGCCGACGCTCACCGCGCGTGAGATCCAGGTCCTCGAAGGGATGAGCCACGGCCGCTCCAACGCGGAGATCGGCCGCGAACTGTTCCTCTCCGAGGACACGGTCAAGACCCATGCCAGGCGGCTTTTCAAGAAGCTCGGCGCGTCGGACCGGGCGCACGCGGTGGCGCTCGGATTCCGGTGGGGTCTGGTGCGCTAGGGCCTGTCCTTCGGATCGGACCGGCCGCGGCGGCTGACGTGGAGCGGCTCCCGGTGAGCGGGGGTACGTGGATGCCCCCGCCCGGGCGCTACACGCGCGTGGCCCCACCGACCGCGGAGAGTGCCTCTGACGGGGGCGCTGCGGCGGAGGTGGTTCCGCCGCCCGTGCTTCTGCGGGTGTGCGGTGTCGCCGTACGGGTGCTCCCCGGGCGTGGTGCGGCCGTAGGGGCTTGGTCGTACGAGGTCTGGCTTGGCGCAAGTCCGCCGTACGGATCTTCGTCCGGCGCGGTAGCGCTCAACGGGACTCGCCTGGGCGTGGTGTCGCACGGGCTCTCCACGAGGGCCCCACTCCGCGTGACCGCGCCGTACGAGGTCTGGCCGCACGCGGGACCGCACTGTCGGCGAGGTTCGCGTCCCGGCCGGGTGCGGGCCCGGAGTCACGGAGCCCGCTCGATCCGAACGACAGGTCCCAGGGCCTATCGCGCACACCGTGTGCAGGGCGCCGAAAGCCCCGCCCACCAGGGCTTCGGCGGTGGTCGCCGGATGCCCGCTGCTCGTTTCGCCGCGGATGCCGCATCCTTGAGGTGTGGAGTTCCTCGGGGACGAGTCGGTCGAGCGGAAGGGGAGGGCGCAGGGGATGAGTTCCGGCGCACCTGCTCATAACGCTTCGGTGCACAACAAGGGACGTGGTGCCGCGGACCCCGCGTCCGCAGGGCACCATGGACCGATGCGCGACGACGAGGCGGGCACTGCCCAAGGGGCGATCGGTGCGCTCGTCCACCGCGCTGTCGACGGGGACGAGCAGGCCACGCACGATCTCCTCGCCCACGTGCATCCCCTGGCCCTGCGCTACTGCCGCACCCGGCTGTCCCGGCTCCCCGGTGACGCCCGGCACTTCGTCGAGGACCTCGCCCAGGAGGTCTGTGTGGCGGTCCTGCTCGCGTTGCCCCGCTACCGGGACACCGGGCGCCCCTTCGAGGCGTTCGTCTTCGCCATCGCCGCCCACAAGGTCGCCGACCTGCAGCGCGCCGCGATGCGCCACCCCGGCTCCACCGCCGTGCCCTCCGACGAGATGCCCGAACGTCCCGACGACTCCCTCGGCCCGGAGGAGCGCGCCCTTCTCAGCAGCGACGCCGAATGGGCCAAGAAACTCCTCGCCAACCTGCCCGAGAACCAGCGCGAGCTGCTCCTGCTGCGCATCGCGGTGGGCCTCACGGCGGAGGAGACTGGACAGATGTTGGGAATGTCACCCGGCGCCGTCCGGGTGGCACAGCACCGGGCGCTGAGCCGGCTGCGTGCCCTGGCGGAGCAGTAACCGCCGCTGCCCCACCGCGCCTTCGGCATCACACCGTCGGCGAATGAACCGGCGCAGGACCGTTTCCGTACGAACATACGAAGCCCGGAGCCGTGGGAAACCGTGGAATGAGACACCCACGCTTCCCGTTAGCATGGACATCCGCACCGATCAAGGCCATTTGGGGAAGGTGTCATGACTGCCAACGTCGACGGAGTGCCCGGAAAATTCGCGACACTCGGGCTGACCTACGACGACGTGCTGCTGCTGCCGGGTGCATCCGAGGTGCTCCCCAACGCGGTCGACACCTCGTCCCGCATCTCCCGCAATGTCCGGGTCAACATTCCGCTCCTGTCCGCCGCCATGGACAAGGTCACCGAGTCGCGCATGGCGATCGCGATGGCCCGTCTGGGCGGCGTCGGTGTACTGCACCGCAACCTGTCCATCGAGGACCAGGTCAACCAGGTCGACCTGGTGAAGCGGTCCGAGTCGGGCATGGTGACCGACCCCATCACAGTGCACTCGGAGGCCACGCTCGCCGAGGCGGACGCGCTGTGCGCCAAGTTCCGGATCAGCGGCGTGCCCGTCACGGACCCGGCCGGCAAGCTGCTCGGCATCGTGACCAACCGCGACATGGCCTTCGAGAGCGACCGCAGCCGCCAGGTGCGCGAGGTCATGACCCCGATGCCGCTGGTCACCGGCAAGGTCGGCATCTCCGGCGTGGACGCCATGGAGCTGCTGCGCCGCCACAAGATCGAGAAGCTGCCGCTGGTCGACGACGAGGGCGTCCTCAAGGGCCTCATCACCGTCAAGGACTTCGTCAAGGCGGAGAAGTACCCGAACGCCGCCAAGGACGCCGAGGGCCGCCTGCTGGTCGGCGCCGCCGTGGGCGCCAGCCCCGAGGCCCTGGAGCGCGCCCAGGCGCTCGCCGAGGCCGGTGTGGACTTCCTGGTGGTCGACACCTCGCACGGCCACAACAGCAACGCGCTCAGCTGGATGTCGAAGATCAAGTCGAGCGTGTCGGTCGACGTGATCGGCGGCAACGTCGCCACGCGCGACGGCGCTCAGGCGCTCATCGACGCCGGCGTCGACGGCATCAAGGTGGGTGTCGGCCCGGGCTCGATCTGCACCACGCGCGTGGTGGCCGGCATCGGCGTCCCGCAGGTCACCGCGATCTACGAGGCCTCCCTCGCCGCCCGTCCGGCGGGCATCCCGGTGATCGGCGACGGCGGTCTGCAGTACTCCGGCGACATCGGCAAGGCGCTCGCCGCCGGTGCCGACACGGTGATGCTGGGCAGCCTGCTCGCGGGCTGCGAGGAGTCGCCCGGCGAGCTGCTGTTCATCAACGGCAAGCAGTTCAAGTCGTACCGCGGCATGGGCTCGCTCGGCGCCATGCAGTCGCGCGGCCAGGGCAGGTCGTACTCCAAGGACCGCTACTTCCAGGCCGAGGTCGCCTCCGACGACAAGCTCGTGCCCGAGGGCGTCGAGGGCCAGGTGCCCTACCGCGGCCCGCTGGCCAACGTGCTGCACCAGCTCGTCGGTGGTCTGCGCCAGACCATGGGTTACGTGGGCGCCGCCACCATCGAGGAGATGGAGTCCAAGGGCCGCTTCGTGCGGATCACCTCGGCGGGCCTCAAGGAGAGCCACCCGCACGACATCCAGATGACGGTCGAGGCGCCGAACTACAGCAGCAAGTGACGCGCACGCGCGCGTGAGCCTCGAAAGGGCGCACGCACGCGTGAGGCTTCCGTGAGGGCGGCCCCGGAGCACAGGGGCCGCCCTTGTCGTACGTCCGGGGCGGTGGCTGTCGTACCCGTCGGCGATACTGGAAGACGCTGCAACGCATCAGGGAAAGGCCACAGACGTGACTGAGATCGAGATCGGGCGCGGCAAGCGCGGCCGCAGGGCGTACGCCTTCGACGACATCGCCGTCGTCCCCAGCCGCCGTACGCGGGACCCGAAGGAGGTCTCGATCGCCTGGCAGATCGACGCCTACCGGTTCGAGCTGCCCTTCCTGGCCGCCCCCATGGACTCGGTCGTCTCGCCGGCCACCGCGATCCGCATCGGCGAGCTCGGCGGCCTCGGCGTGCTGAACCTCGAGGGCCTGTGGACGCGCTACGAGGACCCGCAGCCGCTGCTCGACGAGATCGCCGAGCTGCCGGCCGAGTCGGCCACCCGCCGCCTCCAGGAGATCTACGCCGCGCCGATCAAGGAGGAGCTGATCGGGCAGCGCATCAAGGAGGTGCGCGACTCGGGCGTGGTCACCGCCGCCGCGCTCTCTCCGCAGCGCACGGCCCAGTTCTCCAAGGCCGTCGTCGACGCGGGCGTGGACATCTTCGTCATCCGCGGTACGACCGTCTCGGCGGAGCACGTCTCCGGTTCGCACGAGCCGCTGAACCTGAAGCAGTTCATCTACGAGCTCGACGTCCCGGTGATCGTCGGCGGCTGCGCCACCTACACCGCGGCGCTGCACCTGATGCGTACCGGCGCTGCGGGCGTCCTGGTCGGCTTCGGCGGCGGCGCCGCGCACACCACGCGCAACGTGCTGGGCATCCAGGTGCCGATGGCCACCGCGGTCGCCGATGTGGCCGCCGCCCGGCGTGACTACATGGACGAGTCCGGCGGCCGGTACGTGCACGTGATCGCGGACGGCGGCGTCGGCTGGTCCGGCGACCTGCCCAAGGCGATCGCCTGCGGTGCCGACGCGGTGATGATGGGCTCCCCGCTCGCCCGCGCGACCGACGGCCCGGGCAAGGGCCACCACTGGGGCATGGAGGCCGTCAACGAGGAGCTGCCGCGCGGCAAGAAGGTCGACCTCGGCACGGTCGGCACCCTGGAGGAGATCCTCACCGGCCCGTCCCACACCCCCGACGGCTCGATGAACCTCTTCGGCGCCCTGCGCCGCGCGATGGCCACCACCGGCTACAGCGAGCTGAAGGAGTTCCAGCGCGTGGAGGTCACGGTGGCGGACTCGCAGCACCGGCGATAGTCCCCGCGAGACACCGGAGGCCGGTCACCCGACGGGGTGACCGGCCTCCTCGTGTGTCCGGGTGGGTGGCAGCCTTCGTACGACCGCCTCCGCGCGCCCCTGCTCACAACCGGTGGGCCGCCCCCGTGGGCGTGGCTCCCCGGGTGTCGAGCAGGAGCTGTGCCTTCACCGAGAGGCCCTGGAGGTCGTAGGTGCGGTGCTGCTGGAGCAGGATCGTCAGGTCGGCGTCGGCGGCGGCCTCGTAGAGGGAGTCGGCGCGGGGGAGAGGGCGGTCGAGGACGTTCCAGGACGGGACGTGCGGGTCGTGGTAGCTGACGGAGGCGCCGAGCTCCATCAGCCGGACCGCGATCTCCTGAGCCGGAGTGCCCTGCTGGTCGGCGAGATCGGGCTTGTAGGTGACGCCGAGGAGCAGCACGCGCGCGCCCCGCGCCGACTTGCCGTGCTCGTTGAGGAGCGCGGCCGCCCGCTGCACGACGTAGCGCGGCATGCGGCTGTTGACCTCCTGGGCCAGTTCCGCCATGCGCAGGGTGCGCCCGGCGTGCGCGGTCAGGTCCTGGGGGACCGCGTGGCCGCCGACGCCGGGGCCGGGGCGGAACGCCTGGAAGCCGAACGGTTTCGTCTCCGCGCAGCGGATGACGTCCCACAGGTCGACCCCCATCTCGTGGCAGAGGACGGCCATCTCGTTGACGAGCGCGATGTTGACCTGCCGGAAGTTGGTCTCCAGGACCTGGACCGTCTCCGCCTCCCGGGGTCCACGCGCGCGTACCACCTTGTCGGTGAGCCGCCCGTAGAAGGCCGCGGCCGATTCGGTGCAGGCGGGGGTGAGGCCGCCGATGACCTTCGGCGTGTTGGCCGGGGTGAAGTCGCGGTTGCCGGGGTCGACACGGCTGGGGGAGTAGGCGAGGTGGAAATCCCGCCCGGCGCGGAGGCCGGACTCCGACTCGAGGAGGCGCCGGAGGAACCCCTCCGTGGTGCCGGGCGGCACGGGGGATTCCAGGATCACCGTGGTGTGCGGACGCAGCCGCGCGGCGAGGGTGCGGGCCGCCGTCTCCACCTGGCTCAGGTCCAGCCCGCCGTCCGCGGCGCGCGGGGCCGGCGCGCAGATGACCGCGGTGCGCACGCGCCCGAGCTCCGCCGGGTTGGCGGTGACACGGAATCCTTGCGCGAGCATGCGGCGCACCTCGGCGGGGCTGAGGGAGCCCGCCTCGGGGCCGGTCCGGTAGCCGATGGTCGGCATTCCGGAGGTGACGGCGGCCTGGGCCAGGGGCAGGCCGTACGGGCCGAGTCCGATGACGGCGAGATCTGCGGGCATGGCGTGGGCCGTCCTTCCCAGTAGCCGAAGTGAGACAGGTGCGCAAGCCCTGTGGACAGAACGAGCGAGCGCAATGTCAGACTAGGAGTAAATATGACCGATTTGCGGGATTGATCGGCCGAGTTTCGGTGAGTCGTTCCGCGTGGTTGTCCACAGGCTGGGGGTGCGTGGTGGCTGAAGTCGGGCAAGCCGGTCAGAATTTGGGCATGAGGGAGGGGCCGGGCTTCGCCCGACGGGTGCGGCCGACGCGACCGATGAGCGGGAGGCAGCGGTGAGGACAGCGACACTGGGGCCGGCGCAGCGCGCCGAGTCACTCGCATCCATGGCCGAGCACGAACTGGACGTGCTGGTGGTGGGCGGCGGCGTCGTCGGTGCGGGCACCGCGCTCGACGCCGTGACGCGCGGCCTGTCCACCGGGCTGGTCGAGGCACGTGACTGGGCGTCGGGCACCTCCAGCCGGTCCAGCAAGCTGATCCACGGCGGCCTGCGCTATCTGGAGATGCTCGACTTCGGCCTCGTCCGGGAGGCGTTGAAGGAGCGCGGCCTGCTGCTGGAGCGGCTCGCTCCGCATCTGGTGAAGCCGGTGCCGTTCCTGTATCCGCTGCAGCACAAGGGCTGGGAGCGGCTGTACGCGGGGTCGGGCGTCGCACTCTACGACGCCATGTCCATGGCCCGCGGGCACGGCCGGGGCCTGCCCGTGCATCGCCACCTGAGCCGACGTCAGGCCCTGCGGGTGGCGCCCTGCCTGAAGAAGGACGCGCTGGTCGGCGCCCTGCAGTACTACGACGCGCAGATGGACGACGCCCGCTTCGTGGCGACCCTGGTGCGCACGGCCGCGGCATACGGCGCGAAGGCCGCCAACCGTGCGCGTGTGACCGGATTCCTGCGCGAGGGCGAGCGGGTCGTCGGCGCCCGGGTGCAGGACGTGGAAGGCGGAGGCGAGTACGAGATCCGCGCCAAGCAGATCGTCAATGCCACCGGTGTGTGGACCGACGACACGCAGGCGATGGTCGGCGAACGCGGCCAGTTCCACGTCCGGGCGTCCAAGGGCATCCACCTCGTCGTCCCCAAGGACCGCATCCACTCCACGACCGGGCTCATCCTGCGCACCGAGAAGTCCGTGCTGTTCGTCATCCCCTGGGGGCGGCACTGGATCGTCGGGACCACCGACACCGACTGGGACCTCGACAAGGCCCACCCGGCCGCGTCCAGCGCGGACATCGATTACCTGCTGGAACACGTCAACTCGGTGCTGGCGGTCCCGCTCACGAGGGACGACGTGGAGGGCGTGTACGCCGGTCTGCGGCCGCTGCTGGCCGGCGAGTCCGACGCCACCAGCAAGCTGTCGCGCGAGCACACCGTGGCGCATCCGGTGCCCGGCCTCGTCGTGGTCGCCGGCGGCAAGTACACGACCTACCGCGTCATGGCCAAGGACGCGGTGGACGCGGCCGTGCACGGGCTCGACGTGCGCGTCGCCGACTGCGTCACCGAGGACACGCCGCTCGTGGGAGCCGAGGGGTACCGGGCGCTGTGGAACGCGCGTGCGCGCATCGCCGCGCGCACCGGGCTGCACACGGTGCGGGTGGAGCACCTGCTGAACCGGTACGGGGCGATGGCCGAGGAGGTCCTGGACCTCATCGCGTCCAACCCCTCCCTGGGCGAGCCCCTGCAGGCGGCGGACGACTATCTGCGCGCCGAGATCACCTACGCCGCCTCTCACGAGGGCGCTCGGCATCTGGACGACGTGCTGACCCGGCGCACCCGCATCTCGATCGAGACGTTCGACCGGGGCACGCGCTGCGCCCGTGAGACCGCGGAGCTGATGGCGCCGGTGCTGGGCTGGGACAAGGACCAGATCGAGCGCGAGGTGCAGCATTACGAGAAGCGGGTGGAGGCAGAGCGGGAGTCGCAGCGCCAGCCGGACGACCTGACGGCGGACGCGGCACGGCTGGGGGCGCCGGACATCGTGCCGTTGTAGACGGATGAAGTCGACGTAGTCGGTTGTAGCCGTGTAGACCGCTGTGGTTTCTGTGGTTTCTGTGGTTTCTGTGGTTTCTGTGGTTTCTGTGGTTGCTGTGGTGCCGCTGGCGCCGTCGCCCGCTGCCGTCGCCTCATTCACTCGAACGAGTGTCGCGAACCGGGATCTTCGTTCGGAACCCGGTCGTTCTACGAGGTGCGGGGGCAGAACTCGGCCGCGAGCACCGCGGGTTCGAGACCGGGATCGGCAATCGCGTCCGTGTTCACCCGGAAGGTGAGGACACGCCGGCCGTCGACGGTGGCTGCGGTGCGCACGTAGCTGCCGGAGATGCGCCCGTTGTGTCCCCACACGGTGGTGCCGCACGGAAGTTTCACGGGATACAGACCCAGGCCGTACGAGCCGCGTGCGGCCCGGGTGTCGAGCATCTCGCGCAGCAGGCGCGGGGGCAGCAGTTCACCGCCCAGCAGGCCCGCGTAGAAGCGGTCCAGATCGGCGAGCGTGGTCACCAGCTCGCCCGCGGCGCCGGCCACCCGCGGGTCGAGCTCGGTGACATCGGTCCCGTCGGCGGCGTAGGCGCGGCCGTGCGGTGAGGGCAGGGAGGTGTCGGAGCCCGGGAAGGAGGTGCCCGTCAGCCGGAGTGGAGCGATGATGCGCTGCTCGGCCTCGGCGGCGTAGGAGCGGCCGGTGACCTGTTCGACGACCAGGCCGAGCAGGACGTAGTTGGTGTTCGAGTAGGAGAAGCGGCCACGGTCGGCCGGAGGGTGGGTGAGGGCAATGCGCAGAGCCTGAAGAGGCGTCACGGCGACCGCACCGTGGGTCTCGGCGGTGAAGTCGTGCAGGCCGCTGGTGTGGGAGAGCAGGGAGCGCAGGGTCAGCGCGCGGCCGTCGTTCCCGGCTCCCCTCACCAGCCCCGGCAGATGCTCCTCCACAGTGTCCGACAGTGAGAGGCGGTGCTCTTCGGCCAGTTGCAGCACCACCGTCGCGATGAAGGTCTTCGTGATGCTGCCGGCGCGGAAGTGGTCGGCGCGTGCCATGCCCTGGCCGGCGTGGGCGTAGCGCGAGCCGGTCTCCTCCCGCGCCAGCAGGGCAGCTCCCGGCGCCCCGCCCCGTGTGACCAGCAAGGGGAGCAGCGCGTCCGCGGGAGAAGCCGAGGAAGCCGTCGGGGTGAGGGCGAGCAGGGCTAGGGACACAGGAACGGCCAGTAGTGTCCGAAGCGGCGGCATCCCGGTTCCTCCCTTGTCGGAGGCCCATCATGCAAGGCGGTGGAACGCGTCCTTCACCCGGGTTCACGGGGTGCGCGGGCCGCCGCGGCGCCTGAGGCACCCTGGGCGTCGGCCACTTGTCGGGTGAGAGACAATGAAGGCTCTGTCAGGGCGGGTTGCATGAGGGGACGCATGTCGGAGGCGGAGCGGGCGGGGACATCCCGTACGGACGAGAGCGCACGTCTCCTCGCCGGGCGGTACCGGCTGGGAGAAGTCCTCGGCCGCGGCGGCATGGGGACGGTGTGGCGAGCCGAGGACGAGACCCTGGGGCGGACGGTCGCCGTTAAGGAACTCCGGTTCCCGTCGAACATCGACGAGGACGAGAAACGGCGGCTGATCACAAGAACGCTGCGTGAGGCCAAGGCGATCGCGCGGATCCGCAACAACAGCGCCGTGACCGTCTTCGACGTGGTCCAGGAGGACGACCGGCCCTGGATCGTGATGGAGCTCGTCGAGGGCAAGTCGCTCGCCGAGGTCATCCGGGAGGACGGCCTGCTCGAGCCCCGGCGTGCCGCGGAGGTCGGGCTCGCCGTGCTCGACGTGCTGCGGTCCGCCCACCGCCAGGGCATCCTGCACCGTGACGTGAAGCCGTCGAACGTGCTCATCGCCGACGACGGCCGGGTCGTGCTCACCGACTTCGGCATCGCCCAGGTCGAGGGCGACCCGTCCATCACCTCGACCGGCATGCTGGTCGGCGCGCCCTCCTACATCTCCCCGGAGCGGGCCCGCGGGCACAAGCCGGGACCGGCGGCCGACCTGTGGTCGCTCGGCGGGCTGCTGTACGCGGCGGTGGAGGGAACACCGCCGTACGACAAGGGCTCAGCCATCGCCACGCTCACCGCGGTGATGACCGAGCCGCTCGAGGAGCCGAAGAACGCGGGGCCGCTCAGGGACGTCATCCACGGGCTGCTCACCAAGGACCCGGAGCAGCGGCTCGACGACGCCGGTGCGCGGGCCATGCTGAACGCGGTCATCCATGCCCCCGAGCCCAAGGAGGCCGAGCCGGCGGACGCGACGAAGGTCGTTCCGCTGCCGGAGCAGCCCGGGGAGCGGGCGGCGCGGTCCGGGGGCAAGCGGGGCGAGGAGGCCGGGGAGCGGCTGCGGGGTGCGTTGCGGTCCGTGCGCAAGGCGGCCGCCGTGGCGGCTGGGACCGCTGCCGGTGCTAAGTCGACTGGTTCTGCCGGTACTTCGGGCTCGGGTGGCTCCACCGGGACTGCGGGCTCGGACGGTTCCGCCGGTGCTGCGGGAGCAGAGGAGGCCGGAGCGGGTACGCCGGGTGCGGGGGCGGGTGCCGCATCGTCCTCGGTGAGCGCCGCGTCCGCGGGGGCGAGTGCGGGCGGGGCTGCTGGGAAGTCCGGCACGGGGCAGGCGTCCGGGGGCGAGTCCGGAGCCGGGGCGGACGAGGGCGCGCGGGAGGCGAAGCCTCCTGCCAAGGGCGCGAGTTCGGGGTGGCCGGTGATGGCGCCGCCGGATCTGCCGGCGCGGCCCGCGCCCAGGGCGTCGCTCACCGATGTGGTGCCGCGGCGGACGCTGGTCGCCATCGCGGTGATCGTGGTGCTCGCCGTGCTCGGGGTGGTGATCGGCATCGCGCTCGGCGGAGACGACAAGGACGGCGGCAAGGCCGCGAAGAACGGCACCGGGGTGACGGCAGGCGCGTCGCCCAGTGCCGAGACCAAGGGCGACGAGAAGGACGGCACTCGTACGGACGGTTCCGCCGACGCGTCGACCGGAGCGGGAGCGGGAGCCGGGCCGGCGGAGAGCGACGCGGGATCCGGTGACGACGGGGCGGACGACTCGGCCGACGACGGCGGCGACACGTCGGCGGACGAGACGTACAAGGGGGACCAGGGGTACTCGATCGGGCTGCCCGAGGGATGGAAGTTCCAGTCGACGGGGTCGGCGGGGGACCGCTTCACCGGACCCGACGGGCAGAAGCTGCTGGTCGCCTGGACCTCCACGCCGAAGGACGACCCGGTGGCCGACTGGAAGAACCAGGAACGCTACATGGTGCGTTCGCAGTACAAGAAGATCCGCATAGAGGAGGTGGGCTACCGGGGGTGGAAGGCCGCCGACTGGGAGTTCACCTATGTGGAGGACGGGACGAAGTGGCGGACCGTGGACCGGGGGTTCGTCGTCCACGAAAGTCTCGGCTACGCGCTGATGTACACGGCGAAGGCGGACACGTGGGGTGACGAGGAGCGCAGGGAATCCTGGCGGACGCTGACGCGCTCCTTCGAGCCCAAGTCCTGAGCCGCTCCCGGGCATGAGCCGTCCCGGGTTTGGGGAGTGAGATGTGGCAATCCCCTCTTTGCGGGTTGCCTCGGGCACGTATCGTGAGTGCTTGCGGACCGTACGCAGCCGGAACGGGTCGCGAGGCGAACGGAATTGACCGACCGTACTGCCGGGGGAGGCAACGTGGACGACTATGCGGGACGGGTTCTCGCCGACCGCTACCGCCTGCCGCTGCCGCCCTCCGACGAGTACGAACTGACCGAGACCCGCGCCTTCGACACCTATAGCGGGCAGGAAGTCCTGGTCAGGCAGGTGCCGTTGCCGGAGGTCGTCGAGGCGGAGGTGCTCGACGCCGAGGGGCTGCCGGACGGCTTCACCGCGCGGGACGGCAGCGCGCGGCGCGGTTCCGGGCGAGCGCCTGCGCGGGCGGGCACGCGACGGCCCACGGATCCGGTCGTGCGGCGGGCGGTGGAGGCCGCGCAGGCGGCGGCCGCGATTCCAGATCATCCGCGGCTGGACCAGGTGTTCGACGTGTTCGCGGAGGGCGGTTCGCTGTGGGTGGTCAGTGAGCTGGTGGGCGCGCGTCCGCTGGCCGCGCTGCTCGCCGAGAAGCCGCTGACGCCGTACCGGGCGGCGGAGGTGGCCGCCGACGTGCTGATGGCGTTGCGGGTGCTGCACGCGCACGGCTGGGTGCACCGGAACATCACCGCGCGCACGGTGCTGGTCTGCGACGACGGCCGCGTGATGCTCACCGGCCTGGCCGTCGGCGCGGCCGAGGAGGCGCTGTGCGGCTACGACCCCGTGCCCGCTCCGGACTCCGAGGGGGCGGAGGAGAGCGGGGGCGAGGCATCCGGGCCTGGGGCGTCCGCCGGAGTGCCGGACGCGGAAGGGTCCGGGGCCTGGCCGCCCGGAACGGCCGCCGCGCCGGGGCCCCGGAGTGACCCCGACGCCATGCGGCGGGCCGCGATCGAG
>NZ_JAOCQE010000002.1 GCF_025290915.1 Streptomyces sp. 15-116A | reverse complement strand
CTGACCGATCTGGTCCGCGGCGACCGGCTGCTCCCGTCGGGCTACCTGGGGCGGCTGCGGGCCCTGGCCGCCTGCCTCGGCAGCCGCGGCGAGGGCGCGACCGCACTCGCCGAGTCCGCCCTTCGCGACCTGGAGGCACACCAGCTCGCCGCGCTGTACGCGGAGTCCACCGAGACCGCCCGTACCGCTGTCCGCCTGATGCGCTGGCTCGCCACCGACCCCACGCCCTGCGCGACCGTCGGGCAGGCCGTGCAGGACCACCTCACCTCCTCGGGCTGGGCCGACCTGGCCATCGGCGTCCTCGCGGAGGGGGACGCGTCCCGCGACACGGCCGTCGGCGAGGCGTACCGGCGACTGATAGGAGCGGCACGCGAGCGCCGCGCCGCACTCGACGCCCACTTCGCCGGCCTCCTCGCCTCCTGGTCCGAGACCGCCTGCCAGCAGGCGAACGGCGGTGCGCTCCTCATCGAGGACGTCCTCGCCAGGACAGCGGCCCCGCTCGCCCAGGGCGGCGGCCGTCCGCTGATCCTCGTCCTCGACGGGATGAGCGCGGACATCGCCGTGCGGATCGCGGGGGAACTGGACGGAAGGGCGTGGACCGAGATCGTGCCCGCCGCCGCCCAGGGCACCCGGCCGCTGCGACAGGCAGCGGTGTCCATGCTGCCCTCGATCACCCGCGTCAGCCGGGCATCCCTGCTGAGCGGGAGGCCCTCCGAGGGCGGCCAAGCCGCTGAGCGCACCGGCTTCACCGCCTTCTGGCGCAAGCGGCACCGTGACGCGCACCTCTTCCACAAGGGTGGATACGAAGGCCCGCCCGGTCACCGGCTCGCCCCCGAACTCGTCCAGGCCCTCGCCTCCGACGACATCGTCGCCGTCGTCGTCAACACCATCGACGACGCCTTGGCCGACGGCCGGGAGGGAACCAGCGGCCGCTGGGGCCTGGCCGACATCGGGAAACTGCCCGACCTGCTCAACGCCGCCCGCGACTACGGCCGCCCGGTCGTGCTCGTCTCCGACCACGGCCACATCGTCGACCGCACCGAGCGCGGACACCAGCCCGCCGAGGTCACCGGGGTGCGCGGCGCCCGCTGGCGCACCGGAGACCCCGGTGACGGGGAAGTCGCCCTGACCGGTCCGCGCGTGCTGACCGACGGCCGCCGTATCACCGCCGCTTGCCGTGACGACCTGCGCTACACCGCGCGGCAGGCCGGATACCACGGCGGTGCCTCACTCGCCGAGGTCACCGTTCCCGTGATCACGCTGGTGCCGTCCGGAGGGGCCGTGCCGTCGGGCTGGGTACTGCTGCCGCCCGAGTCTGCCGAGCCGGCGTGGTGGGAGAAGGGCGACACCGCCGTACCGGGCGCGGGGTCGGCGGCCGATTCCGAGGACATGGCGGGGACCGAATCCAAGGACATGGCAGTGCCCGGAACGGGAGCCGTGAAAGGGGTCGTGTCGCGGGCCGAATCCGCGTCCGCCGCAAGCGGAGCCGCACCGCGGGACGGAGGGAAACCGCCGACGGACGTCGACGACGGACCGAAGGCGGCACGGCCCGCCCGACACGCCACGACGTCCGGCCGGCTCACCCTCGGCCAACGGACCGTGCGCAGCGCCGCGTACCGGGCTCAGCGCGAGTTCGTCCGCGCCGCGCCCAGCGAGAAGGCCGTCGAAGCGGCACTCGACGCCCTGGACGAAGCGGGCGGGAAGCTGTCGCCCGGGGCGGTCGCCGCTGCCGCCCAGGCCGCCACCGGCAAGTCGCAGCGCAACCCCGCGCGCTTCGCCACGATGCTGGAGCGGCTGCTCAACATCGACGGCTACCCCGTGCTCCAGCTGGTCGAGTCGGGCCGCACCGTGCAGCTCGACCGTGCCCTGCTCAGCCAGCAGTTCCTGTCCCCGGAAGGCACCGCATGACCCGCCCCGCCCTCGACATCAGCGCCGCGCGCCGCCGCGACGTCGTCGACGCGCTGCGGCGCGGCACCGTCCCGCAGGCGGGGCTCGGCCTGTTCGCCGTCGGTCTGGAACGTTTCGAGAGTGCGCTCGACGACGACCTGGCCACCGTCGCCCGTGGCGGAGCCGGCTTCCATGCCCTGCGCGGCGAGTACGGCTCCGGCAAGACGTTCTTCGCCCGGTGGCTCGCCGAGCGGGCCAAACGGCGCGGGCTCGCCGTCAGCGAGGTCCAGATCTCGGAGACCGAGACCCCGCTGCACCGGCTGGAGACCGTCTACCGCAGGCTCACCGAGCGGCTCACCACCGCCACTCACCAGCCGTCCGCACTCCGCGCCGTGGTCGACTCCTGGTTCTACGCCCTGGAGGAGGAGGCGCTCGCCGGAGGCGACGTGGCGGACGACGACGAGGAGGCACTGGCGAGCGCCGTCGACGTGCTCCTGGAACAGCGGCTGGCCGCCGTCGCCCGCACCACCCCCGCCTTCTCGGCGGCGCTGCGCGGCTACCGGCGGGCCGTGGCGGCCGGCGACGGCGCCCTCGCCGAGGCCCTGATCGCCTGGCTCGGCGGGCAGAAGTCGGTGGCCGCCGCCGCGAAACGCGCCGCCGGCATCCGCGGCGACCTCGACCACTTCGCCGCCCTCGGCTTCCTCCAGGGCCTGCTCACGGTGTTGCGGGACTGCGGGCACCCCGGACTCCTGCTCGTCCTGGACGAGGTGGAGACCCTGCAACGGGTGCGCGGCGACGTCCGCGAGAAATCACTCAACGCGCTGCGCCAGCTTCTCGACGAAATCGACACCGGGCGTTTCCCCGGCCTGTTCCTCGTCATCACCGGCACCCCCGCCTTCTACGACGGGCAGCAGGGCGTACAGCGCCTGGCGCCCCTCGCCCAGCGCCTTGCCACCGACTTCACCACCGATCCGCGCTTCGACTCCCCGCGGGCGGTGCAGCTGCGGCTCCCCGGCTTCGACCTCGCCTCTCTCGGCGAACTGGGGCGCAAGGTGCGTGACATCTACGCGGCCGATGCCCGCCACCCCGAGCGGCTGGCCGCGCGCGCGGACGACGCCTACCTCGACGAGCTGGCACGTGCTATCACCGGCGCGCTCGGCGGCAAGGTCGGCATCGCGCCCCGCCTGTACCTGCGCAAGCTGGTCGCCGATGTCCTGGACCGCATCGACGAGTTCGAGGATTTCGACCCCCGTCGGCACTACGCCCTGACCCTGCACACGGCTGAGCTCAGCGACACCGAGCGCAACGCGGCGAGCAGCGCGGCGGACATCCCCCTGGACCTGCCGTGAGCGATCGGGCGTTCGACGAGAAAGGCGAGTGGCGCGCGCCCGACGCCTTCGACCTGCTCGACCCCGTCCTCGGACACCACATCGTCAATACCCTCGGCTGGCACACCCTGCGCCCCCTCCAGACCGAGGCCGTCGCCCCGCTCCTCGCCGGCGAGGACGCCGTACTGCTCGCCCCCACCGCTGGCGGCAAGACCGAAGCGGCCGTCTTTCCTCTGCTGAGCGCGATGAACCGACGCGGCTGGAAGGGCACCAGCGTGCTGTACGTGTGCCCGCTCAAGGCCCTCCTGAACAACCTGCACCCGCGCCTGGAGACGTACGCGGGCTGGCTGGGCCGCAGCACGGGCCTGTGGCACGGCGACGTCACCACCTCGCGCCGCCGCCGGCTGCTCGTCGAGCGCCCTGACATCCTGCTGACCACACCGGAGTCCCTGGAGTCCATGCTGGTCAGCGCCCACGTCGACCACCGCTCCTTCTTCAGCGGCCTGCACTCGGTCGTCATCGACGAGGTCCACGCCTTCGCCGGGGACGACCGCGGCTGGCACCTGCTGGCCGTACTCGAGCGCCTGGTGCGTATCGCGGGTCGGCCCCTCCAGCGCGTCGGCCTGTCCGCGACCATCGGAAACCCCGCCGAGCTGCTCAGCTGGCTCCAGGGCTCCGGGCACGGCCGACGTCCGGGTCGCGTCATCGCGCCCGACTCACAACCGCTGCCTCCCCCGGCGGGGACCACGCAACCGTCCGGAGAGATCGAACTCGACTACGTCGGTTCCGTCGCCAACGCCGCCATCGTCATCGCCGCTCTCCACCGCGGCGAGAAGCGCCTCGTCTTCTGCGAGAGCCGGCGCACCGTCGAGGAACTGGGCGAGCAGCTGCGCCGGCGCGGCGTCACGACCTTCCTCTCCCACGCCTCGCTCTCCGTGGACGAACGCAGACAGGCCGAATCGGCATTCGCCGAGGCGCGGGACTGTGTGATCGTCTCGACCAGCACGCTCGAGCTCGGCATCGACGTGGGTGACCTGGACCGAGTCATCCAGCTGGACGCACCCCGCACCGTCGCCGCCTTCCTCCAGCGGCTGGGCCGCACCGGACGCCGTCCCGGCACCAGCCGCAACTGCCTCTTCCTCGCCCTGGACGACGAAGGGCTCCTCGCCTCGGCCGCCCTGCTGCTGCAGTGGTCGCGCCACTGGGTGGAACCCGTCACCCCGCCCCCCGAGCCCCGTCATCTCGTCGCTCAGCAACTGCTGGCGCTGTGCCTTCAGGAACACCGGGTCGGCGAGAACCTGTGGCAGCAGTGGTGGGGCGGCATCGGGCCCTTCGGCCCCGGAGCGGCACCTGTCGTCCGACATCTGGTCGAGCAGGGCTACCTCGACCAGGACTCGGGCCTTCTGTTCATCGGCCCGCAGGCCGAACACCGCTACGGACACCGCCATTTCATGAACCTGACGGCCGTGTTCACCGCCCCACCCGAGTTCACCGTCTTCAACGGCCGCAAGGAGATCGGCCGCACCGACCCTGACCTGCTCACCGAGGAGGTCCAGGGTCCCCGCAGGCTCCTGCTGGCCGGACGCAGCTGGCAGGTCACCCACATCGACTTCAGCCGACGCCGCTGCTTCGTCACCCCGGTCGACGAAGGCGGGCGGGCCAGGTGGAACGGTTTTGGTGCCGAACGGGTCCTGTCCTTCGAGCTGACCCGCGCTGCCCGCGACGTCCTCCTCGGCCAGGACCCGCCCGTGCGCCTCACCGGGCGGGCCTCGGCACGCCTCGCCCAGGCCAGGGAGACGCACCTGGACACGGTGCACCCCGGGGGCACCGTCATCGCACGCCGCCCCGACGGGGACGTCCGGTGGTGGACCTGGGCGGGACACCGCGCCAACGCCACACTCGCCGCCACCCTGCTGCCGGCCGTGTCACCCCACCGGCGCGCCCACGCCCACTGGATCCGCCTACGGGACGACCTCACCCACGAGGACTGGGCGAACGCCATGGCCCAGGCACACGAGGGCCTGAGTCTGCCCGAGATCGACGGGCACGCCGTGCGTGGCCTGAAATTCGCCGAGGCACTGCCCCCCAGGCTGGCCGAGGCAACGCTGGCCGCGCGCACGGTGGACGAGGCCGGTGCCCGCCTGACCCTCGAGGAATCGGTTCGCTTTGCGGTACTTCAGCCTGAAGGCTGAGCCGGGCAGCGCTCCCGGCCCTGATCCTGGAGGACAAGCCTCACGCAGTACCCTCTGTAGGATCCGCCGCATCGGGATCAAACAGCTCGCGCTCAGTCACCCCGTTGACGATCTCGTGACCCGTGCCTCTCCGAGTCGCTACGGTTGAGCCATGACCGCACTGCCCAACTGGATGCGCCCGCCGCGCGAGGAAGGCTGGTTCGCGGAGGACCTGGACCGCCTCCCCGAGGCGCCCCGGCACACCGAGCTGATCGACGGAGCGCTTGTCTTCATGATGTCGCCGCAGAGGTGGTGGCACGGCCATCTCGTTACCATGCTCACCGTCGCTCTCATGGAGCAGGCGCCCGGCGATGTCAGGGTCGGCCGCGAGATGACGATAATGCTCGACCAGCGCAACCGGCCCGAACCGGATCTGCTGGTGACGACGGCCGACTACGACGGAGACCGCACCTGGTTCGCACCGGACGAGGTACGACTCGTCATCGAGGTCGTGTCGCCCGAGTCCGCACACCGGGACCGGACGGTCAAGCTGCGCAAGTACGCGGAGGCCGGCATCCCGCACTACTGGTGCATCGAGGACGAGAGCGGCGCCCCCGTCGTCCACGTCTACGAACTCGACGAACCGACTGGCGTCTACGCGCCCGCCGGCATCTTCCGGGGCGCCCTCAAGCGCCCTGTGCCTTTCGAGATCAGCCTGGATCTCGACAAGCTCACCCCGCCGCGGAGCAAGTAGAACTCAGCACGAAGTCAGCACGGGAACGCAGAAGGTGCCCGGGCTCACCAGAGCTCGGCACCTTCTGACCTGCACGCTTGACACACTGTCTAACTTATTGTAATTGATCCGTCACACATTGAAGCGGAACGTCGAGTGCAGAGCTCTCACCTGCGAAAACGTCGCTTTCGATGGGGCCATCCCAGCACCATCCCAGCACGGGAGCTTCATCCCAGCACGGGCGTCGCTCAGGCCGCAGACGCAAAGGCCGATTGCATGATGTCACGGCATCGGTCCCACGACTCCGGAACCAGGTGCCCGTAGATGTCGACCGTGGTCTTGATCGACTTGTGGCCGAGCCAGCGCGAGACCTCGTGGATCGGGATGCCGGACGCCAGCGCGGTGGAGGCAAAGAAGTGCCTCAGCGAGTGCGGGTGGTATTTCGGCTTGCCCCCGGCGTCCACCAGCCCAGCCGCCACGCACGCCTTCTTGAAGTGGTACGTGTAGGTGTTGGCGGTGGGCATGATCCCCTTGCCCCGTTCGCG
Organism: Streptomyces sp. 15-116A; assembly: GCF_025290915.1. Taxonomy (GTDB): domain Bacteria; phylum Actinomycetota; class Actinomycetes; order Streptomycetales; family Streptomycetaceae; genus Streptomyces. The sequence continues at coordinate 81,498 of NZ_JAOCQE010000002.1, read as the reverse complement.
GGGCGCGAAGAACACCTCGACCTGCCGGGTCTTCCCTGCTGCATTCACAAAGGTGAGTGGAATCGGCTTCCACATCTCCTCGTGGGCTTCGATCTCGATGCAGAGGAAGCCTGCGGCGGGCACATCGCGGTACTCGCCCTCCTCGCGGTGCTTGAGGGGGACGAGACGCGTCTTACAGTCCTGGCGGTGCGCCTTGGAGCTGATCTGCCAACGGACGCGGATCACGTCGTTCCGGAGGCACCCAACGTGGAAGGCCAGTGCCTCGCTGACTCGAAGGCCGGCCCCGGCCTGGAGCCAGACGGTCAGCTTGTATTGCGGAGACATGTGCTTATGCAGAAGGCGGACCTCGGCGAGGGCGGGAATCTCCTCCTCATCGACCGCGCGACTTCCGGGGGCATTCTTCACATCCTTGGTCGGGTCCTCCCGAATCCGTTTTTCTTCCTTGGCGGACCAGAAGATGTGCTTCACCATCTTCATCCGGTCATAGACCGTGCTCGCCGCTAGCTCCTTGGCGATGGCCGCCTTGAAGTGCTCGATGTCCCTTTTCGTCACCCCGGCGATTGTCTTGCGGCCGAGCCTCGGTATGAGGTGGTTGTCGATGAAGCCCTTGTAGTTTGAGTACGTGGACTCCCCGATGATTCGGCGAGCGAGCCAGTCTTCGGCGTAGGCGCGGACAGTGATCTTGCCCGCGTTGGGGTCAATGTAGAGGCCCTCGTCCTTGTCGGTCTCGACCCTCGCCGCAAAGGCATCGGCCCCATTAGGACCAGTCTTCTTTTCGAAGGTCTTCTCCCGCTGACGCGCGGTCCTGCCGCCAGGCTCGCGGTAACGCACCGTCCACGAGTGCCCGCACCGCGGCTTCGTGCATGGATACGTTGCGACCTTGGGGTCGGATTTGCATCGCTGGAAAACGGTAGCCAACTGGCACCCTTCCCTTTCTAGGGCACGGCAAGGCAACCGTTACCCATAGTTATCTTCGAGATAGGCGACGATGTCGCGCTCACGGAATCGCAGGAGACGGCCGACTTTCTGAGCCTTCAACCCCCACGTTCGATATTTGTTTTTTACGGTGATCTCGCTGACCTTGAGCCATGCGGCCACCTCCTCGGGAGTCAGCAGGCGATTGCTGCCCCCGGCGGTCAATGCGCCACCTGCCCGCTTACCCCGGCGAAACCCTTCACCCCAAAAGGCATCTACGTCACTCTCCGACAGCAGAGGTGCCGTTACGGTTCAGCGACTGGCACCGCGGTCTTCTGACAGCAGAGGACAGCGCCGTTCTCCAATACCGACTTCAGGAGCGCGATCCACTGCATTCGCCCAGCTCCACCGCCAAGCGCAGCCGAGTGCGAACTCCTCAATGGTCGCGACGATCGCCGGTTTGGCTAACCGGCGATCGTCGGCTATGTTGCCCGCCGCATCGGATGAGCCCGGCAGTGTCTCGGACTGGCCGCAGTCAGGAAGCCAAGAGGTAGGAGCGCAGGGCCGGGGTCGCGCCACCTACGACGAGCACCAGCAGACCGTCATCCGTGAGGCGCTCAAGATGGAGCCGCTCGGGGACCCCTGTGGCCCTGGCCACGTGCCGCCTTGTGGCTCCAGGGTGTGCCGCAAGGTACGCGAGGACGGCACGGTCGTCGCGGTAGCTCCGTTGCAGCCGGTCCACACTAAACAGGCCGGCTGCACAGACGCAGACTCACAGCCCGGTAGAGACCGCGACGTAGTCGCCTGCCGCCTGCCGGACCAAGTGTTAAGTGCGCCGAGGACAAAGAGCACGGGTGAAGAGAAGCGAGCGGATCGAATAGCGGGATCAGACAGAGGGGCCTCCCAAGTAGGGACCACGCCAGCAAGGTGGCCTCACGCGGTGCGGGTTTCGATGGTTTGTAACCCTTGCCGCAGCGAGGTAGCTGCATGCCCGACCTGGTGTTTTGCGGGCTGTTGTACGTTGACATGATCCCGGCGGAGCTTTCCAGTCTTTTGAAGCTCCTTCTTGTCTGCCTTGGGCGAATGCCGCTTTCGTCCCGGCAAGAAGAGAACGTGTTGGCACCGGGCCGCGAAGCCGTTGCACAACCTCGTCGGCCAAGACAACGAGCCCGGACCCTGGCTCACGGGTGGGGCCGCCGTGGGCGAGCCCTCGCAGCGGCCCGCGAGGGCAGCGTTCAGTACTCGACCATGCGACCAGTGCCCCACATTCGGTCGTTGATCACGTCGTGGTCGTGCCTCACTCGCCCGGAGGGGCAGCGGCCGGCTTTCGGTGTGCCCTGGACGGCTGGGTAGGGTCGCGGTACCCGAGCTGGAGAGGTAGTTGCATGGCCAACGGTATTGTGATTGCGCAGACGACCAGCGACGATGAGGGGCAGGCGAAGATCCTGGCCCGAGGTGCGGTCGAGAGCAAGCTGGCAGCGGGAGTGCACATCGATGCGCCAATCACCGCCTTCTACTGGTGGAAGGGGAAGATCGAGGCGGCGCGGGAGTGGCGCATCTCGTATATGACTACGACGGACCGTCTGCCCGCGCTAGAAGCGTGGGTGCATGAGAAGCACTCGTACGACGTCCCCCAATGGATCACGCTGCCCGTAACCGGCGGGTCGGAGGCGTACCTGTCCTGGGTCTTCGAGGAGACGGAATCCGACTGAGGATCCAGGGGCCGGGCGTCGGCGACGTTGGTGCCCTGGGCTCGCCGCGTGCCACCCGAGGTGGATCAGGACGCGAACCGCCGGAAATGCACGGCAAGTTCGCGCTCGCTGTCAGGGAGCAACGCTGCAATAGCCGCCGCCCGCTCCTTGCCCATGGTGTTGGGCTTGGCCTGTGCCGCCGCAGCGAACTGGCGAGCCACGTAGACGCCTTGGTCGACGTCACCCCCACGCAGTAGGGCTGACGCCAGATCACCGAGGACCACGACGCCCCCGTCCGGTAGCCCGTCTCCGAGGCGGTCGACCGCGGTATCAGCAGTGGACGTGAGCTCGGGACGCCTCAGCTGGCCGTACACGGACAGGGCCAACGAGTCCATGCGGTATGGGGTCACGAACCTGACCCATGCCTGCTCGCTGGTGTGGTCCGCGAAATCGTAGGCGAAGCGCGCTCGGTCTAACGCCTGGAGCGCCCCCACCTCGTCGCCGGCCGCCGCAGCTTCTTCCGCGTGCCTACCGAGAACCCAGGCGGCAGCAGTAGCGTTACCGTGGCCTCGCACGTCGTTGGCGGCTTGGGAGAGGAACTCCACCTTCGCCTTTGGCGTCAAAGCGCCGTAGCTGCTGTAGGTCAGGGCCAGGGCTCGGAGTGGAGGATGCCCGGCAGCCGCCGCGCACTGCGACGTGACTTTGTAGTAGGCGTTGGCTTTGTCGTGCTCCCCCAGGTCCCAGGCCACCCAACCGGCCAGAGCGGCGGTTTCCCCGGCGGCGATGGTGAGAGCGCCTTCGTGTTCGCCTGCACGAGGCAGGGCCGTAGTGATCGCGTCAAGATGCGACTCGACCGTTTTTTGTAGCCGCCGCGCGCTGAGGTTGAGTTCCTGGACGTGCAGTTCAGCGGCTCGGTCGATGAGCGCGGCGGCAGCGGGCGAATCGATCTTGGTCCCCTTGCTGAGGGCGAAGGCGAGGCGCCCCCACGGCTCGGCGGCCACGCTCACGCCGATAGTGGCGCTACCCAGGAGCGTGCGACGCTTCACGGCGTCTTGGTCCTCCCCTGCATCGGCATGCCCCTTTCTCTTCCGAGCGCGGGCGGCCTTGGCCTCTCGCTGTAGTTCCTCGAAGGGGACACCGCAGGCCGCCGCGATGTGGCCGATTGTGTGGTTGGTAGGAATGTTCTCGAAGTTCTCATAACGGCTGATCTCTCGGCGGGTCATGGTGTCCCGGCCGGAGACAGCGTTGATCGCCTCCGCCTGCTCCTCCTGTGTCCGGCCCGCTTCCTGCCGAAGCCGGAGGAGCAGGTCGGCGAACGGGTCTGGCATGAGTTTGACCTCTGTCGGTGGGCGGAATCCAATCATGGCCTCAATTCCCCCCTTCAGTTTCCCCCTTGACATGATTTTCCCCCTCTGGATTCCCCTGGTCGACGGCGTCGCCGCACGGTGCCATAGCCCACATGACCAGGCTCCAAGAGGCGGCCCCGCCCGACGGGGGCATCCGCAGCTGTGCGGCTACAGCAGGCGCGTCATGCGTCAGGCCGGTTCAGGAAGATGAGGCCGGCGCATGGGCGAGGGCAGAGGTACCGGCGGCATCCCATGCCTGTCAGGCGGCGCTTCTCCCCGACCTTGCGAAGGTCGGGGAGATGCGGCGCATAGCCAGGGCGTTCCTGCGGCGGTGCCGTGTTTCGGAGCCGGTGGTGGGGTGCGTCGTACTGGCCGTTTCGGAGCTGGTCACCAACGCCGTGGTCCACGGTGAGGGCGAAGTCGTGCTCCGCATCACGGTGGCCGTCGACGTGGTGCGTGTCTCGGTAACCGACCACAACCCGGCGCCCGCTGTGCTCAAGGAAGCCGGACCCGACGGCGAATCGGGGCGCGGAATCCGGCTGGTCGATGCGATCTCAGACGCATGGGAGAGCAACGGCGAGGAGACGTGGTGTGAGTTCCGAGACGCGAGGGCTGCAGCTTGAGCCAGACCTCCAGTTGGTTCCCGACGATGCAAATGGCAAGCCGGGCAGCTCAGTCGCTTCTGTCATACAGGACGCTCCGAGGGCCGTTCGCTTGCCTTCGCCCAGTAATTCGGTTCGAGCATCTCGCCGGGCCAGGCGGGCTGACGGATCGGGCCACGGGGCCCCATCTGTTCGAAGTACGGTGCCAAGTCGATCACGGGCGTTCCGTCTACAGCGTCGAGATCGGTGACCAACAGGTCCCGCCCTTCGACCTGGAGCAACCGCGGGTAACTGACGGCCAGTTGATTGGGACGCCGGTGGTTGCGGTGGACAAAGGTACCGGTCGGCGGCCAGCCCGGATTTCCGCGGGGGCTGCGCGCGTGGAGCTGGACGTCTTCGGGTCGCGCCAGGTGGAAGCGCCACGTCACCGTCAAGTGGGAGAACTCATTGATGCCCTGGAGGGTTTCCAGGGGGTATGCGTCGTTGAATCGGATGACCGACTCGACCCCACCCTGGTAGTCATCCTGAACGCAGGTGTGGCCGCCAACGACCGTTGCGATCGATTCGACCTCGTACGTCGTCACCGGTACCGGTTCCTCCCCCTTGGAGACGCGGATCCACGAGCTGCCGTACGGGGCCCTGAGCCCGTGTCGCGGTCAGCCTATGTCCCGCAGCACGTTCCGTGCCCGGTGGTCCAGTGCGGTGACGTGGCGACCGACGCGTTGCCGGTCAGGCGGCAGCTCGCTCTGAATGCGAACGATGCCGTCGCGGGCACGACCGGACTGGGCTGGACATCTGTCATGGCCGCGCCCGGCAGGAAGCCCCTCGTGACGCCGACGAGAACGGCCGCTGCCTGGTGCTCGTGCAGTCGCTCACCCAAGAGGGACGAGGGGCCTGGCGGGGTCGAGGACGCCGGCCCCATCACATGGTGTGAGCTGAGATTGGCGGCAAGCTGATGACAAGCAACCGCAGTACGAGGTGCGCCCCGTCCTCGCCTGATGCGGGCAGCGCCCTGATGGCCGGAGCCTTCTCTCACCGCTGCCGATGCAGGATCGACTGGTCGCTCACGGTGCCCGAATCACGCTGGCATAGCACAGCGGAATCCAGTGTCGTTGTCCTTCATCGAGGCAGCGGCAGTGTTCATCAAGGACGGCGCAGCCCGTTCGATCGGGGACGTGAACGCCGAGCCTTTCAGGTGGTACCGCCCGTTGCCGGGCTCCTCTTCGGTGGAGCACCACTCCCAGACGTTGCCGCACATGTCGAAGATGCCGAATGGGCTGACGCCGGATTGATAACGGGAGACGGGGGTCGTCGCGTCGATGCCGGCCTCGGCCGTGTTCGCCTTGGCGGCCGTCGCCTCGTTGCCCCAGGGGTAGATGCGCCCGCGCGGTCCGCGAGCCGCCTTCTCCCACTGCCGAGCGCTCGGCAGAGCTTTGCTTGCCCAGCGGGCGTAGGCGGTCGCGTCGTGCCACGTCACCCACACCACGGGGTGGGTGGCCAGGGCGGCGGGGCAGCGGCCGTCAGGCCAGTGCTGGGGTGGCCGGTGATTGGTCGCCTGCACGAACTTCGCGTAGTCCTCGTTGGTCGTCGGGTAGACGTCGATGAAGAACGGCTCCAGCCACACCGCGCGGTTGTCGGGGCCGGAGAGGTAGATGCCCTCCTCGACGAGGGCCATGACCTTCCCGTCGATCGGGTGCCGACGGGTGCTCGGGTCCCTTCGCAGCAGTTCCTCGGCGCGCTCATCATGCTCAGCAGCGGCACGTTCGGTCAGGAGCGTGGCGAACCGCTGCTGGACGTCGGGCTCGGCTTGGGCCAGGAGAGTATCCAGGGCTGCCTGGTTGTCGAGTTCGAGTTCGATGGTCTCCGCCCGGCTCTTCCAGCGAGGAATCTGACGGGGGTTGACTCCCACCAGTTCAGCGAACTCCTTCTGTGTTTTCCGCATGGCCCTGCGCAGCAGCTCGGCTTCACGGCCGGTCCACCTAGTCACCCCCGCCATGGTGCTGCTTTACAGCGTCTCGCCGGGGATCGACAGGTACGCCTCCTGGAGCCGCGTCAACACGGGGTGCTCGACGGGGAGCTGTGTGTCGTCGATCGCGGCCAAGGGGCGGACGCCGATCGAGGTGTTCGTGGCGAAGGCCGCAGCCATGCCTTTCGCCTGTTCCAACGTAACGGTAGCGGTGTGGTGTTCGACTTGCTGCTGGAGCAGGGTCATGGTGACGCCGGGCAGTACGGGGGCGTCGGGCCACACCACAGTGCCTTCCTGGTCGATGAAGGCCACGTTCCAAGTACCGCCCTCGGAGACGAAGCCGTCGCGGCCGACGAACAAGGCGTCGTCGAAGCCCGCTCGCTGGGCCGCGCCCCTGATGTGCAACGCGCCGAAGAGGCCGACGTGCTTCACCTCGGGGAGGTCACGCTCGTAGACCAGGCTCTGGGCGCGCAGCGGAGCCGGCGGCAGGGCGCCGGCTCCGCGCACGGACACGAGAACGTGCGGTTCGTTGGCGTCGGCCGGGTGGCCCAGCTCGACCTTCGGGTCGTAGATCGTGACACGCACGACGCACGGATGGGGCACTGCCTCCAGGGCCTGACGGACGTACTCGCGCACACGGTCTGTGTCCAAAGCCGCATGCCACACGATCTTGCAGTCCCGTGCGAGGCGTTCCATGTGCAGCGTCAGGCCGCGAATAGTGCCGTCGGAGTCGACGCGCATGGACGTGAAGTGGCCGACGTTTGTGAGCGCCAAGGCAAGCAGGTCGTCTACGGATACGGGCGTTCCATCGAGAGTCACCATGGCGCCCAGCATGTCAGGCCCCTTTGCTCCGGCGGCACCCCAAACAGGGTTACTGACGAGTCAACGTCACCTGAAAGTCATTCCCCAGGCTTCACCGCGAGGTGTTCTCTAGTCACCGCGCAATCACGTCGAGTGATCGGCGAGGTGATCAGCGCAGCGCGATGTCACGGCGTCGCATGCCGCGCTCCCGTGTGCCACCCGCCTGGGAGGACACGGTTGCGCCCGACACCAGGCGTCTCACCGACCACGGCCAAGCCGAGTTGGCCTCATGCGAACAGGAGTTGTCTCATGCGTCGTCGGCTGACTTTCCGCCGGGACGCCAGCCAGCGCGTTGGCCCGAGCGGACAGGGCGCTGTCGGTGCGGAACCAGGCCCTGACCGCGATCGGTCGATGGCCGCAGCGGAGACGGTGGCGCTCGTGCTGGACGAGGAGTCGCCGCTGCCGGAGAGCGCCGCCGACGTGGAGGAACTCGCGTGCCGCCTTCGCGGTCACGTCAGCCAGCTCGGGCTGGTTGTGCCCCCGGAAGCACCCGTACTGCGCCGCGCGCAGCAACTCGCCTCGGCGGGCATCCCCGAGGGCTTCATGCCCAGCAGGGTCCATCTGGTCAGGCTGGCCGAGGCAACCCAAGACCTTATCGCTGCCGTGCAGGCCCACGACGTGGCCCCTGCGAAGCCGGTCCAGAGACAGCGCTGGTGGAAGCCGCCGATCAACGTGCTGCGCGGCGCGGTCTTCGCTCTCGCCCTCGCCTGCGTGGTTCTGGCCGCGTCGGTGCCCCGGACATGACCGCCGCCGGGGCAGTTCTGATCGCGCTGATTCTCGGTCTCATGGCGTGGCTGGCTCTTCGTGGTGAGCGAGTAACCGGCCGCATCGCTCCACGGGACGAGGATCCCCCGCCGAGGCAGAACAGACCTCCCCCGGTCCGGTAACCACCATGCCTCTCTCACCAACACTTCCCGGCCGCCACGGCGGCCCCGAAGCCACCCCCGTGTCCACGGGGACTACGGAGACCCACACGATGAAACGCCTCCCGCGCATCGAGCAGTACGGCCTGATCGGCGACATGCAGACCAGTGCCCACGTCTGCGACGACGGTTCGATCGACTGGCTGTGCCTGCCCCGGTTCGACTCGTCGGCCGTCTTCGCGGGCCTGCTCGGCACGCATAAGCACGGCACCTGGCAGATCGCCCCGGCCGTGCCTGGCCCCTCCGGGCCCGGAGCGGTCGCCGAGCGCCGGTACCGCGGTGACACGCTCGTCCTCGAATCGATCTGGCGCACACCGGCCGGGTCGGTCCGCGTCCTGGACTTCATGCCGCCTCGCGACGGGGCACCGCAGGTGATCCGGATCGTCGAGGGTCTGGCCGGTGAGGTGGCAATGGTTTCGGCCATGCGTCCGCGGCCGGGATACGGCAGCGTCAGCCCGTGGATCCACGAGGCCGGTGGGCGCATGGTCGCGGAGGCCGGCGCGGACGCACTGTGGCTCGACACCTGCGTCCCGCAGGCGGAGAAGGACGGGGTCGTCGTCAGTGCCTTTGCCATCCGCGCCGGGCAGAGCGTGGCGTTCGTGCTCAGCTGGTGTCCGTCCCATGCACCCGCTCCGGAGATCCCCGACCCGGGGGCGGCACTCATCGAGACGCTCGCCTTTTGGCAGGACTGGGCCCAGGAGTGCACCTACGACGGGCCCTACCGTGAGGCGGTGGTCCGTTCCTTGATCGCACTGAAGGCGCTGACCTACCACCCGAGCGGCGGGATCGTCGCCGCGCCGACCACCTCGCTGCCCGAGGAGATCGGCGGCCGACGCAATTGGGACTACCGCTTCACCTGGCTGCGCGACGCCGCTACGACCCTGGCCGCGTTACTGGAGACCGGCTACCGGCAGGAGGCGCAGGCATGGCGGCGCTGGCTTCTGCGTTCCGTGGCCGGCGACCCAGAGAACCTGCAGATCATGTACGCGATCACCGGAGAGCGTGATCTGCGAGAACGGGAGTTGCCCTGGCTGCCCGGGTATGAGGGCTCGACGCCGGTGCGGGTCGGGAACGGGGCGGCGGACCAGCTCCAGCTCGACGTGTACGGCGAGGTGATCGAGACCCTGTACCTCGCGCACGAGAGCGGTGTGGCCCACTGTGCCGACACCGCGGTCCTGCACCAGCGGCTCGTCGAGCACCTGGCACAGCGCTGGCGGGAGCCCGACGAGGGGATCTGGGAGATCCGCGGGGCACGCCAGCACTTCGTCCACTCCAAGGTGATGGCCTGGGTGGCGATCGACCGCACCATCCGCCTGGCCGAAGCCGGCGCGCTCGACATCGACCTGGCCCCCCTGACCGAGCTGCGGGCAACCATCCACCACGAGGTCTGCACCAAGGGCTTCGATCCGGTGCGCAACACCTTCACCCAGTCCTACGGTTCCAAGGAACTCGACGCCGCCACGCTGCTGATCCCCCGCGTCGGCTTCCTACCGCCGAACGACCCGCGCGTCATCGGCACCGTGGACGCAGTACGCCGTGAACTCTCCACGTCTGACGGGCTCGTGCGCCGTTACCCGACCATCGGCGACCACACCGGGGTGGACGGCCTGAGCGGAGACGAGGGCACATTCGTCCTCTGCTCCTTCTGGCTCGTAGACGCCCTGGCCCTGACCGGCCGCCTCGACGAGGCCCACGCCCTGTTCGAACGCCTCCTCGCACTGCGCAACGACCTCGGCCTCCTGGCCGAGGAGTACGACCCCGTCCAGCAGCGCCAGCTCGGCAACTTCCCGCAGGCATTCAGCCACATGGGCCTGATCCAGAGCGCCCGGCTGCTTCAACTCCTGGCGACGCAGTCCTCCCACCGCGGCGCGGTCGCGCTTCCGTCACCCCGCTCGACCCCACGCAGCACACACAAGACCTGCGCAGACCTGACGCCGCAGCACGCCTAGCCACCCCCACCCTGACGAGGATTCCCATGCCTGACAGCGCCTTTTCGGCACGGCCGGCCGCCACCGGCCACCGCCGACGGCGGCCTCCGATCAACGCGTTCACCCTGCACCGTGTCCACCGCGCCGTCGCACTGCCCCTAGTGCTCCTTGCCGCCCTGCTGGGTACCGCCTTCACCCTCTGGTCGGTGTCCGCGGTGGGACCCGGCTGGCTCCTGGCCGGCCTGATCTGCGGACTCGCAGGCGTCGCCACGATGGCGGCTCGCGGAGCGCGAACGGCCGCAGGAGCCATACAGACAGCGGCGGAGGAGGCCCAGGCAACGGCACTGGCAGCAATCGCAGGGGCAGCCGCGGCCATCGAGAAGTCGGTGCAGTGGTCGGCGGACGAGCTGTGCCGCGGGGGACGCCCGCCGCTACCGGACCTGCAGGCGCCACCTGCCAGCCCTGACGCCGAGATTGACAAGGCGCTGAGTGCTCTCCAAGTGCGGGCCGTCGCGTCGCTGATACGGGTGCACGACGAGTCCCAGTCCGTCGTACTCCTGGAAGTGCTGCGCCGCCTGGCTATGCGCGAGCACGCCTTGGTCGGCAAGGCACTTGAAGCACTGAGCCAGCTGGAGATGCTGACCGACGACCCGGAGCTGCTCGCCAAGATCTTCGAGATCGATCACCTCGTGACGCGGATGCGTCGCCAGGTCGAGAGCACAGCGGTGCTGGGCGGGCAGTCCCTGCGCAGCGTGCGTCGGCCCGTTCCCGTCAAGAGCGTGCTGCGCGGCGCAGTCTCCGAGGTCGTGCAGTATCCGCGGGTGGCGGTTGCGGCCGGGTCCGTGGGCGCGGAGCTGGGCCTTCCCGGCCATGTGGGTCCGGACCTGACGCACCTGCTGGCTGAGCTGATCGAGAACGCCTGTGAGTGTTCCGATCCGGCTACGAAGGTGATGGTGCGTGCGCAGCGGGTGGCGAACGGGCTGGCGGTCGAGGTCGAGGACCGGGCCATCCCCATGCATCCGCAGACGCGGGCGCAACTGAACCACCTGCTCCAGGCCCCCGACGAGGTCGACGTCAGCGGCCAGGTGCGAGCGGGGCAGCTCGGCTTGCTGGTCGCCGCGAAGATCGCCCAGTCGCACGGGCTGTCCGTTCTCCTGCAGGAGAACGTGACGGGAGGCACCACCGCCCTGGTGGTCATCCCGGCACGGCTCCTAGTAGCGATTCCCTCCATCGACGATGCGAGCGCGCTGCCCCAGGACGCCCGCCCCTTGGCGCCGCAACCGCAGCAGGTTGCCGCGACTCCAGCCACCCCGAGGCCGGGGCAGGTCCCACGCCCCGGTACCGCAGGGGCGCCGGAAGCCGCACAGGCAGGTCACTCTGCTGATGCGCCCGCCCTTCCCACGCGTAGACGCCAGGCCGGCACGTTCCATCCGCCACACGAGCGGGAGCAAGCCCCCGTGACCGCGGCGACGCCAGGGCTCGCAGCCGCCTTCCGCACCGGCATCCAGGCCGGCGGGCAAGCCGGTTCTCCCACCGCTTCGACAGAGCACCCCAGTCCCTGAACCTCGTCCCTCCACGTTCCCGGTGGCCGTTACATCCGCTGGCCCTCCCCCCCTTCTGGAGCGATCCCTATGAGCACCCACCCCGCGATGAACAACGTGACCGGCGACGCACCCGCAACCGAGACAACGGCAAGCGGACAGCGGGACAACATGGCGTGGCTGCTGCGGCAGTTCGCCTCCGACACGACGGGCGTCACGCACGCCGTCCTGCTCTCGCGGGACGGACTACGGCTGCTGGACAGCGACGTCGACAAGGACTGGGCGGACGAACTGTCGGCCGCCATCAGCGGAGTGGCCTCACTCGCGGCGAACATCACCGGTCCCACCTACAAGAAGAGGCCGGCGAGGCAGGTCGTCATCGAGCGAGACGACTGTCTGATCTTCGTCCAGAGCTCCGGTCGCAGCGCAGCCTTCGAGGGCCATCCCGGCAACGAACGGGGCGTGGTGGACACGGTCCTCGCGGTGATCGCGACCATGGACGCCGATGCCGGCACCGTCGGGTTCGAGATGGGGCGCCTGGTGCAGAAGTTCGCCCCCTACATGCAGATCCCCGTCCGCATCGGCACGGGTGATGAGGTCCGGTGACCGCACACGGCAGCGCGGCCGAGGATTCGACGTTCGTGCGGACCTACACCCTGACGCGCGGTCGCACCCGGCCACGGCATCTGCTCGGCCTGGACACGGTGCTGGATGCCGGACCCGGGCGGCCCGGCCCGGGCCAGGCCGAGGAATGCGCAGAGATCCTCGCCCTGTGCCGGGAGCACCGGCGTTCGGTGACCGAGCTAGCGGGCCGACTCGGCCGTCCCGTAACCGCCGTCAAGATCCTCATCTCCGACCTCCTGGACGCCGACGCCCTGGTCGTCCCCGTCACCGCCTATGCCGCGTCCGACGCGCATGCACGTCCCTCTGCACAACTGCTGGCGGCCCTGTCTGCCGGCCTGAAGAGGAAGTGGCCCGATGCCATCGCCTACCCCCAGGCCGGGTGACCCGGCCGTGGTGCTGCGGCCGTCGTCGCGCCCGCGTACCGGTGCACCGACCGTGCTGAAGGTCGTGATCGCCGGCGGTTTCGGCGCGGGCAAGACCACCGCCGTGGGTGCCGTCAGTGAGATCACGCCGCTGAGCACGGAGGAGTACCTGACCGAAGCGAGCGCGGACGTGGACAGCCTGGCGGGCGTCGAGGCCAAGCAGACCACCACGGTCGCCTTCGACTTCGGTCGCCTCAACCTGCCCGACGCGCCCGTGCCCCTGGAATTGTTCCTGTTCGGCACGCCCGGCCAGGACCGGTTCGTCGACCTCTGGTACGACCTTTGTCGCGGAGCCGTCGGCGCGGTCGTCCTGGTCGACACCCGCCGCCTGGAAAGCAGCTTCACCCCCGTCGGTTTCTTCGAGGACATCGGCCTGCCCTTCGTCGTCGCGGTGAACCAGTTCGACGGAGCACATCGCTACCACCCCGAAGAGGTCCGCACCGCCCTCGAACTGCCCGCCTCTGTGCCGGTGATCACCTGCGACGCCCGCGATCCGAACCACGTCGCTGGCGTCCTGCTGACCCTCGTTGGCCACGCCTTGAAGAGCGCATCGGCAAACCCCGCTCGCCCCGCATCCACTACCACCTTTCAGGACGCCTGATGTCGTATCAGCCCAACGATCCCTACCGCACGCGGCAGACCGCCCCCCTCACGCAGTCGCTGCCGCGACGTACCATGCGGGACGTCACCCATGGGCCATCCCTCCCCGCCAGCGCCGCCGTCCCCGTCCCGCAGGCCCAGCAGGCGACCGAGCTGGCGCAGCGGTACGAGCTGCTGGATCGCCTAGGCGTGCCCACCGCTGCCAGCGAGGACTTCGACGAACTGGCCCGCGACATGGCCACACGAGCCGGGTTCCTGTACGGCTTCGTCAACCTCTTCCTGGAGGAGCAGACCTTCGTCGGGCTGCACCAGCCGCCCGCGGACAGCGGGTACGTCATCGTCGGCCGCACCATGAGCCGCGACCACGGCTGGTGCCCGGAGGTCATAGCCCGCAAGAAGGCCCTTCCGCTGCACGACGTGCACGCCAGCCCGCGCTTCAGCGGCAACCCCGTGGTCGACGCAGTCGGGATCCGCTCCTACTTCGGTGCCCCGCTCATCCACGACAGCGGCACCGTGCTGGGCACGGTGTGCGTCATCGACCCCGAGAAGCGGCCCCTGAGCGAGGCCCGACGGCTGAGAGACGTCGTCATCAACGCCGGCGTCCGGGTGATGGACCACATCGCCCGCGCGCCCGTCCGCTAGTCCGTTCCACGACCCCCCACCCGGGAGCCGCAGGCGATCCCCGGCCGCTCCACCGTGCGACCTTCATCCAGGGAGAGGGAGACGACCATGCCCGCCACACCCACCACGCCGCCGCCGGCGCTGCGCCCCTATCTCAACGCCCGCCACGAACTGCTGTGGGACGAGGCGGACGCCTTCGCGGCCGAGCACATCGCGCCGCGCGCCGCACGCATGGAGGCCGCCCCCGGCAGGGTGGAGCGCAAGGTCGCCGACCTGATGGCCGCACGACGCTGGTTCGCCGTCACCGTCCCGTCCTCCTTCGGCGGGCTGGACGCCGGACACGTGGCCAAGACCATCCTCGTCCACCGCATTGCCCGCGTCTCGGCGGCTGCGGCGGCCATCCTCCAGGCCACGCTGATCCCCGTCGGCGCCCTGCTGCACTTCGCCACCTACGAGCAGAAGGGCCGCTGGCTGCCCCGCGTAGCGGACGGTTCACTGCTCTTGTCGATCGCCGTGACCGAACCGCGAGCCGGCGGACACATCGGCGGCATCGAGACCATCGCCGAGCACGTCGGCAACCAATGGGTGATCACCGGCAGCAAGATCCACATCGGGAATAGCCACCTCGCGGGAGCCCACCTCGTGGTCGCCCGGACCGCCAAGGCAGGCGTGAGCACCTCCCAGGCGCTGACCGCGTTCATGGTCGAATCCAAGCGCCGAGGACTCTCAGTCGCCGACCACCGTCCCGGCCTCGGCCTGCACGGCTTCTCCGCCGGCCGCCTCGACCTCGATCACGTCCGCGTCCCCGAGGAAAACGTGGTCGGAGAGATCGGCCAGGGGCTGGGCGTAGCGCAGAGCAGCAGCATCCTCTACGGCCGTCCCAACCTGGCCGCAGTCAGCCTGGGAATACACGAGGCAGTCGTGGCCGCCTCGACCGCTTACCTCAAGGCGCGCTCCCGCTACCGGGGCGCCCTCTCCGATCTGCCGGTTCTGCGGGACCGCATCGGTGACATGGAGGCCCGCCTGCGCGCCGGGCGAATCCTGGCCTATCAGTCCGTGCACCTCCTCGACCAGGGCCTGCCCTGCGACACCGACCTGATCAACGCCAAGTACCTCGGCCACCAGTGGGCGATGCAGTCAACCCAGGACGCCATGGAGCTGCACGGCGCCCACGCCCTCAACGGCGACTACATCCTCCAGCGCCTGTGGCGCGACATCCAGTTCACCTACCCACCGGCCGGAACCGGCGAAGTCCAGCGCATACGCCTCGCCGACGCCGCCTTCGACGAGGCCCACATCCAGTGGTCAGAACGTCTCGCCGCCGAAGCGGCGTGGGCCCGCCCCGACCCAACAGCCGCATGAGCCCCCGTGTGCGGCGCCCCGTGAATCCAGACCGCCGCGCACGGGCCCGTGTCGCCGGCCCCCGTCCCCCGCGGGGTCCGGCGACACCCCACCCGACATCCCTCAACCCAGCCGCGAAAGAGACACCCGTGACCCCCCGCATGACGACCAGCGCACCGATCACCCCCCTGACCCCGACCCAGCAGCGCGTCGCCCAGCACCTCGTGGACGGCCTCGGCCCTCAAGAGATCGCCACGAGGACCGGGCTGTCGGTCACGACCGTCCGCCAGTACGTACGCGACATCCGGGAGAGCCTCCACTGCCCGCCCCGCTGCAAGCCCCCGGTGATCGTGCACTTCCTGTGCAACGCCCGGCAGGTCGCTCCGCCCACAACGGACAGGCCAATGCCGGAACTCAGTCCAGAGCAGCAACTGTTGCTGCGGGCGGTCGCTGAGCACAGCAATCCCAGCGACATTGCTGCCGTAGCCAAGATCGCGCCCGCCGACGTGCGAGCCGCACATGACGAACTGCTCGACAAGACCGGGGCGGCCAACACCACCCAACTTGTCGTCTGGGCCCACGCGTGGGGCCTGCTGGGCGGCAGGCGGGCCACCACGATGGAGAGCGGAGCGAGCCAGTGAATGCCCCACCCGCTTCCGCGGCCATCGAGTCCTCCCCCGCGCCTCGACGCCAGTGCGCGACAGGGTTACCGGCCGTGTACGAGATGCGGTCGTTGCGCACCGACGCCGAACGGGACGAGGCCGCGGCCCTCGTCCAGGACCGTCAGCGCTGGCTCGCCATGCGCGGCGTGCCTACATCCGCCCGGTCCGATATCCCGGCCCTCTTCCGCGCCCCGCAGGTGAAGCCGGCTGGACTGTTCGAGGACGGGCTGCTGCTGGCCTGCATGATCCCGCAACGCGGGCCCGACCTCGGATGGGGCGAAGGTCCGTGCCTCTTCCTGGACTGCGTCCACACCCTGCCCGGTCACTCCGATGACACTGTCCGGCTGATCACTCTGTGGGCCTCCGACTTCGCCGCCCGGCTCGAGGTACCGCTTGTGCGGGCCGAGGCCATGGCCCGCCATCCTCTCGACGTCGATCCGATCGCCACATTCCTTCGTCGGCTCACCGACATGGGCTGGGACGTCCGTGGATCGGGCACCGGACAGCACCATGAGCGAGTCGCGCGCCTCGAACTCACCGCCGAACTTCGGCCTGGGCTGAGCGCGCTCATCGGCTGCCAGGTCCACGAGCCGCAGTCCGCCGCCGACCAGCGGAGTATCGCGTGAGGACCGCGGAACCGCTGCGGCCGGACCTCGCCCGCGAACTCATCGCCCGCGCCGCACAGTCGGCAGCACGCCGGGCCAGACGCGTACGCAACCAGCTCGACGCCGTCCACCTCGGCCAGGACCGTCACGCTGAGCACGCCGACACCAAAGTGCTGCGCCGCATCCTGGCCGAACATGACTGGCCCGGCCACCGTCTCGTGGGCCCCGACGCAGCACGTGCCGCCTGGAGCATCGCTCTTCACGCCGACGACGAACCCGACTTCCAGCGGGCGGCCACCACCCTTTTGAAACGTGCGGTCCAGGACGGCGATGCGCGCATCCAGCACTGGGCCCACCTTCACGACCGCGCCCTGGTCAACAGCGGGCGACCCCAAGAGTTCGGGACGCAACTCGTCCTCAGCGCAGCAGGAGTGGAGCTATGCCCACTGCGTGCGCCGCAGTTGCTGGACCAGCGAAGGGCTGCCGTCGGACTGCCGCCGATCGCCGTCGCTTTGGACACTGTGCGCCGCCGGTACGGCCTGGATCACATTGACGGCGGCTCACCGAGCTTCGTGCTCGCGGGGGTCGCATGACGCAGCGAGCCCCGCAGGCTTCCAGAGACCCGCCCCTCGCCCCAGACCACTTTGCGTGGAAGGACCGCTAAAGCATGAAGCTCACCACCGCCGTCCTCGCTGCCGGCGCCGGTTCCCTCGCCACCGCCGTGGTCGGAGCCGCCCACGCCGCGCTCAGGAGGCCGAGGGCGACGAGCGCGCCGAGCACTTCACCAAGGTGCTGGACAAGGCCGCGAAGAACCACCTGGGGGCACAACCCGTAGCCGCCTGAAGAGGCGGCTACCCCACCCCGCCCGAATCAGCCACACCCTCACCTCTCGGAGAAAACGAATGGGCTTCACTGCTGTTCCACTACCGCCCGGCAATTTCACCATCGGTAAGAAGTTCGGCTTCGAGGCTGGCCATCGGCTTCCCCGGCTGCCGCATGAGCACAAGTGCTCCCGCCAGCACGGGCACAGCTACGAGGTTGAGGTCATCCTCACTGCATCCGCGCTGGAGGATCCCGGCTTTGTAACGGACTTCGGTGCGCTCGCCCCGTTCAAGTCGTTCCTGGACACCGAGCTCGACCACCACAACCTGCACGAGATCCTGCCCTTCGAGCCCACCTCGGAGCGCCTGGCCCAGTTCCTGGCCGGCTGGTTCGTTCAGAACCTCCAGTCGGAGATCCCCGGCCGCCTTGTCGCCGTCCTAGTCCGCGAGACCGCAAGCAGCTGGGCCCGCTTCGATGTGGTGGGCCAATGACCACAACCAAGCCGCTCAATCTCGAACCGGAAGCTGACGAAGGCGAATCCCTGATCGTCGCGGAGTGCTTCGGTACCGAGGTGCCGACGTTTCAGGGCGAGGGCCCAAGCTGCGGACACCCGGCCCTGTTCATCCGCCTGTCCCGGTGCAACCTCACTTGCACGAGATGCGACACGAAGTACACCTGGGACTGGTCTCGGTTCGACCCGCACGAGGAGTCGACGAGGCAATCCGTCGCGGGCCTGGTGGCCTGGGCCACGTCTTCACCGGTCGAGCTGGTCGTGATCACCGGCGGCGAGCCGTTGATTCAGCAGGCGCGACTGGTGCCTCTCATCCGGGGACTGATAGCAGTCGGCAAGCGGATCGAGTTCGAGACGAACGGCACTATCGCGCCCACTCCCGAGCTGGCGGCCGACGGGGTCCGGTTCAACGTCTCGCCCAAGCTTGCCAGCTTCGGCGTGAAGGAGACCAAGAGCATCGTGCCAGCTGCGCTGGAGGCGTTTGTGGCCTCCGGGCGGGCGGCGTTCAAGTTCGTCGCTTCCACGGTGGACGACCTCGACCGGATCGCCGAGCTGGCCGACGCCCACCGGCTCACGCCGGTGTGGGTGATGCCGGAGGGCACCACCCCCGAGGTGATCACCGCGACTACCCGGGTCCTCGCGGACGGGGTCGCGGCCCGGCACTGGCACTTCACCACCCGCCTTCACGTGTTGGCCTTCGCGGACGCCCGAGGCCGCTGACCGCACGCCCCATCCGTTCCCCAGTCCCCGGAAACGAGAGACGCCCATGACGACCTCTATCGCCAGCCCTGCGGCGGCGCCGACGGCTGCCGTCGCCGGGCCCGCTACGGTCATCGACACCGGCCGGGTCGCCGGCCTGATCCACCAGCTCTTGGTCGAGCTGGGCGAGAACCCCGCCCGCGAGGGGCTGACCGGCACCCCGGACCGCGTCGCGGCCTGGTGGAGAGCCTTCCTGTCCCCGGACGGCGCCGAAACGGCCACCTGCTTCACCGAGTCCCAGCTGGGTGGTCAGCTGGTCATCGTGGGCGGCATGAGCGTGTGGTCGCTCTGCGAGCACCACATGCTGCCCATGAACTTGCAGGTCACTGCTGGATACGTGCCGGATGGCGAGGTGGTGGGCCTGTCGAAGTTCGGGCGGATCGCCCAGCACTTCGCCGGCCGACTGCAGGTCCAGGAACGCTTCACCCGCCAGGTCGCCGAATACCTCAACGGCGTGATCGGACACGAGGACATCGCCGTCGCCGTGCGCGGCGTGCACCTGTGCATGAGCATGCGGGGCGTACGGATGGAGGAGGCTCGCACCACCACGGTGCACTCGGGCGGGCGCTTCGGCACCG
This sequence comes from Streptomyces sp. 15-116A, assembly GCF_025290915.1. Lineage (GTDB taxonomy): Bacteria > Actinomycetota > Actinomycetes > Streptomycetales > Streptomycetaceae > Streptomyces. The sequence continues at coordinate 62,180 of NZ_JAOCQE010000002.1, read as the reverse complement.
ACCCCGTCCTTTCCCAGCAGTTCCTCACCCTCACCACCGGCCTGTGGGGGGCGTCGTGATCACCACGGCGGGCATCGACTTCTCCGTCATCGCTCCGCCTGCCTACCTGAAGAACTTCGTCGCCCAGGAGCCGGCCCGCGTCCACCACGTGGCCGCCCAGCACGTGCTGTCCGACGAGTGCTACCGGGCCTTCTTCGCTCGCGAGGCCGAGCGCGGCGCCGAGATCATCGTCGACAACGGGCTCTTCGACCTCGGCTACGCCCTGCCGGCGGAAAGCCTCGTCGAAGCCGCGCTGGCGGTGTCCGCCAGGGAGATCATCCTGCCGGACGTCATGCGGGACGGGGCCGCGACCTTGAAGGCGAGCGAGAAGGCCGCGCGAGAGATCCGGAAGCTGTCCGGCGACGCATTCCGGCTGTGCGCGGTCCTGCACGCCGCGGACGACGACGAGTGGCTGCGCACCTACGACGCCTTCGTGACCAGCGGCTGGGCCGGGGCCATCGCCCTGCCGGCCTCGCGTCGACCGGATCCCGACGAGCAACTGTGCCGCACCCGCTGGTTGGCGACCGCCTACCTGCAGGATCGCGGCTTGGTCGACGATCTGCTCATCTACCGGCTGCTCGGTCTGGGCCGGACCGGGCACCTGGAGCTGATCGAGCAGCGCGAGCACGAGTGGATCTCCTCCGTGGACGGCGCAGCCCCGGTCATCCTCGGCGCGATGGGCGTCGCCCTGCTGCCCGAAGGGCCGTACGAGAAGCCCTCCACGCCCCGCATCGAGAAGCTCGGCCCGATCCCCGAAGACCGGTTCGACCTCATCCGGAAGAACATCTCCGTCGTTCGCGCGGCGGCCGGCAGCACCGTGACGATCGCCGAGGAGCACCGATGACGCCCTTACTCGCCGACCGGACCCCCGGACTCCTACGCGCCGCCCCGATCGAGCCAGCCGGGCACACCATGACCCACGCGAGGCTGCTGCGCTACCTGGAGATCAAGGTCCACCACCTCATCCAGGACCAGGACTGGGACAGCATCCGCGTCATCGGCGGCTACGACCGCAAGGCGGTGGTCTCCCGGTACGAGAAGACAGGGAAACTGTTCAACATCGAACGGCCCACCGCAGAGATCCACGGCCGTGACCTCGTCGTCAAGGCGTTCCCCGGAGCCGACTACGTCCAGCACTACGCCCTGATAATCGCCACGTACCTGGCCATGACCGGCCGCCCCGCCGATACCGTCACCTATCAGCCGCCCGAGCAGGAGGAGTGCCGAGCGGCGCTCGACACGCTCGACCTGGAACTGGAAGGCGATCTGGTGATCGTCGGCTGGGGCCTTCAGTACCTTGCTCCCGAGAATGGAGTGTGGACCCGCGGACCCGGCTACGCGTGGCAGCGCCTCGACGTCGCCGACCGTCGCGTGGTCTACCTCGGGTTCCTCCACAGCATCTGGGGAGACGTGGCCGGACGGGTCGTCGCGCGCCTTGCCGAACTCGGCGCAGGCGATGTCGTCTACGTCGGCAAGGTCGGCTCGCTGACCCCCGGCGTCGAACCGAACGCCTGGCTGGCGACCGGCAACACCAGCCTGGTACGCGGGGCGCTGGTGAGCTGGGACGACTTCTTCGGCGACTACGCCGCCGCCCACGATGGGGTGCGCAGCGGCCTGCACGTGTCCTCCCCGTCGATCCTGCTGGAGAACCGCGACTGGCTGGCCCAGCACACCGCCTCGTACGCCTTCGTCGACCCGGAGATCGGCCCCATGGGGGCGGCGGCGCGCCAGGCGGGGATCAGATTCGGTTACCTCCACGTCATTTCCAACAACCTCGCCACCCACTATCCCGCCGACCTGTCCAATGAGCGGCACAGCGACGTCCTGCGCCAGCGCGCCGTCCTGGTGGACCGCATCCGCACCATCATCACCGGCCGCCTGACCGCCAGCCCGACCCACCCCCTGGGAGAATCCCGATGACGGCGAACGCGCCGACCACCACCGCAGCCGGGAAGCTGATCACCTTCGTCGGTGGTGACGGGGCCGGCAAGTCCACCCTCGCCGCCCGCCTGCACCAGGCCCTCAACGACGCCGGCCACACGGCAGTCCTCATCGGCAAGCACAGCACCGACGTCCGCCGGGACCCGGAGCTGTCCGCCTACCTCGACCGCCTCAACGAGCTGGTCTACCGGCGCGACGCCGGCGTCGCCCAGGCATGCGGCGACCACTACTGGCTGCTTGCCCTGGCCTCCTGGTACACCCTGCAGGACCGGCTCGTCATCCAGCCGGCCCTCGCCGCGGGAACCCACGTGATCCTCGACAACGCGCACCACAAGATCCTCGCTCGGTACGCGGTCAACCCCGAGGTCTCCCCCCGCCTGTGCGAGCAGGTCTTCGCGCATCTCACAAAGCCGGACCTGGTGTTCTTCCTGAACATCGGTGCCCGCGAGGCTCTCGTCCGCAAAGGCTCGTTCACTTCCTTGGAGGCCGGCCACGCCGGCGGCGGTGACGAGGACTTCATCCGCTACCAGGACACCGTCCTGGACCAGATGCGCGAACAGGCGGAGCGCGGCGCCTGGCTGACGCTGGACGTCGCCCAGTTGGACCGAGACCAGGTCTTCAAGGCCGCCGCCGCTGCCCTGGCCGACCGTCTGCGCCTGACCGTCTAAACCGGCCCTCCCTCCCCGATCGACAAGGAACGCACCATGGACCAGGCCCTGCCCGCCAGCGGGACATACGTCTGTCACGGCATCACCTGGGCGAGCGCAGACCCCCGTCTTCTGCTCGCCCCCGTGACCGGCGGACCACTCGTCTACGCCCCGGTCATGGGCAGGCGCCTGAGTTACCAGGTGAGCGGTACCGGCCGGTGGTGCACCGGCCGGTACCGGTTCGCCGACCGCGTCCGCGTCGAGGCGGTCGCCTGCCCTGACCGGGCCCCGGCCGAGGCCGGCGGACAGTGCCCGGCCTGCGCCGGGCGGGACGACTTCCGCTTCGCCCACCGGTTCCACTCCGGCGGGCATGTTCCCGACGCCCTGGCGGCGTACATGGCCCAGCCGCACTGGCTGTACCTGGCGACGTTCGCCGACGGCACCACCAAGATCGGCACCGCGGCCGAACCCCGTAAGCGCTCCCGCCTCGACGAACAGGGTGCCCTGATCGCTACCTACCTCGCCCGGAGTGCTGACGGCCGCGCCGTGCGGTTCCTGGAGGATGCCCTTACCCGCCACCTCGGCCTGACGCAGACCGTGCGAGCCGCGGCCAAGCTGACGGCCCTGGCCGAGCTGCGCGACCTCGCCCCGGCCGGTGCCGCGCACCAGCGGCACCTCGACCGCGCCACCGAGGCCCTGAGCGGCCTGAACGTCCCGGCCACACCGGAGCCGTGGACGCCGCCCAGCGAAGGCGACCTGCTGCGGACGCCGGAGACCGGGCGCGCCTTGTACCCGCACGACCCACGCTCCGGTGAGCACGGGCTGACGGTGCTCTCCTGCCTCGGCTCCCAGGTCCTCGCCACCCTCGACGGCGACGGTGAACAACTGCCCTACCTGCTCGACCTCGGCACCCTCAAGGGTCGGCGCATCGTCCTCGGCGCACAGTTCTCCTCACCGCCCGCCGCCGTACAGTCCGCGCTCTTTTGACCCTGCCCGAACGCCCGGCCTGCACTGCCGGGCCGCCCTGAGAAGCGAGGCCACACAACATGGCACCCCAGGACGCCATCCTCGGCTGGGACGAGGACAGCAACGCCGAGGCGTACGACGCCTTCACCCGCGCCCACCCCATGTACGACGCGACCAGCCGCGACCTTGCCCGCCGAGGTCATCTGGCCAACGCCAGCCTGGTGGTCGACCTGTGCGGCGGCGCCGGCGCGACCGCCCGCGCGATCCTCGACCTGATCCCGGCCCGCGCCCGGGTCGTCTCCGTCGACAACGCCGCCGCGATGCAGCGCGTCGGCCGCCGCACCCTGACCGACGCCCGCCTGACCTGGATCACTGCCCCGGCCGAACGGCTCGCCGACCACCTGCACGCCAGCAGCGCCGACGCCGTGGTGTGCAACTCCGCGATCTGGAAGACCGACACCGCCGCAGTGTTCGCGGCCGTCGCCCACATCCTGCGCCCAGGCGGGCGCTTCGTCTTCAACATCGGCGGTGGCTTCGCCGGCGTCCGGCACCCCGACGAACTGTCCACCCGCACCGGACCTACCCTGAACGCCCTCATCCGCCAAGTAGCCGCTGAGGCTCACGGATACACCCCACCGCCGCGCGACGCGGACAGGCCGCCGAAGCTGCCGATGAAAACAGTCACCGAGCAGCTGACTTCAGCCGGACTGACGGTCGTCGGCACAGAGGTCACCGCCCAGCACAGCACCATGGCCGAGAAGAAGGCGTGGCTGTCCATCCCCGTCTTCGCGCGGCCCGAGGGCGACTTCACCCACGCCCAGCGAATGCATCTCCTCGACACCGCCTACGCCATGACAACCCCCGACGCCCCGGCCGTGACGAGCTGGCTCGTCGTCGTCGCCCAACGGCCGGAGGCCACCGCATGACCCCGGCCGCCCCGGCTCCCGACGGCGGGGCCCGCCTCTGTGACCACGCAAGCGTCGGGGTACTGATCTCCTCCCCGAGCGGCCTGCTGGTGTTCGAGCGGGCGATTCCTCCGGCCGGAATCGCCCCGGTCGCCGGCCACGTCGACGAGCATGGCGGCCCCGAGCAGGCCGCCCGCGACGAAGTCACCGAAGAGGTCGGTCTTACCGTCACCCACCTGCACCTCCTGCTGGACCAGTGGCGGCCGAACCACTGCCACCGCACGCCCAGCGGTCCGGTCGGCCACCACTGGTGGATCTTCCAGGCCGAGGTTTCCGGGTCGCTGTGCCCCTCGCCCCGGGAGGTCCGCGCCCCTCGGTGGATCCACCCGGCCCAGCTGCAGCAGCACGCGTTGCGGACCGCCGCGCACGCCAACGGATGCCTGGACCGTGAGGAGTTCGAGCGCGAACCCGGCCTGGAGCCGGTGTGGTGCCGCTTCCTGCACGACCTTGAGCTCGTCACCCTTCCCTCGGCCGACCTCGACCAGATCGAGGCCGTCCTGTGAACGGCGGCCAGGGGCCTGCCTCAGCGGGAGCCGACCGCCCGGCCCGCTGCCAGACGGCGAGCGTGCGCACGGATCCGCTCGCGGTCCTCGGGGAAGACGCTGTCCCAGCCTGTGTCCAGACAGAACCATGCCGCCGGCTGGTTCTGCTCCCCGGCGAGCGGAACGTCGCGTCCGACGATCGCGGCGTAGGACAGGCCCAGCGTCGGAGTCCAGTCGGCCCGGTAGGAACGCACCGCCACGGCTGCGGGCTCGGGCAGCAGCTCGCAGCGCAGGCCGGTCTCCTCCAGCAGCTCTCGTGCCGCCGCCGCACGCGGCGCCTCGCCCGGCTCCACCTTGCCACCTGGCGGCACCCATCCGCGCACGCGGTGCTTGACCAGCAGGACGTGCTCGAAAGCAGGGTCGGTGACCCACACCTCGGCCGCCAGCGGCTCCATGGGATGCCGGCGGGCTTCCTCCAGCCAGTCCCGTGCACCGTCGAACTCCCATGCGGCGAGGCGGGCATCCGCAACAGCCTCGTCCAAGATCACCTGACCGACTTCACCATGACTCACCCGCCCCACCCTAGGCCGACAAACCGGCCGGACGTCGCAGCGGCGAGCAGGCAGCCATCCGGGGATGCCCGGCCGACCCGGTGGCCCCTTCGGGCTGCAGGGCGATCACCCGTGGCACCCGCTTCACACGAAGGAGACCAGCGTGCCCGATGAGCAGCCCTCGTACCGCGGAGCATGGGTCGTCCTCGGAGGCGTCCACCTCCTCAACCGCACCGCGCCACGGCGACCAGACGAGCCGATCGTGCTCGTACGGGTGCCACCACAGGAGGTATGCCGGCCGGCCACCACCGTGATCGTCCGCTGGAACGCGCTGGGGCCCTGCCCGGCCGAAGCGCTGTACCCCGGCGGCACCCGGCTCGCGGCGGCCAGAATCGACGGCGGCGAACTGTTCCCCGACGCCATCGCCGGCCCCGCCCTGCGCGGCCTGGTCGGCACCGAAGCCGCCCCCGGCCTGGTGCCGCTGTGCTACCTAGCCGAACACCCCGGCGGCGGCTACCACGCGTACGCGCAGATCCGCTTCCACCCCGAGGACGCCTGCTTCGTCCGCACCACCCGGGACCCAGTAGGCCACGGCCCGGTCGAGGAACTGCGCTGGTTCGACCCCGTGCTGACGGCGCACGCAGAGTCGAGCACGGCGCTCAACAATCATCTGCGGTACTTCCGCAAGCACTTCTCCGGCACTGAGCTGGAGTTCAAGTACACCCTCGCCCCGGCACCGGACATCTGGTCCGCGTCCATGGAACTGCTCAAGGCACTGCGCGACGGCAAGCTGGAAGGCTGCCGTCCGGAGTACCGGGAAGAGTTCCAGATCCACCACACCGAGAACCATCTGTTCGACGTCACCGGCCCCGAGCCCGAGATCGGCTACGCCTCCTTCATCCCCACCGTCACCGCCGGGCACGTGCTCAAGCGAAAGTGGTTCACCGAGGACGCCTTCGCCCGCCGCGAGGAACTCACCCCTGGCCTCGACATCACCCCCGACCGCTTCGAGACGTTCCTGCGCGAAGACTTGAACCTCCAGGTCCGGGCCATGCCGCCCTTCCAGCGCGTCCGCTACGACATCCAGTGCGAGTCGCTGCGCACCGGCCACGTCTACGGCATCTTCCTCGACCGCTGCGCCCTCCTGGCGGCCCCCGACGTGGTGCTCTCCCAGTGCGAGCTGGAGTACCTCCGCTCACGCAGCATCCTCGACCACGACCAGGACGAGATCCTCATCGAGATGAAGCGGATCGACAGCTGGCTCTGCGAGTACCTCGCCAGTCACGGTTGGGCCGCCGAGCACACCTTCTACTCCAAGCGCAGCTTCCTCCGCGACGCCGTCGCCCTCCGCCCGGACCTGGCCACGGAATGACCGACCAAGCGCCCCCCGACAATCCCCCGCAGGAGGTACCGCAACCCACATGAGTGATCGAACACTGCATCACAATCCGCCCCACCCGACCACACAAGGAGAGAGCCCGGTATTCGAAATCACGTTCTAGATTTCGCCCCCCTCCACCCGTTACGGCTACTGCAGGACCGCCGTTACCCGATCACCTGTCCGCATCTCGCCCCGAGGAGTCCCCATGTATCCCGTACGCCGCCCTGGGCTCGTTCATCCTGCATTCGAAAATGCCGCTACCTCCTCGGGCGCCAGCCTTCGCCTCACCTCCGGTCGCGCAGCTCTGCTCGCCGACGGGTCACGACCGGATACGAGGTACCTGGCATGACGCAGCCCACACCTCTCCCGTCCTCCGTCCTCACCTATAGCTTTCGGCACGACGGTGCCCTCGTGACCAACGGTCGGCACACCGTAGAACGCCTGGTACAGGAGGGCCGCCCGTGAGCGACTCGCCTCACCCTCTGATCGCCGACGTGGCACAGGTCCTGCTCCGTACGAACGGCGCCGCCCTGTGCGTACGCCGCGCACTGGACGCCGCCCTCGCACCGGGACAGCTCACTGTCGTGGGCGGCCACCTGGAAGTCGGCGAACCACTCGACCATGCTGCGCGACGCGAGGCCATGGAGGAGGTGGGGGTCCTTATCACTGCTGATCAGCAGGAGTTCTGCGGGCTAATCCACCACCACGACACCGACGGTGGCCTGGACCGGATCACCGCCGTGTTCGTGGCGCAGTCGTGGACGGGTGAGCCGTACAACGCCAAGCCACACAAGCACGAAGGGCTCTTCTGGGTGCCGATGGAACGACCGTCGCCGGACTGTCACCCCTACACCCCCACCATCTTCCACATGCTCACCCACGGCCCGTCCTACCGGGCCATCAACTGGCCTGCGGGAGGCGCCCGGTGAAGAGTTTCTTCGGCCCGGTCACGATGGCCGATCCGCAGGTTTCCGACGCCGAACACGAGCTGTTCGGCGGCCCCCTGCGACCCACGGCCGCCACCCAGGAGCATGACGGGAACCCCCGCACCCTCGACCACACCGACACCCTCGAACTGCCCGTCACCGGCGACGGCCCATTCAACGCCCTGCACACCTTCTGGAAGCCGTCCCACTACGCCACCGGCCTCGAAGCACACACCGAGTCCTGCAGCTGGCGTACCTTCCGAGTCAGCGACCTCGTGGTCGGAGTCCGGCTGCATGCCGAGGACCGCACCGTGATCGCCGACATCTACACCGACGGTGACTTCAAGCCCGCCTACCGCGAGGAGCTGACGCGCCGGCTCATCTCTTCATACGGGTTGGAAGAAGACCAGGCGGCGTTCGCGGAACTCGCGTCCCGTGTGCCCGCAATGCGCGAGGCACTCGCAGCCCTGGGCGGGATGCGGCAGTCGTGCCCGGAGGACCACTTCGAGATCGCCGTGATCGCCCTGCTGCTGCAGAACGTCACCATCGGCCGCACCGCCCAGATGACCCGCAACCTGCTGGTCCACTACGGCCGTCTCGTCCACTTCGACGGGATCACGCTGCGGGCCTGGTTCACCCCAGACGAGATCGCCCACGTCTCGCCGGAGACGCTGAAGGAACGGGACCGGCTGGGCTTTCGCGCCAAAAGCCTTCCGCATTACGCGGCCTACTTCCGCGACCACAGCACCGAGGACCTCAAGGCCGCCGGAAACCTAATGGAGGCCGTCCAGGAAATCAAAGGAGTGGGCCCCTACACCGCCGCGGTAATTGCCTCCCACGCTTCCCGCGACCCTGCCGTCTTCGGCATCGACGTGTGGAACCGCAAGATCCTTGCGCGCAGCCTCCTCAACGCTGACGACGCCGCGCCGGAGACCGTGATGACCCGCCTCAACGAACTGTTTCCCGGCTACGCCGGCACCGCCGGCCTCTACCTCGTCGAGCACGAGTACCTGACCAATCCTGTCGCCCCGCTCCTGCGTTCCGGCCCCGACGCCCTCACCGCATGGAACGCGGCGCTGGAGCAGACCGGAACCTGACCCACCCCAGGTCGAGAGCAGCGGACGCCACCGCCGCCGCTGCTCCTGGTTGCCATGCCCGCACCGCGCGACGGGATCCCCCGCAACACCTCGAAAGGGTGATCCCAGCTGTTCGAGCGACACAGGCGCGACCCACGACAAGGCCCGCTTGACCCCTGCAATCCAATGGAACATCCGTCCACTATCTGCCCCAGATCTGCCCGTGACAGACCCGTCCGGGGGCCGTTGTTAGAGCACCAGTACCCCTCGTGCGTCCATCCGGAGGACTCCGTGAACCCTGTGCCCGTCCCTGCGAATCCCTTCGCCGCATTCGAACGTCCTATGCCGGCTGTCCCGCGCTCCGCTCGATCCGGGCGGCAAGTTGACGCCGCCGCCCAGCGCGCAGCACGACCGGATACGAGGTGGGCAGCATGAGTGAGCCCACCGATGCATCACCCGACAACATCCCGGGGCCGCGCACCGCCCCGCTGGAGTCCACACCCTCTTCGTTGCCTCCCGGACCGACGACCGGGCCCGACGCGTCCTCTACAGCCGAGCCGGATGAGCCATCGGAAACGGCTGCCAGGGAGCCGCAGATGCGGTACGTCGATCTGACGGGCAGCCGTGAAGCGGCCGGCCGTTCGATCAGGATGCGCGATATGGCCCGGCGGCTGCCGCAGTTGGTACGCCGGTCACTGGCTCTCGCGTGGCGGGTCGACCGCCGAGCGACCATCGGTCTCCTGCTCTGCCAGGCCGTCACCGGCGTGATGCAAGCCCTCGGCCTGGTCGCCATCAGCGGCACCCTGACCGCCCTGCTGACCAGTGGAGACGTCTACCAGCGGCTCCTTCAGGCGTGGCCTTCTGTGGCCCTGCTGGCCGGCACCGCCGGCGCACGCGCCCTTCTGGGGATCACCGTCTCCTGGTTGTCTTCCCGGTTGGGCCCGCTGATGTCGCGCGAGGCCGAGCAGATGCTGCTCACCGGCTGCGCCGAGGTGGAGCTGTGCGCCTATGACGAGCCCGACTTCAACCACGACCGCGAAGCCGCCGACCGCGGGGCGCAAGTCACCGGGGACCTGATCGACGAGGGGCAGGACCTGATCGCCTCGTCGGCCTCCTTCGTCGCTGGCGCGATCGTGCTGGCCGGCGTGCACTGGGTCCTTCTCCCCCTTCTAGTCGCCGCCAGCCTGCCGCAGGCCCTGGCACAGGTCAGCGCCGCACGGGTGCGATACCTGGCAAATCTGCGCAGCAACGGCGACCTGCGGATGCTGTCGATCCTGCGCTGGCACATCTACACCAAGGAGGCTGCCGACCAGATCCGTGCCGGCACCATGGCCGGTTTCCTCTCCGGCCGGTACCGGCAGACGGTCGCACGGATCAACCGCGAGGACCGCGCCGCCGCCGACAAGGGGGCCCGCATGTCCTTGATCGGCGCGCTGTGCGGCGGCGTGGGTTCGGCAGTCGTATGGGCGGCGGTCGTGTGGCTGCTGGCCACAGGCCGCATCAGCGTCGGACACGCCGGGACGGCTGTTTTCGCCTTGCAGACGGTGGGCCAGTCGGTCCGCGGTCTGGTCTCGGTAGGGGCGCGCGCCGTGCGCACGGGCCTGTACATGGACGACTGGAGCGGCTTCCTGGACAAGGCCGGAGGGTTCCGCATGCGCCGGGGCACGCATCGCCCGGGGCCGCCGAAGAAGATCGAGATCAAGTCGGTCACGCACCGGTACGCGGGCAAGAACCAAGACGCTCTGTCCGACGTGACGCTCACCCTGCGCCAGGGCGAGGTCACCGCCCTGGTCGGATTCAACGGCTCGGGTAAGTCGACGCTGTCGAAATTGATCAGCGGCCTCTACCTGCCCACCGACGGGCAGGTGCTGTGGGACGGCGTTCCTACCGGCGACGCCGAGCCGCAGGCGCTGTGGCAGCAGGTGGCCCTGGTACCCCAGACCTACGCGCGTTGGCCTTTGACGGTGCGGGAGAACATCACCCTCGGGCAGCCCACGGCGCGTGGGGACGCGGCGGTACGCGAGGCGTGTGAGGCCGCCGGCGCCGACGAGGTCGTCGACAAGCTCGGCGCCGGGTTGGACACCCTTCTCGCCCGCGAGTGGCTCAACGGGGAGGAACTGAGCGGGGGCCAGTGGCAGCGCATCGCTCTCGGACGAGCGTTCTTCCGCCAGGCGGGGCTATTGGTCCTTGACGAGCCGACCGCGAACCTCGATCCGCTTGCCGAGTACCGGATTTTCCAGCGGCTACGGGGTCTTGCCCGGGACCGGGTGGTACTGCTGGTGACCCACCGCATCACCAGCGTCGCCGTAGCCGACCGGATCGTCGTGCTCGACGAGGGCAGGATCGTGCAGGAGGGCACCTACGAAGAGCTGGCCGAGCAACCGGGTCTGTTCCGACAGCTGCTGTCGTGCCAGGTCTCCTCGGATGCCCGGGACGATGACGAACAGCGGCAGGCACCCGCATGAACACACGCCCGCGCAAGAGCAGCGTGCTCACAGACCTGTCCGCCGCCGTGAGCACACAGCACACCGCCATGCTTGCCCGTCCGGATGCCGATGTGCTGACCGGCCAACCTCCATCTGACGCCCCCCTACTGCGGCGGAAGGGGTTTCTGCTCAGCGGCTGTATCCGAGGCAGCGACCCGGGCGTGGACACCGCGGTGCCTGGGATGCCCGAGCAACACGATCACGCAGCCACGGTCGTGCCGGGCGTGCGCCCGACGGGAGCCGAGGGGGTACGTCATGTCCTCCCTGTGTGACCCCATCTCGTCGGCCGGAGGGACGTCGCTGTGGCGGCACCAGGACTTCCGTCGATACCTGACCGGCCAGGCCGCCAGCGTGGCCGGCAGCTCGATCAGCGCAATGGCCCTGCCCGTGCTGGCTGTCCTCGAACTGGATGCCAGCCCTGCCCAGGTTGCCTGGATCACGTTCATGGGCCAACTCCCGCCCGCTCTTCTGGCGTTGCACGCCGGAGCGCTGGCCGACCGGCGCTCCAAGCGGAAGCAGATGATCACCGGCGATCTGGTCAGCGCCGTCGTGCTGGCCAGCGTGCCCGCAGCGGCGGCGCTGGACAGACTGTCCCTGGCTCAGCTCATGGTGGTCGCTGCGGTGCAGGGTGCGGCAGGCGTGCTGCATGATGCCGCCGCCATCAGTCTCCTGCCCAGCTTGGTCGACCGGTCCCTGATCCAACGGAGCAACAGCCGTATCGGCGCCCTGTTCGCCGTCGCCGCCACCGCCGGCAGCAACCTCGGCGCCACCCTGACCGCGCTCCTCGGACCGGCCCGGGCACTGCTCGGTGACGTCGGCTCCTACCTCGTCAGCGCCTGGTGCACCGCCCGTATCCAGACGCGTGAGACCACCCGGGCGCGGGCAGGAAGCCACCGTCTGCACGCCGAGATCGGTGAGGGCCTGCGGTACGTACGCCGTGACCACCGGCTGCGCACGCTGACCCTGGTCAACGCGACCACCTCGGCCGCCCTGGCACTCCTCAACACCCTGTGGGCCCTGTACCTGCTTGTTCCCGCTTAACGACGGTGTTGCTTACCTTCTGATGTACCGCTTGACCTGCTCGTTTGTTTGTTGCAGTCAGCCGGGTTGCATTGATACTCATCGGCCATGCACCAATCGACGTACTCATCAGCAGGCTGGAAGTCCTGGGGACTTGTGTTCAGGCCGGCGATCCCGGAGGGGATGCCGTTACTGTTCGACGACGACCTTCTCTTCGAAGACAGCAGCGGTGTCCGTCCCACCACCGTGATCAACTGCTGGGCCTGCGAGCTGCCAGCGAATGGATGCCCATCTCCAAATTCGTGGCCCTACTACGTGCGTACGGTGCGTGAGTGGCTGGAGTTCATATCCGGGCACGGGGTCGCCCTGTTCGACACGCGGCGTCGTCTGAAGGCGGCGTTGGGCGCGTACTCCGTCTATCGGGCCCAGGGCCCCATCGAGCATCGTTTCGAGGCGTCCACGTGGAACCAGAACATGGCGATTCTGGCGGGGTTCTACAAGTGGGCGAAGGATGAGGAGTACGCCGACTCCGAGCCGTTCACGTACCGGCAGGCGGTCTGGGCCTTCAAGGGACAAGTCCGTCGCGGACAGGTAAACCAGTCACGGCGGCGCCAGGCGAAGCCTCATGTGACGATCAAGTATCTCGACGACGACTTCACGGACATGTTCCTGAAGGGGTTGGCGGGCTTGAGTCCCGACGGCGAGCGAGATCTTCGTTATCGAGGACGGGAGTTGGCCCGGAACTCGGCGGTCGGTCGAATGATCGTCTCCAGCGGACTACGCAGTCAGGAGTACACGTATCTGCTGGTCTGCGAGGTGCCCCTGCTTCCCTCGCGACGGACTGCGGTGCCGGTCTCTTTCCCGGTCCCGTCCGGGATTACCAAGGGAAGCAAGTACCGCGAATCGTGGATCGATTACGACTCGCTGGCTGAGCTGCACTCCTACATCGCCCTCGACCGAGCAGCGGCGACGTTCGGATCGTCGTGGCGTCCGCCGGCCCGCTGGGGCGAGCCGCTGTTCGTGACGGACGCCGACCAGCGGGGCGGACGCGTCAACGGGGTCCGTGTGCAATGGAGCTCACTCGGCCCTGACGAGCGGCGGCGTCTGGTCGCTCCGGAGGGGGGTTCGATGTTGCTGTCAGTGTGGGGCCAGGGACGCCCGTTCACCGGATGGTCCACGGTCTTCGCCAGAACCTCCGACCGCATCCGCGAGCGATACGAGCCACGCTTCCCGCACGTCAACCCCCACCGGCTACGACACACCATGGCCATGGCGACCATGGCACGGCTGATGCGCGGCTGGTACGAGCAGGCTGCTCGACAGATTCGCGACACCGATGACGATGCCGCCCTGGCGCACTACCTGCGGACCCAGGAACCGCTGCTGATTCTGCGCGATCTGCTCGGACATACCAGCTCACTGACCACGGAATCGTACCTCCACCGTCTGGACGTGCTCCGCCTGTTCACGTCCCTGTATCGACGGGTCGGCAAGGAGTACGGGCTGCTGAACGAGGACGTCGAGCTGGAGCTCGAGACTGAGTTCAACGACGAACCGGCGGTGGTCTGATGCCGGCCACCGTCACTTTTGACCCGCTGGGTGTGCACTGCATCTTCAGCGATGGGTCGGAGTACCGCCGTCGCCTACGCGTGCGGCGGCCAGTGGAGCTCCCGGGGCTGGCACGCACTCTGCTGGAAGGCGCTACGGACCTTGTCCATCCGCACGGGCAGGTCGACAGTGCGGGAGGCTTCGATCTCTACCTCACGGCCGTCCGCGGCTTCACCGACTGGCTGGTCGAGTTCGGGTTCTCCGGCGGGGCCTCCGACCTGACGCGCGCGCTCCTCGCCCGGTACTGGCGGCAAGGGGTGCGATCCTCGCAGGAGAGCGCGCTGCGGGCGATGTTGCGCTGCGCGGATGACCAGGATCAGATTCTGGCGCCGGATGTGCGCGCGTTCGTCGATGGCCGGCTGTTCAACACAGGCGAGCGGTACGGCTCGCACCAGCCGTACAGCGAGGCCGAATGGGCTCGGCTCATCCGTACCTGCCGGGACGAGGTCGATGGCGCCTTCCGCGCGTTCTGCGCGGCCCGTGATCACGCTTCGTCAGCTGACGGTCCAGGGGCTTCGCTCCGTGAGCGCACTGCCCATCACTGGCTGGTGCTTCACGACGGGCCCGACCCGCTCGTCACCGAGATGGCAGACCGCGGCTCGTTCCCCTTCCGGCAGAGATACGGGGGCGGTCTTCGCGCGGTCCTGGATCCGCTGATCCCGACCCTGGACGTGATCATCGCCTATCAGCTGCTGTTCGGCGCCTACACCGGGATCGTGCCGGACGGGATCGCGGACCTGGGACTCGACGACATCGAGTGGGCGGGTGACGAGAAGATCCTCCTCAGCTACGTCAAGGGCCGCACTGCGGCAGAGAGCCTTGCTCTGTCACGTCAGGCCACTCGCCTGCTGGAACAGTGGATCGAGCACTCTGCGGTGGCCCGCCGCTTCGCGCCCGAGGAACTGCGCGACAAGCTCTGGGTGCGTTTCACGCCGGGCGGCACGCGGTCAGGAGAGCGATGGCTGGCCAAGCCGGCCACGCGCCTGTCCATATGCGCTTGGGTCGAGCGGCGCCAAGCCGTCGACGAGGACGGGCGCCCCACGCAGATGACTGGCGACGACGGTCGCCCCCTGTTCCTTCACCGGCACCGCATCCGCACTACCCACGATGCGCTGAAGGACCGGTCACACTGGCGCGGCAGCCGCCGGTCCACGCTGGATCCGAACCGGTCCCCCGGCGTCGAGGGGGACCACTACCTGACGAACACGACGCCGGCTCAGCGCGAGGCGGCTGAGGACATCATCGCCCAGGCGCAGGAGGACCTCGTTCGCCGGGCGCTGCCGCCCTTGGTGCTGGCCACCGCTGAAATGGCCGACCTGGTGGAGAACTACCCCGAGCACATGAAGCGGCTCGGCCTGGATGACAACGCCTTGGCGCAGCTCCTGTCCGGGGAACGCGACGTATTCACCGCGGCATGTGGAGATCAGCTGTCGGGGCTCCACGGGCCGAAGGGCAAGCCCTGTCCGGCACGCCCGTGGGTGTGCCTGCTGTGTCCGCTGGCCTTGTTCGCCCCTCGCCATCTGCCGAACCTGCTGCGGCTACGGGCGTTCTTCTCCCGCCAGTGGCAGCAGATGACCACCGCCGAGTTCATTCCCGTCTTCGGCCCGTACGCCCACCGTCTGGACGAGATCCTGACCCCTGACCGGTACTTCCCTGAGCACGCGCTACGGGCAGCCACTGCCGAGGTCACCGATTCCGATGGCGAGCTTCCCCTGCGCCCTGAGGAGCACACCATATGACCACCCCGCACCGGCCCACGGGCCTCCCGGCTGCCTTTTCGCGTTCCGTCTTTCGAGGCGAAGACGTATGCGCTGCGGCCGGTCTGCCGGTCCACGGCGCGGGCCCGCATCCGCACTTCGACGACGCTATCTGGGACTTCACCGGTGTCATCGGGATGCCGCGGTACCTTGCACGGCACGCGCGGATCCTGTCCTTCACCGAGATCCTCAACCCTCAATGGAGGGAACTCGCGAAGGAGTTCATCTTCGCCCGGCTCGCACCGGACCACCGCGCTGTGCGGGAACTTGCCCACGCCTACCGAACACCCGTGCAGATAGCCACGGTGCACGGGCGGCTGACCGTGCTCGCCGGCTGGCTCAACTGGCTCACCGAACAGGGCGTGGACAATCTCGCGGAGGTAACCCAGCAGCACTGTGCTGCCTACCTGGAACTTCGCAAGAAGGTACGGGACAAGCACGGCGTCGTGATCCGCGACAGCAGCCCCGGCTACCGCATGGACGTAGTGGCGGTCATCCAGGAGCTGGGCTACTACATGGAACTGTTCGCAGCCGACGGCTATGTGCCGGCCTTCCGTCCGTGGGGGCGACGCACGGCGTACTCCGTCGCCGGGATGGTCCGTAGGACGGGCAACACGACACCGCCCTTGAGTAACGACGTCTTCCAACCGCTCGTCGCGGCGGCCCTGTACGTGGTGGAGGTGCTGGCGCCGCACGTCGTGGAGCTGCAGCAGCAGTTGCAGGAGATGGTTCCGAACCGGCCGGGCCGCAACAACCGGGAGCGTCCGGTCTGGAGGGTCGAGGTCGTGCAGGCCATCGACCGCCACATACAGGAGGGCGATCCGTTCGATGTCGCCCTTGATCACGTCGTAGCCGAGCGGCTGGCGGACGGCTGGGCTCCGGACGATCCGCTGCTACGGGTGAACCTGATCTCCCTCGCCCACGAGACTGGACGGCACGCCTTCCACTACACGTGGCTGCCCACGCTGCGCGGCCACCTGGAGAAGGCCGTCAGAGAAGTCGGCCTGTCCAAACGCTGGGGCCGTGCGTCCGCCCTGGTCGAACGCGCGGACGGACGGGGCAGTGTCCCCTGGACCTTGCCGATGAACACCACCGAGGCCCGGCTGCAGCTCTCCCGGGCCCGCACAGCCTGCCTCATCGCGCTCGCCGCACTGACCGGAATGCGGAAGAGCGAACTGGCTGAGCTGACCCACGACTGCCGCCTGCCTCCCGAACAGCTCGGCGAGGGCCGCGTCCGCTACCGCCTGAAGGGCAAGGTCATCAAGGGGCGGAAGGTGGGTGGTGAACACGATCAGTGGGTGACCATCAAGCAGGCGTACGACACTGCCGGCGTAGCCGCCTCGCTCGCTGACCCGGTGAAGAACGACGGTCACCTGTTCAAGTCGCTCTCCTTCTTCACTCCGTACGAATGGTTCCTGAGCTGGGTCAATGGCCCAGAGGGCCGTCGCCTTGGGCTGGCGCCGATCCCCGAGGTGCCGGTCAGTCTGCGGATGCTACGGAGAACCCTCGCGGTGGAAATGGCGCACCGGCCCGGTGGTTTGCTGGCCGCCAAGATCCATCTCAAGCATATTTCGGTGGTCACCACGGAGGGCTATGCGGACCGCCCCGGTGGGGCCCAGTCGGTGCTGATGGCCGAGTTCGGCCAAGAGGAGCGAGAGCACAAGATGCGCGTCGCCCTGGACGCATTTCACGACTACCAGAACGGTATCCGGCCTGCGGGGCCTGGCGCCAGCGACCTCCTGGACTTCTTCGCGTTCGTCGACGAACAGCTGGATTCCTCCGGGGCGCCGAACATCAAGCGCAGTGACCAGGAGGTGACGAACCTGCTCGCCAAGCGGGCCAAGTCCCTACACCTGGGGCCGGCAAACTACTGCTGGTTCCTCGATCCGTCCAAGGCGTTGTGCCTCAAGCTCGCAGGGGCCCACGCCCGCGGGGCGACAGAGCCCTTGATCGGCATGTGCGATTCGGCGCGGTGCCCCCAGGCCACCCATCATGCCGGGCACCGCCCGGTGTGGGCGGCCAGCGCCGAGAGCAAGAAGGTCTTCATCGCCTCCATCGGGCGCGCTCAGCGGACGGAGAAGGCCCGGCTGGGTACGGAACTCGCCCGCGATGAACGGGTGCTGGCCGAGATCGACGCCCTCTGCGGAACGGGGGCATGACGTGGCCCGCATCAGCGACGAGACCCGGCGGAACAACGAGGCGGCCATTCGGCACGTCATGGACCGGCTCCTTGCCGGTGACGTTCCCTCGGGCGGCAAGTGCGACATCAAGACCCTCGCGACCCAGGCCGGGGTTGCCCGCACCGGCTTCTATCCCAAGAAGAACCGCGACGGCTCGCCGCGGCCTGGCACCTACCAACACTTGGCGGAGGAGTTCGAGCGCCGGTTGACCGAGCTTCGGGAAACGGGCGTGATTCCGGACCCGCGGGCGGCACAGATCGAGCGCCTCAAAGAACAGGTCTCCGGGCTGAAGGAACGCCTCGCCGCGCGTGACGAGCAGATCGGCGGTCTCACTGACTTCAGGCAGCGGGCTCTGTCGCAGATCGCCGCCCAGAGGATGGAGATCGAGCGGCTTCGCGACGTCTTGGCTGCGCCGTCGAATGTCCGTGCGCTGCCGAACAGTTCGGGAGCGAGCGCGCCGTACGGATCGTGTAGCTGAGCGCAATCGTGTGCCGGGGCGGCTGCCCGGCCGATAGAAGCCGGGCAGCCGCCCCCTGGTGTTGATCTGGGGATCTACTCGTCTCGACGAGGACGCGCGCTGTCGCCTACCGCGTCCCGGGTTGTCACCAGCCGATGGTCAGGCGGGTCTCGGGACGGGTGACGCGGAGACCGGGTGCGAGATAGTCGTGGGTGTGGCAGGGGGGTAGGGGGTGACGACGGGCTGCTCGGGCCTCTCCTGGTTCCAGTGGCGCAGGAGGTCGCCTGCCTGGCCGAGGGGCTTGCTGCTGTCCGGGCCGTGCGCGATGAGGCGTGGGCGGACAAGGAGAGCCACGCGCCTGCGGTGCCCTTCAGTTACAAGGAAGCCGTGTCGATGTACGGGGACCATGTGCGGACCCGACGAGTCAACGAGGCCCGTCGGCGCACTCCGAAGCGCCATGTCACGATCCGCTACTTCGACCCCGAATTCGCCGCTCCAGCTGCGGAATCACGTCGAACCCGGGTCAGGCGCCGTAGATCTGTGGATCGGTGCTCACAGACCCCTCGTGGGTGGCATACCCGATCGCCTGACGGTTGCGGCGAGAGTTCCGGAGAACTCGATCGGAGCGATCCCGGCACCACCCACCGTTCACTTCGCCGGGTGCCAGTCGATGTCGTCCCAGGCGCCGAGTGTCGCGGCGGTGCTGGCGGTGTCGAGCGGCAGTGGCATGGGGTAGCGGGTGCGGATCTTGGTCAGCTCTCGGTGCGAGCGGACAAGGCTGGCGAAGTCGCGGGGGTATGCGGTGGCGTTCACGCCGGTCAGGACACCGATTTTGCGGGCGCGGGCGGCGGTGCGCCGCCAGTCCTGCGCGCTGGCCAGGCCGATGGAGTCGGTGCCGTGGTTGAACAGCAGGATCCGGATTTCGTCGTACGGGTAGGTGGTGTCCAGGTATGTCTCAAGGCCGGTGCGGAAAGCCTCGGTGCCGAAGACGGACCAGTACGGTACGGAGCCGGTGCGCAGCGCCTGCCAGGGGTCGAGCAGGAGGAACGACTCGACCAGGAGCCGGTCGGTGGGCAGGCCGCGGTCGGCGTACCAGGAGCGGTAGAGGTCGGCGATGGCGGGGCTGAGCCGTCCCGGTGTGTCGAAGCGCAGTACGTCCAGGTCGAGCCGCTGCCGCTCGGCGAAGGCGGAGAGGTCGTTCAGCAGCGCGGGTTCCAGGCCCCATTCGGCCTCGGGGCTCTCGCCGTCGGGGGCGGGCGGGTCCCAGTGACGTACCGGGGCGCCGTAGCGGGTGAGGAGGTCGGTGACGCGGGGGCCGCCCCGGTGGTATTCCTCGGGTGTGGCGTCGCCGAGGGCGCCGAACTGGAACACGTACCGGTCGTCGATCCTGGTGGTGGGCCAGCGCAGTGTGCAGTCGACGGCGACGAGGGTGCCGCCGGGGGCCAGGTGGTCGTGGATGAATCGACGGTACGCCTCGGGCAGTCGGCGCCATTTGACGCGGAAGTACGTCATTCCGGCGATCATGAGACGGTCCTGGTTGGGGTCGTGCATGTGGTGCAGGACGAGGTCCGGGTTGGCGGCCAGCAGGGCTCGGCCGGCACCGCTGACGGCGGCCAGGTCGCTGCGCGGGTCGTCCGGTGCGACACCACGGCGGCGCACGGGCAGCAGCAGCGTCTGTGGCAGCCACGGCGCGTCGAGGGCCGCGGCCAGGTGGACCAAGGCGCCGTTGGCGGATCCGATGAAGATCACCGGGTAGCGGCGCTGGGGGTAGTGGCCGGTGACCCAGGCGGCCAGCGCCTCGGAGCGTACGTCGCCGGCCTTGCGCCGCGGGATGGCCTCGGCCCAGCCGCTGGCCGCGTACGCCCGCTCCTGGGCTGCGCTCGGCAGCCGGTTCAGGGCGCCGAGCAGGCCGGACAGCGGCAGCTCGAAGGCGGCGGGGACCTGGCCGATGCCCGGGGTGTCCCGGCCGGCGAGGAAACGGGACAGGGCGCGCAGCGTCCCGCTGGAGGAGTCGAATGCCGCAACCGCCCGGGACGCCTTCACCGCGCTGCCCTCCGCTCCCGCGACCGCGTCTTGTCACCACCGCCGAGGGCCGCGCCTTCAGCGGCGAGGAAATCGCTGACGAGACCGGCCAGCTCATGCGGCTGCCGGTAGGGCACCATGTGGCCGGCGTCCGGTACCACGGCCAGCCGGCCCGCGGGCAGCAGCCGGGTCACCTCCTCCGCCCACTCCTGGGAGACCAGCCGGTCGTCGGCTCCGCGGACCACCAGCGTGGGCACACAGACGTGCGGCAGCTTGTCCTCGATGCGGTCGCGCAGAGACTCGGCGAACGCACCGGCAACGCGGCGCACGCCGGCGTCGCGGTAGTCGGCCAGGTTCAGCAGTGCCATCGAGGCCCGCTCGTGGGGCGAGTTGCGAAGCCAGCGCATCAGCTGGCGCACAAAGCCGCGGGCCGCGGAGTCGACGGTCCGCCCCACCAGCACCAGCCCGGCGACCCGGTCCGGATGCCGGACGGCGGCGTCGACGGCCACCTGACAGCCGAAGGACCCACCGAGGAGCACCACCCGGTCCAGGTCGACGGCGGCCTGCCACTGAGCGACCGCGTCGGCCAGCGCCCGCAACCCCAGCGGACGCGGAGGTCCGCTGCTGGCACCGAACCCGGGCAGATCGACACTCCACACGTCGTGACGACGGCCGAGCACCCTGATGAACGGCTGGAACTCCCGGCTGGAGACTCCGGCACCGTGAACGCACACCACCGACGGTCTCGCCCCCGAAGCCCGCCAGGCCACCATCGGCCGGCCGCTCACCACCGCCGTGATCCGTTGCACGGTCCCTCCCTACCCGGATTCCCACGCCCGCCGATCAGCCACCCGTGTCAACCAGGGGAAGGCCCTCGTCACGGACTCGCGACGGGCTCGGAGTCCCTTTCACTTGCTTCTTCCCAGGCTTCGCGGCCGGACCAGGCGGCGAGGACGGCAACCACCAGGGCCACCGCCGGATCGGCCCACCACCAGCCCAGTGCGGCGTTGAGGCCCAGCCCGGCGAGTACGGTGATCGACAGAGCGTTGGACATCCACGTCTCGGTCGACTGCGCCACGAGGACAGGGTTGTCCAGGGCGCGTCCGATGCGGCGCTGGCTCACCGCGATGGGCGTCATCACGATCAGCGCGACCACGTTGAGCACAATGCCGATCAGGGACTCGCCCGCCTTGTCCTGTGTGACCAGGTCGCGGATCGATTCGAAGGCCACATAGGCGGCCAGGGCGTAGAAGGTGAGCGCGATCAGCCGCAGCGCCCGTCCTTGCCGAGCGCGTGGTCCGGCGCGGAGCTGCCAGATCACCACGGAGGCGGCGAAGACCTCGATGGCCGAGTCGATGCCGAATCCGACCAGGGCGATCGAGTCGGCCACCAGCCCGGCCGTGACCGCGACGACGCCTTCGATCACGTCCCAGACCACGATGAACCACGCGAGGGCCAGCCCGCGCCGAACGAGGGTATGGTCACGGCCTTCGGTCATGTCCGGTCCTCCGCAGGGGTGTCCAGGTCCCGTGCGATCGCGCCTCGGCTGCTCAGCACGTCAGCGCCGTGGTGCGCCGCGGCCTCCGCGCCCAGCGAGCGCCGCAGGTCCTCGTGTTCGACGGGCTGCCGCCGGGCGAGGCGGACCACGGCGGCGGTGTCCGGTGCGCGCAGCTTCGTCATGCGTCCCCTGGTGCCCCAGCTGTCATCGATGAAACCCGATGACAGCGAGGAACGCCGGGATGGGATTGTGGCCTGCCGCGCGTGACCCGTTCGGTTCATCAGCCGCCCCGAGGGGGCGGGGGCAGATCGGCCATTGCGCTCACCCGTCGCGGTGCTCGGCGTCGCCGGTCCGCGGCGGACCGGCCGCCCTCCCGTCGGTCGTGGGCTGTGCCTTCAGGGTGGGGCGGGCACGCCAACAGCGGTACATCTCCTCGGCGTAGGGCAGGGCGCCGAAGATGACGAAGGCGCCCAGCAGCCCGGCGCGTGCGCGCGGCGGCAGTGGGTCGCGGCTCTTGAGGCGGAGCCGGAAGTCGGGGCGCTGCTGACGGCCGGTCAGTGCGCGGGCCTGGTCCCAGTGCAGTACCGCCAGCAGGCTGGTGGCCATCAGCGGTACGACCTCCAGCAGGCTGTGGATGTGCTGCTCGACCGGGGCGATACGGCGCCGCTTGTCGGCGTAGCGGACGTCCCAGGCCGCCGTGGCGCTGTGCGCGCCGAGCGCACCGGCGCTGGTGGCCAGGACGCCGGCGTTGACCTCGCACAGTAGTCCGAGGGCGACCGGTACGCCGGCCTCGGCCAGCATCAGCGAGTGCATCAGCGATTCGCGGGGGCCTGCGGTGGTCTCGATGCGGGTGCGCTTGTGCTGGTACCAGTCAGCGACCCCGGCACCCAGCCACAGCGGCATCACCGCACCGAGCAGCCAGCGGCGCGCGGCGGTCTCCGCACCCAGCGAGCGCCGCAGGTCGCGGGGCCGGAGGGGTCCCCGGCGAGCGAGACGGAGCAACGTGGCGCGGTCGGGGGCGCGTAGTTTCATCGTCGTCATGCGTCCCCCAGTGCCCCCGCTGTCATCGGCGAAACGCGATGACAGCGGGGATCGCCGGGATGGCGCAAAGGGCCCTATACACCGCCCTGCGCTGTGCGGGGCTGGTGTCACCTCGCTGCGGCAGCGGGCTGGTCTCAGCCGCGCTCGGCCACGCCGAGCAGGTAGTCGCCACCGGTGCGGGTGCGCCACTGCTCGCCGAATTCCAGCTGGTGGCGGGATAGTTCGGCCAGGAACTCGCCCGCGGTGAAGCGGTCCTTGGTGGGGTGGTCGAACAGGGCGCGGTAGGTGGGGCGGGCCAGTGCGGTCGCGGTGACCTCCTCGAAGTAGAACCGGCCGCCGGGCTTGAGGACCCGGGCGGCCTCGGCGACGGCATCCCGCCAGGCGGGGATGTGGTGGATGATGCCGAAGTCGAACACGGCGTCGTAGGTGCCGTCGTCGGCATCGAAGGCGGCGCGCAGGTCGGTGGCGTCGCCGACCGCCAACCGGACCCGGCCGTCGTAACGGGCCAGACGGCGGCGGGCCCGTTCGATCATGGCGGGGTCCAGGTCGACGGCGTCGACGGTGGCTGCGCCGAAGACATCCAGGATCAGCCGTGTGCCGTACCCGGAGCCGCAGCCGATCTCCGCGACGTGTGCGCCGAGCGTCCGCCCGCCGAGCCGGGCCAGCAGTGGCGCCTCGTACAGGCGCTGTAGCCACCGGCGTGGCGGGCTGTTCACCAGCAGGGTCTCGGCTCGGTTCATGAGCATGTGCATTTCTCCAGCTCTTGTCGGTCCGGGGCACTGCGGGCCGCTGCCCGCCCCGCGGCGTTCCGGGTCTCACGGTCGGGTCACGCCAGGCTGTGTTCCGCGGGGGTGTCGGCACTCGGGGCGGGGCGGCCGCGCAGGAACGCCGCGGTCAGTGCGGCGCTGAGCAGTGCGATGGCGGCGGTGGCGAGCAGGACGAGGGTCATTCCGTGGACGTAGGCGTCCTTCGCCGAGTCGGCCAGCGCGGGCAGGTTCAGGCGTTCGGCGACGGCCAGGGCCCCGGCGACGGAGTCACGGGCGGCGTCGGCGGCCGGGACAGGCAGTTGGGATGGCGTGGCCAGCTTGTCGGTGTAGCCCTGGGCGAGCAGGCTGCCGAGCACCGCCACCCCGAGGGCACCCCCGGCCTGGCGCAGGGTCATGGTGATGGCGGTACCGGATCCTGACCGCTCGGGCGGCAGCGCCCCCAGGACTGCCTCCATCGCAGGCGACAGCGCCATGCCGATGCCCAGGCCCACCACGGCCAGCCAGCCCGCCACGAAGCCGTATCCGGTGTCCACGTCGGTGGCCGCGCCGACGGCCAGGCCCCCGGCCAGCACCAGCAGCCCGACGGTGACCGGGAGGCGGTATCCGGTCCGGGCGGCCAGTTTTTCTCCCGCCGGGGCGCCCACCACCAGGCCGCCGATCAGGGGCAGCAGCCGCAGGCCGGTCCCGAGCGCGTCGTAGCCCTGGACCAGCTGCAGGTACTGGGGCACCACGAAGAGCAGGCCGAGCATGCCGAAGGTGACCAGGACGCCGGCCAGGCTGCCCCACAGGAACTGGGCCCGGCGAAACAGCCGCAGGTCGATCATCGGCTGGGGGGTGCGCAGTTCCCACCGTACGAAGAGGGCGAGCAGCACGAGACCCACCGCGAGGGTGCCCAGTACCAAGGGCTCGCCCCAGCCGCGGCCGGGGGCCTCGATCAGCCCGTAGACCAGGGCCACCAGTCCGGCCGTGGAGAGCAGTCCGCCGGGTACGTCCGGGCGGGGCGGAGCCGGGTCGCGGGACTCGGGCAGCAGCAGGGCGATCGCGACCATGGCGATCGCGACCACCGGCACGTTGATCAGGAAGATCGAGCCCCACCAGTAGTGCTGCAGCAGGTATCCGCCGATGATCGGGCCGAGGGGGATGCCCACGCCCAGGCCCATCACCAGTACCGAGACCGCCCGGCCGCGCTCGTGGGGTGCGAAGAGCACCGCGAGCACGGCGAACGCGATCGGCAGCAGGATGGCCCCGCCGACGCCCATGAGCGCGCGGGCGGCGATGACCACCCCGGCAGAATCGGCCCAGGCCGCGAGGGCCGACGCGAGGGCGAACACCAGCAGGCCGATCTGGATGAGCCTTTTGCGGCCGTAGCGGTCGCCGAGCGCGCCGCAGGCCAGCATCAGACCGGCCAGCACCAGCACATAGGCGTTGACCATCCACTGCAGCGCGTCGGTGCCCACCGACAGCTCGGTGGCGATCGTGGGCAGCGCCACGTTCATGATCGTGATGTCGAAGCCCAGGGTCAGCACCCCCACCCCGAGCGCCGCCAGCGCCCACCAGCGCCGTGTGTCCTGTGACTGCGTCATTGCAACCTCCCCGAACAGGAGCGGGATTCCCCGCTGTCATCGGACTTGACCGATCAGTTAGCGATTACGCTATCATCGGCACATGGCGATGAATAGTGGGGGCGCGGCCACCGAACCGCGCGTCGAGTTGGGGGCCGCGGCTGCGCTGTTCCGCGGTCTGGCGGATCCCACGCGGCTGGCGATCATGCGGCGGCTGGCCGCCGGTGAGGCACGGGTGGTGGACCTGTGCAGCGAGCTGCACCTGGCGCAGTCGACGGTCTCCTCGCACCTGGCGTGCCTGCGGGACTGCGCTCTGATCGACTCCCGGCCCGAGGGCCGCGCCTCGTGGTACTTCCTGGCGCGCCCCGAACTGCTGGAGCTGCTGTCCGCCGCCGAGGGGCTGCTGGCCGCGACCGGCGAAGCCGTTGAGCTGTGCCCGAACTACGGCCGTCCTGCGGCCGGTACTGAGAACGAAGGGATCGCGTAATGGGTGACGCGTGCGGATGCAGCGGCGACGAGCCGCGCACCGGGGAAGAGGCCGAGGAGTCGGCTCCGGAACGGCTGTGGCAGGTCAGTGAGCTCCAGTGGGCCGCCGTGGCCGGAGTCTTCCTGCTGGCCGGCTTCATCACCTCGCTGGCCGGCGGGCCGGAGTCGGTAGAACTCGGCCTGAACGCCCTCGCACTGGCCGCAGGTGCCTGGACGTTCGTCCCCGGCACGCTGCGCCGCCTGGCCAAGGGCAAGATCGGCGTCGGCACGCTGATGACGATCGCCGCCGTCGGCGCGGTCATCCTCGGCGAGGTCGAAGAGGCGGCCATGCTGGCCTTCCTCTACTCCATCAGCGAGGGCCTGGAGGAGTACTCCCTGGCCCGCACCCGCCGCGGGCTGCGCGCGCTGCTGAACCTGGTCCCGAACGAAGCCACCGTGCTGCGCGACGGCGCCCAGGTCACCATCGACCCGGCCACCCTCACCATCGGCGACATACTCCTCGTCAAGCCGGGCGAGCGCCTGGCCACCGACGGCACGATCCGCACCGGCCGCTCGGCGCTGGACGTCTCCGCGCTGACCGGCGAGTCCGTGCCGGTGGAGGCCGGTGAGGGCGACCAGGTGTACGCCGGTTCGATCAACGGCAACGGCGTCCTCGAGGTCGAGGTCACCGCCACCGCCGCGGACAACTCCCTCGCCCGGATCGTGAAGATAGTCGAGGCGGAGCAGTCCCGTAAGGGCGCCGCCCAGCGTCTCGCCGACAAGATCGCAAAGCCGCTGGTGCCCGGCATCATGATCCTCGCCGCGGTCATCGCCGTCACCGGCAGCGTGTTCGGTGAGCCCCGCACCTGGATCGAACGCGCCCTGGTGGTGCTGGTCGCGGCCTCGCCGTGCGCGCTGGCCATCTCCGTGCCCGTCAGCGTGGTCGCCGCGATCGGCGCGGCCAGCAAGCTCGGCGTCCTGGTCAAGGGCGGCGCCGCCCTGGAGAGCCTGGGCCGGATCCGCGCGGTGGCGCTGGACAAGACCGGCACCCTGACCCGCAACGAGCCCAAGGTCGTCCAGGTCGCCGCCACCGACGGCCAGAGCCGCGAGCAGGTGCTGCGCATCGCCGCCGCCCTGGAGGCGCGCAGCGAGCACCCGCTTGCCCGCGCGATCCTGGCCGCCGTACCCGAACACGAGCAGGCCGCCGACGTGGAAGCCGTCACCGGCGCCGGCCTGACCGGCACCCTCGACGGCCGCTCCGCACGCCTGGGCCGGCCCGGCTGGATCGACGCAGGTCCCCTCGCCGATGACGTCGCCGCCATGCAGGCCGCCGGAGCCACCGCGGTCCTGGTCGAGTACGACGGGGCGTTGATCGGAGCCGTCGCGGTCCGCGACGAACTGCGCGCCGAGGCCGCCGAGGTCGTCGCCCGGCTCAAGGCCGCCGGCTACCAGGTGGCGATGCTCACCGGCGACAACGAGCGCACCGCTGCCGCCCTGGCCGCCCAGGCCGGCATCACCGAGGTCCACGCCGACCTGCGCCCGGAGGACAAGTCCACCCTGGTGCGCGGCATGCGCGAGCAGCGCCCCACCGCCATGGTCGGCGACGGCGTCAACGACGCCCCCGCGCTGGCCACCGCCGACATCGGTATCGCGATGGGCGCGATGGGCACCGACGTGGCCATCGAAACCGCCGACGTGGCCCTCATGGGTGAGGACCTGCGCCACCTTCCCCAGGCCCTGGA
Source organism: Streptomyces sp. 15-116A (assembly GCF_025290915.1). Taxonomy (GTDB): domain Bacteria; phylum Actinomycetota; class Actinomycetes; order Streptomycetales; family Streptomycetaceae; genus Streptomyces. Next base: position 34,601 of record NZ_JAOCQE010000002.1, on the reverse strand, counting down.
CCACGCCCGCCGCTCCCGCGCGATCATGCTGCAGAACGTCGGCCTGTCCCTGGCCCTGATCGGCGCACTGATACCGCTGGCCGCCTTCGGCGTCCTGGGACTGGCCGCGGTCGTGGCCGTCCACGAACTCGCCGAGATCGTCGTCATCGGCAACGGCGTACGCGCCGGCCGCGCCAAGCCGCTGCCGCCTGCGCCCGCCGCCGCCAAGTCGGCCGCCAAGCAGGCGGTTCCCGAGACCGCGGGAGTGTAAAGGGCATGGCCCAGTCCACCACCACGGTGCGACGCCCCGCCACGCGGCGGCGCGTGACCTTCCTGGTCACCGCCGCCGCGCTGGCCGGCTTCGACCTGTCCGCGAAAGCCTGGGCCCAGTCCAACCTGGCCGGCAACCCCCTCGAGGGCGGCCTGTTGGACCTGCGCCTGGCCTACAACCCCGGGGTCGCCTTCAGCTTCGCCGCCGAGGCCCCGGCCTGGGTCGTCATCGCGGTCACCGCCGCCATCACCCTCGCGGTGGCCGTCTACGGCTGGCGCACCGCCGCCACCAGTGGCCGCGCTCTGACCCTGGCCATCGGCGCGATCCTCGGCGGGGCCACCGCCAACCTGATCGACCGCGCAGGCGACAAGGTGGTCACCGACTACCTGCACACCGGCTGGTGGCCCACCTTCAACCTCGCCGACGTCTTCATCGTCTGCGGCGGCATCGCCGTCGTCGTCCTGTCCTGGCGCCACCCCGGCCAAGACCGCGACGCCGCCCCGGCGGCCGCCGACTGAGTGGTTCAGGAGGCCGGTCTCACCCCTGGACCACTCAGTCCCGCCTCCCAGTCGATCGCTCACCCGAGACGCGTCGGTTGCCCGCCGCTGGGGGCGGCGGGGGACCGGCCGGCCTGATCTAGCGGACGTTGACGAACCCGGGGTTCGAGTAGAACCAGTTGACGAACACGGGGCTCGAGTAGAACCAGAGGTCGTCCCAGGGGTTCTCCAGCACGCTCATCGCACCGAAAACGCGGCGGCAGCACAGGGGAACCGGCGAGCGTCAGGGCTCAGGGGTCAGCGTCAGCTGTTGGCGATGGAAGTCGAAGTGCTGGGTGGGGTAGCGGTAGAGGTCCGCGACGGTCATGACGTCGCGGAAGAACGGATCCCAGCGAGTGGGGTAGTGCATGGCGAGCGCGAGGTCGGTCTCCCGCTCGGCGTCGAGGCGCCGGTGCAGGTCAGCGATCACCCGGTCGAACGCCTTGCCCATGCGTCGGCGGCCAAGGACCTTCGCACCACCGAGCGGGCCGAGATAGTTGATGACGTCGAAGGGTTTGGTCCCGGCATTCAGGAGCCGGGCGAAGGTTCGGCTGACACCGCGGGGTAGGTGGCCGAAGATCCGCAGCAGGCGCAACAGCGGCCGGATCAGTATGTAACCGAAGAGCATGTGGAACAGCAGCTGCTGATTGGTCCACCGTGTACCGTTCGTGCGCCGACCCAAATCGGCCCCGTCAGCGGTGTTGAGCAGCCCGTGGAACGTCCTACGGGCCCGCTCCATCTCTTCGTGGATGGCCTGGCGATCGGCTGGTGACTCGCTCATTGGATCCGCCTGTTCTCCGCCTGTTGCCGAGCGCACCCATCCCTGCCCTCTGACGACGGCCACAGACCCTCCCCCAGTAGAACATCCAGGCTCCACGCCGTTTAGAGGCGCGCTGCGGCGGTGGGTGTCAGGGCGCCCCGTTCGAGCCGGGTGCCCGCGCACGGCACAGCTGTCGGCTACCCGGCGCAACGCAGTATCGGGGGTTACGAGCATGCGCGTGTTGGTGGTCGAGGACGCCGCGCACGGCACAGGACGGTACGCCGACCGGGTGACACGGCGGCGGGAAGTTCTCCTGCCCACCACCCGGTGGCGGAGCCCATTCCAACGTCCGTTAGTGTGTCGATGCGTCGCGGGGGGACCGCCGGGGTGACCCGAGGTGCGGCGCGTCCGCCCGTACTCCTGCCGCTGTCCGGTTGAGGCCCCATGACGAAGAACCTGAAGATCTCCCTGGCCCTGGTTGTCATCGCCATGGCTGTCGTCGCCGCGCTGCTGGCGGCCAACCGCACGCCTGATGTCTCAACTGGCGCCTCGGCCCAGGCAGACGCCGGACAGGGCAGGGCCGCGCCCGCTTCGGTGCTGGTCCGCTCCGACAGTCACCGGCTGTCGACGGCGAAGGACGGCAAGGTGACGGTCGTGGAGTTCCTGGACCTGGAGTGCGAGTCGTGCCGGGCCGCCTTCCCGCACGTGGAGCAGCTGCGCAAGGAGTACGCGGGCCGGGTCACGTTCGTGATGCGCTACTTCCCGATCCCCAGCCACAAGAACGCCGAGCTGGCCGCGCGTGCGGTGGAGGCCGCCGCCAAGCAGGGCAAGCTGGAAGCGATGTACCAGAAGATGTACGAGACCCAGGAGAGCTGGGGGGATCAGCAGGTCTCGCACGAGAAGACCTTCCGCGGCTTCGCCAAGGAGCTCGGGCTGGACATGAAGAAGTTCGAGGCGGACTGGAAGGACCCGGCCACCGCGAAGCGGGTCGAGAAGGACCGCCAGGACGGTCTCGCGCTCGGGGTGCAGGGCACGCCGACGTTCTTCGTCAACGGCCAAAGGCCGCAGATCCAGTCGGTGGACGACTTCAGGGCGGCCATCGACGCGGAGCTGGCCAGGTGAGTGTCACCGTCGCGTCCGCCCGGTCGCAGGCTGGGGGTGTCGAGGGCACTGGGGCGGTGGGGCAGCGCATGCTGGCTGTGGTGCTCACCGTCGGCGGGGCGGTCGGTTTCCTGGCCGCCTTCACGTTGGCGGTGGAGAAGATCGCCCTGCTGAAGGACCCGTCCTACAGCCCGTCGTGCAGCATCAACCCGGTGCTCAGCTGCGGTTCGGTGATGACCACGCCGCAGGCGGAGGTGTTCGGCTTCCCCAACCCGCTGCTGGGCATCGCCGGGTTCGCGGTGGTGACCGCGCTGGGGATGGTGCTGCTGACCGGGGCGGTCCTGCCGCGCTGGTTCTGGTGGGGGCTGGAGGCCGCAGTCGTCTTCGGAGTGGTCTTCGTCCACTGGTTGATCTTCCAGAGCCTGTACCGGATCGGCGCGCTGTGCCCGTACTGCATGGTCGTGTGGACCGTGATGATCCCCGTCTTCTGGTACACCACCGTGCACATCCTCACCCGCGGCTATCTGCCCGTGCCGGACCGGGTGCGCCAGTGGGCGACGGCTGCGGCCGGCTACCACGGAGTGGTGCTCACCGCCTGGTACGTGCTCATCGCCGTGCTGATCCTTGAGCGGTTCTGGCTGTACTGGACCACGCTCGTCTAACCCCCTCTTCCGGCTCCCGTCACACCGAAGGCTCGACGTAACGATGAGATCCACTCCTGCCGAAGCTGGTGCACGGATACCGCGCCGCGCCGCCGTCCTCGCCCTCGGCCTTGCCGTGCTGACCGCCGCGGGCTGCGCCACGCAGAGCAATGGCGCCCCGTCCTCGGCGGACAAGGCAGCCGACCGGCAGCTGCTGCAGATCCCGGCCGCCGACCGGCAGGCCGCGCCCGATCTGCGGGGCGAGACCCTCACCGGTGAGCAGACCGCGCTGGCCGACTACCGCGGCAAGATCGTGGTCATCAACGTGTGGGGCTCATGGTGCGCGCCCTGCCGGGCCGAGGCACCGCACCTGCAGAAGGTCTTCGAGGACACCCGCGACCAGGGCGTCGCGTTCTTGGGCATCAACACCCGGGACGCCACGAAGACCAACGCGCTGAACTTCGAGAAGGGCTTCGGCATCACCTATCCCAGCCTGTGGGATCCGGCCGGGCGGCAGCTGCTGAAGTTCAAGGGGACCATCTCGCCCTCCGCGATCCCCAGCACGGTCGTCATCGACGCCAAGGGCCGGATCGCCGCCCGCGCGCTGAAGGCGCTGAGTGAGACCGAGCTGCGCAAGCTGATCGACCCGCTGCTGAAGGAGGGCTGAGCCATGGTGATGGCCGCGGGCTTGGAGACCACGGTGCTGACCGGCTCGCTGCTGCTGGCGCTGCCGATCGCGGCGCTGGCCGGAGCCGTCTCCTTCTTCTCCCCCTGCGTGCTGCCGCTGGTGCCCGGCTACCTGTCCTACGTCACCGGGATGAGCGGGGCGGACCTGGCCGAGGCACGACGCGGGCGCATCCTGGCCGGCACACTGCTGTTCCTCGCCGGATTCACGGCCGTGTTCGTCTCCTTCGGCGCCGCGTTCGGCTACGCGGGCAACACCCTGCTCGAATACCAGGACCTGCTCATCCGTGTCCTGGGCGGCGCGACCATCGTGATGGGCCTGTCCTTCATGGGTGTCCTGCCCGGCATGAGCCGGGAGTGGCGGCTGCACCGCCGACCGGCGGCCGGCCTGGCCGGCGCCCCGATGCTGGGCGTGCTGTTCGGACTGGGCTGGACCCCGTGCATCGGCCCCACCCTGGCCGCCGTCCAGGCCCTGGCCTTCACCGAAGCCAGCGCCGGCCGCGGGGCGGTGCTGACCGTCGCCTACTGCGCGGGCCTGGGCCTGCCCTTCCTGGCCGCCGGTCTGGCCTTCCGCAAGGCGCTGGGCGTCTTCGCCTGGGTCAAGTCCCACTACCAGTGGGTGATGCGCATCGGCGGCTCCATGATGATCGCCACCGGCCTGCTCATGGTCACCGGCGTGTGGAGCTACCTGATCAGCCAGATGCAGTCCTGGTCCGCCGGCTTCACCGTCGGCATCTGACACCCCCGCCCAACCCCGCGATCCGACACCAGGTGAAGCGCGGGCAGCACATGACAACGAGTGAAGGAAGTTTGTGGTGAGTGTGGAACGGCCGGATTCCTGTGACCTGCTGTGCCTGGACCTGCCGGTGGCCGAGGAGATCCGCGCCCGTATGCCTCAGCTGCCCGGCCTGGAGCAGGCCGCCGCCGCGGCCAAGGCGCTGGCCGATCCGACCCGCCTGGGCGTGGCCGCCGCCCTGGCCGAGGGAGGAGAGCTGTGTGTGTGCGACGTTTCCTGGGTGGTCGGCCAGGCGCAGAACCTGGTCTCTCACCACCTGCGGCAGCTGCGCACGGCCGGGCTTGCCACCTCGCGTCGGGACGGCCGCCTGGTCATGTACGGGCTCACCGACCGCGGCCGCCACCTGCTGCAGACCCTGCTCGGCACCACTGCGGCCGAGCCCGCCTGAAACCCGGCCACCGCAGTCGAAGAACGATCGGAAGCACCTCTGATGAACCCGCCAACTGCATGGCGCCAGCGGGCCGCAGTGGCCGCCGTGGCCATGGCCGCCGCAGTGACGCTGGCCGCGTGCGGCTCCACCGGCCCGGCCGCCTCCAGCCAGGATGCTGCCGTTTCCCGGTCCGCTGATGATTCCCTCTACCAGGGCAGCGAGCTTGAGGCGCCCTACTTCAGCAAGCCGGACCTGGTGCTCACCGACACCACCGGCAAACCGTTCGACCTGCGCAAGAAGACCGCGGGGCGGGCTGTGCTGTTGTTCTTCGGCTACACCAACTGCCCCGACGTGTGCCCCACCACCCTCGGCGACATCGCCCTGGCGCTGAAGGAACAGCCCAAGGATGTTCGCGACAAGACCGACGTCGTGTTCGTCACCACCGACCCGGAGCGCGACACTCCGAAGGCGCTGGGCAAATGGCTGGCCGCCTTCGACCACAACTTCATCGGGCTGAGCGGCGACCTGGAAAAGATCAAGGCGGCCGCTCGTCCGCTCGGCATCAGCGTCGAGGACCCCACCAAGCACCACGACGGCAGCGTCACCTCCTCCCACGGCGGCCAGGTCGTGGCCTTCCTGCCCACGGACGACAAAGCGCACGTGGTGTACCTGACCAACACCCCGCTTAAGTCCTTCGCGCACGACCTGCCGCTGCTCGCCCAGGGCAAGCAGACGGACGCGGCACGATGACGACCACCTCAACCGCCCCCTGCGAGCGGCCGGGCGGCACCGTATGACCGTCCCTTGCACCTCTGCCAGCAGGCAGATCCGCTCAGGTACCGCCGGGCCCTCACCCACCGGAGGCCCGCGCCGACTGGGAGGGCTGCTCCGCCCGGCCCAGGCCGCAGGGTCCGGGTTGCTGCTCTATGCCAGCGTCCTCCCGGTGGCCCCTGTGGTGGCTGGCGCCCGTGGCGTTGGCGCTCCTTGCCTCCAGCGTCCGGAGTTGGCGGGGCGAGACCGCACAGGGCGACCGCGAAACCGACCAGCGGAGTGCCGCCCACGGCGGCCGGCGGCAGGATCCACCCTTCGGTCTGTCAGAACGCCACCTTGCCTCAGGAGGATCCGCCGAACGGCCTTCGGCCGCACTGAGATGACCTACCAGCAGCTGGCCATGTCCCGGCTGCGGGCCGTCGAGCACAGCCGTACCGTTCTCGTCCCCGTCACCAGCGGGGTCAGTGCCGTCATCCTCCCCGACGGCACCGTGCCCCAGCGCACCGGCCAGTTCGTCCCGGCCGCGCTGGTCGCCCAGGTCCCTCGACGCTCTTCGCTCACACCGGCCACACGGCTCGGTCCGCTCCCCGAGGCTGCCCTTGCCACCGCCGCCCTGGCCGCCGTGACCATCCGTGCGGCACGCGACCGCATCACCACTCGCCGGCGCACTGCCGGTGCAAACGCTGGGAACTGATCAATGTCCAAGACCACGATGCCCCCGCCCGGCACGGCCGGTGAATCGCCAGAGAACTCCCCGAATTCTGCAGCGGCCGAGGAGCCGGCCCTCGGGGCCGCCGGTGCTCAGCTGTCCACGGCCCCGTTGGAGGACGGCGGCATCCCGGCGCTGGGCCTGGTCGGCTGGGCGCGCTGGTGCTGGCGACAGCTCACCTCGATGCGCGTCGCGCTGATCCTGCTGTTCCTGCTCTCGCTCGCCTCGATCCCCGGATCGCTGATGCCGCAACGCGGCACCGACCCGGCGAAGGTGGACCAGTACAAGGCTGACCACGACATCCTCGGGCCGATCGCCGAGAAGCTGCAGCTCTTCAACGTCTACGGCTCGGTGTGGTTCTCGGCGATCTACATCCTGCTGTTCATCTCCCTCATCGGCTGCATCGTGCCCCGCTCCTGGCAGTTCGTCGGGCAGCTGCGAGGACGGCCGCCGGCTGCGCCGCGAAACCTGACCCGCCTGCCCGCGCACACCACATGGCGCACCGAGGCCGAACCCGAGCAGGTCCTGGAGGCGGCGCGCCGGCTGCTCAGGGCCAGGCGCTACCGGACGCGCGCCGAAGGGGAGGCGGTGGCCTGTGAGAAGGGCTATCTGAGGGAGGCGGGCAACCTCGTCTTCCACATATCGCTGATCGTCATGCTCGTCGCTTTCGCCACCGGCCAGTTGTGGAACTCCGAGGGCGGCAAGCTGGTCGTGGAAGGCGACGGCTTCTCCAACACCCTCAGCCAGTACGACGACCTGAAATCCGGGGCGCTCTTCGACCGCGAGAAGCTGCCTCCGTTCGGATTCACGCTGAAGGGGTTCGATGCGACCTACGAGCGCACCGGCCCGCAGAAGGGCACCCCGCGCACCTTTCGCGCCCGTGTGTCCTACTGGGAAGGCGCCGACGGAAAGCCGCGCTCCCGCACCATCACCGTCAACCACCCGCTCGAAGTCGGCGGGTCGAAGGTCTACCTGCTCGGACACGGCTACGCCCCCGTCGTCACGGTCAAGGACGGTCAGGGCACGATCGCCTACCAGGGACCCGTCGCCTTCCTTCCGCAGGACAGCAACGTCACCTCCCTCGGCGTGATCAAGGTCCCGAACTACCGGGACGCCAAGGGAAAGAAGGACCAACTGGGCTTCCAGGGCGTGTTCGTGCCGACGTTCGGTGGCGCGGGCTCGGGCTCGATGTTCTCGCAGTTCCCCGCCCTGGACTATCCGGTCATGGCGTTGACGGCCTACCGGGGCGACTTGGGTCTGGATTCAGGGCTGCCGCAGAACGTCTACCAGCTCGACCTGAAGAACATGAAGCAGTTCACGGACGCCAAGGGGCAGAAGTTCAGGAAGATGTTGCGGCCGGGCGAGAGGATGACCCTGCCGGGCGGTGCGGGCACCTTGAGCTTCGACGGCGTCAAGGAATGGGCCACCTTCCAGGTCTCCCACCGTCCCGGCAACGGCCTGGCCCTGGCCGGCGCCCTCGCGGCGCTGATGGGCCTGTCGGCGTCGCTGTTCATCCAGCGCCGCCGGATCTGGGTGAAGGCCACCTTGGGCGAGGACGGCACCACCGTCGTCGAGATCGCGGGCCTGGGCCGCAGCGAGTGGTCCAGGCTCCCTGAGGAAGTCGCCGCTGTGGCCCTCGCCCTGCGACCCGACGCCCCCGCCCTGCCCGCAGCCCAGGACTCCACTCCCGCCTCTGCCGACCCCGCACAAGGAGCGCGCCCGTGAACATCGCTGCCGCAGCCAACGAGGACATGGCCTCCATCAGCAACGTACTGATCTATTCGGCGATGGCGGTCTACACCCTCGCCTTCCTCGCACACATCACGGAATGGGTCTTCGGCAGCCGCAGCAAGGTCGGCCGGACCGCCGCCGCCCTCACCCCGCACACGGTCACGGCCCCACCTGCGGCGGTCACCGTCACGGCCACCCGGAAGGCCGGCGGCACCACTGTGCTGGAACGAGCCGAGGTCACCACCCGCTCCGCCACCGGCAGCCGCGACGTGCCCGACGGTCCCGGAGCCGCGGCCGGCGACGAGAAGGGGGAGCTGTACGGACGGATCGCGATCTCCCTGACCGTGCTGGCGTTCCTGGTCCACCTGGGCGGCGTGGTGGCCCGCACCCTGTCGGTGCAGCGCGCCCCGTGGGGCAACATGTACGAGTTCTCCACCACCTTCTCTCTGGTCGCCGTCGGCGGTTACCTCCTCTTTCTCGCCCTCGGCAAGAACATCCGCTGGATCGGGCTGCCGCTGGTCACCTCCGTCCTCCTCGACCTCGGTCTCGCCGTGACGGTCCTGTACACCGACAGTGACCAGCTCGTTCCCGCGCTGCACTCCTACTGGCTGTGGATCCACGTCTCCTGCGCGATCATCTCCGGCGCGATGTTCTACCTCGGCGCTCTCGCCACGGTCCTCTACCTCTTCCGGGACCGGTACGAGACCAAGCTCGCCTCCCCGCAGGGCAAGCAGCCGGGTCCGGCTGCCTCCTCCATCCTGGGACGCCTGCCCGCGGCGGCCAGCCTGGACAAGTTCGCCTACCGCATCAACGCGGTCATCTTCCCGCTGTGGACGTTCACGATCATCGCGGGCGCGATCTGGGCCGAGGCCGCCTGGGGCCGCTACTGGGGCTGGGACCCCAAGGAGACCTGGTCCTTCATCACCTGGGTCGCCTACGCCTGCTACCTCCACGCCCGCGCCACCGCCGGCTGGAAGGGCCGCAAGGCCGCCTACCTCGTCCTGATCGCCTTCGCCTGCTTCATCTTCAACTACTACGGCGTCAATATGTTCATCACCGGCCTGCACTCCTACGCCGGCGTCTGACGTCGCTCCAGCGCCGCAGTGGGGCGCTCTTTGCGACCCTCGGCGGCGCGGCGAGGCCGTCGGCGGTGTGGTCGCCGACTACCTGCACACCTGCTGGTGGCCCACCTTCAATCTCGCCGATACCTTCATGGTCCTCGGGGGTGACTTGCCGCCAGCCACGCTGGCCGTCCGCGAGCCCGGCCCCGCAACGGACGCCGCGGACGGACCGGCTGAGCGGGGCCGCTCCTCACACGGCGACCGGTACGGGTGCCGGGGCGCCGATACGGCCGGTGCGGGCCAGCGCATACACCGCACCGGCACCGCCCAGGCCGGTCACCGTCAGGGCCGCCCAGGTCAGCCACATGGCGTGATGGGCGGCGGCGAAGTCCCACAGCGCGCCGGTGGCCAGGTTCCCCAGCGTGATGCCGAGGCCGGAGACGGTGTTGTAAAGGCCGTAGTGGGTGGCCACCAGCCGGTTGCCGGCCAGCGCGACGACGGTGTCCATCTCCAGCGGGTAGACCACCGCGCTTCCTGCGGCCAGCAGGACCACGGCCGCGGCCAAGGCCGCGAGTTCGACCGATAGGTACCACGGCCCCGTACCGGCGGCCGGGGTGAGGGCGAGGGGGGTGAAGGCCAGGCCCATCGCGACGAGCCCGCGCACCATCGCCTGCGGACGGCTCCACCGCTCCTTCGCCCAGGCGGTCAGCTTGAGCTGCCCGGCCACCGCCACTGCGGCGGAGAGCACGAACAGGCCGCTGGTGACTTTCGTGCCGTCGGCCCCCAGCGCGGCGTCGGCGGCCATCGGCAGGGCCAGATAGACCTGGAAGGTCAGCACGTAGGAGCCGATCATCGCGCCCGAGAACAGCAAGAAGGGCCGGTTGGCGACCACCTGCCGCCACTGCGCCAAGACCCCGTCCCCGCCGTCCGCATCGGCAGCCGTGGCGCGACGCGCCGGCAGTGCGCGGCCCTGGAGCAGGGTGAGCGCGGCGAAGATGGCGGCGGCCACTGTGCACACCAGCCGGAAGTCGGCGGCCAGCAGGGCGAGCCCGACCAGCGGGCCCAGCAGCATCCCTGCCTGGTAGTAGACGTTGAACGCGGCGAAGGCATCCACTCGCCGCTCGCCGGCCTCGGCGGCGAGGTAGGCGCGTACGGCGGGGTTGAACAGGGCGCCGGCGAAACCGGTGGCCGCTGAGGCGGCCACCAGGGCGGGTAGGTTGTCGACCCAGCCCAGCAAGGCGAATCCGCCGGTCCGCAGCAGACACCCGGCCATGATGGGGGCCTTGTAGCCGAGGCGGTCGGCGATGGTGCCGCCGATCAGGAACATGCCCTGCTGGGAGAAGTTCCGCACGCCCAGCACGAGGCCGACCGCCCAGGCCGCCAGCCCCAGCTCCCCGGCCAGGTGAGCGGCGAGATAGGGCATGAGCATGTAGAAGGCGAGGTTGATGGCGAACTGGTTCACCATCAACAGCCGCACTGCCGGAGTAAAGCTCCGCGTCGTCGCTGCCAGCGTCTTCACCGGACCGCCTCCGCCAGCCCGCGCCCGGCCGGGGCCGTGCGGCTGGTACCGGCCAGGGGATCGAGGACCGTGGTGCAGCGGCTCCAGCGGGAGACGACCCGCTCGCCGGGATGCGCCAGCTCCTTTGGGGCGTCGGCCGGCTCCTGGCCGAGCAGCTGGTGCTCGTGGCACCAGGCGTCGTCGAAGATCGTCCCGACGTAGCGTTGTGGGCCGTCGGGAAAGACCGCGGTGATCTTCGTCTCCGCCGGGGAGGTGGCGGCGAGGTGGCGGGCGACCAGGGCGACCGCGCCCACGCTCCATCCGCCCGTGGCGTAGTGGGCCCGTGCCAGGGCGCGGGCGGCCCAGACCGCTTCGCCCGGGGCGACCCAGTGCACCTCGTCGAACAGGGCGTAGTCGACGTTGCGCGGGTAGATGCTGGAGCCCAGTCCCCGCATCAGCCGCGGACCGGCGGGCTGGCCGAAGATCGTGGAGCCGCAGGTGTCCACTCCCACGATCCGCATCCTGGGGAAGAAGCCGCGCAGCACCCGGCCGATCCCGGCCGAGTGTCCGCCGGTGCCCACGCTCACCACCAGCGTGTCGATCCGGCCCAGCTGGGCGACCAGTTCACGTGCCAGGGGCGCATACGCGGCCACGTTGTCGGGGTTGTGGTACTGATCCGGGCACCAGGCATCGGGCTGCATCGCCAGCAGCTGGTCGACCTTCTCGCGGCGGGCCTGCTGCCAGCCGCCCACCGGATGCGGCTCGGTGACCAGGTGCAGCTCGGCGCCGTACGCGGTCAGCAGGCCGCGCATCAGCGGCTCCATGCCGGGGTCGGTGACCACTGACACCGGATGCCCGAACGTGATGCCGGCCAGCGCCAGGCCCAGGCCCAGGGTGCCGGAAGTGGATTCCACGACCGGCGCTCCGGGCAGCAGCTCGCCGCGCTCGCGGGCACGGGCCACCATGTACAGCGCGGTCCGGTCCTTGATACCGCCCGGATTGTGGCCCTCGAGCTTCGCCCAGAACCCGCGGCCGGCAGGGCAGAACGGTTCGCCCACCCACAGAAGCGGGGTGTCGCCGACCAGCCCGGCCGGAGTGTGCGCCGTCGGCGCTCCGGGAGCCAGCAGTTGGGCAGGCGAACAGGGAACGATGGTGTGCAGGGAGTTCATCGCGTGGGGTCTCCCACGGCCCCGCCAACCGGCGGGCCGCGTAATCGTGACGACTGTTCAGGACGCGTGAACACCGCCCCGGCACAACACAAGGGACCGGCCACCTGGCCCCGTCACGCCGTGCGGTGCGTCCCGATCAGGTCCGCCACACCCCCAGCACCGCCCGCACCCGCCGCTGCCCGCCGTGATCCCCCGGCGGGCCCAACGCCGGAGCCCTCCGCCCGGCAACCGCAAGCGGCTCACTCTCGGTCATCGCGCCCATGGCCGCTACTGCGTCCGGCGCCGGTGCACCTACCTCCCGTGTCAGCACACTGGGCTCATCCACGCCCATGCAGTCGGAGAACCGCAGCCCCTGCTCCCCGTCGGCCGACCCGGACACCGGACCTGGTGCGGGCACGGCGGTGGCGGCCACGGCCGCGACCGGAAGCGAGTCCGATCCGGCGGCACGCCCGAGCTCCGGCCCGTGCGCGCAGGCCAGCATGTGCACCAGAGCGGCCAGCACCACAGCGACAACCGCTGTGACCGCTGACAACCGGAAGCCCCGCATCACGAACACGTCACATAACGTACTGGATCAGTTACATAAAGTGCTTGTTAGGTTCGGGCACCCCGCCCGCAGCTGGCAGGACCGGGTCGCCGCCCCAGCAGCGGGAGCCCGATCGGGTGCCGCCGCTTCGTGCCGAGCGACCGGCAGGGCGCGCTCGGGTCACACCTTGATGCCCAGGTCAACTCAAGCGAGGGCGGTGGCCCTAACCAGCAGTCCCGCCCAGTGCTTGAGCGCTCCAGGACGGGCCACGGCTGCGGTGGCGGCGGTCGCTTGCAGATGTCCGAGCACGACGACGTGATGCCTTGAGCGATGCGCACACAGGCTGTGGCCGATATCATCGCCTCGTAACGATGATGGGGGGGCGTGTCGCCATGCCGTCACCGTGAGCGTGCGGGTTCGCCGGCGCTGTGGTCCCCAGGGCAGACATCGGAGGACCTGATGGCCCGCCATGACATGCACAGTGTGGAAGGCCGATGGTCTGGCGCGCTGACTGTCGAGCCGGGGCGGCTGACTTTCACCGGCGCCATCGGCTCGTCGCCCCTGCACGCCCATGCGTGCGTGCAGGTGCTGATGGTCACGGCAGGCGAAGTAGTGCTGGCCGACGTGTACGGCGGCGAGGCAACGACCCGCGGCGAAGCGGTCATCCCCGCAGGGGTCCGGCATGAGGTCCGGGCATCGCCCGGCGCCAGGGGCGTGTCCACCTATGTGGAGCCGTCCGCATCTGCCGGCCGCACGCTTGCCGTTCGCCTGGCCGCAGCCGACCTTCCTCTCGATCGCGCGGCCGGCTGGCTGGCCTTCGCCGCCCTCGTCGAGCAAAGGAGCCCGCAGGCCCCTTTGCATCCCCGCCTTGCCCGGGCTCTGCGCATGGGTGCGCAACGATCGGGTGGGCCGCCGGAATTGACCGAGTTGGCCGCAGCGGTCGGAATCTCCCCGAGCAGGCTTGGGCATCTGTTCGCCGACCAGCTCGGACTGGCCTACCCGGCCTGGCGGCGATGGATGTGCCTCCGCAGAGCAGTCGAAGCCGTACGCACCGGGGACACGCTGACCGACGCCGCCCATGAGGCCGGGTTCGCGGACAGCGCCCACTTGTCACGGACCTGTCGCGCGATGTTCGGCCTCACCCCCACCGAGGCGATGCGGGCAGCCGGCTGGCGCGACCAGGGCAGCGGATCTGTTCAAGCCAACGCCGGGATCACACGCCGACTCTGAGGGCATGTCCAACCACAAGGCCCCGCCGCCCCAACCTTCCACCGCCCGTACGCAGCTACCTCCGGCAGCTCCCCGAGCGACTACGCCCGTACCCGACGGTGTGCTGGCCCGGTGGGGCCGCTTCGCAGCCCGCCACCGGGCAGCCGTCCTGTTGTTGGCATTGGTGGCAACCGTCCTGGCGGGTGTGCTCGGTGTCGGTGCCGGTGACCGGATGGGCTCCGGCGGGCTGACCGACCCTGACGCGCCGTCGGCACAGGCTCAGCGGATCCTGGCGAGCCGGTTCGACGCGGGCGATCCGCAGCTGATCCTGCTGGCGGAGGCTCCCGGGTCGGTCGATGAGCCGGGAGCAGCCGCTGCGGGCACCGCGCTGACCGAGCGGGTCCGTGGCATCACGGGCGTACGGGGCGTGGATTCGTACTGGTCTCCAGGCCGTCCCGAGTCGTTGCGATCTGAGGACGGCAGGATCGGTCTGCTCCTGCTGCGCATGGACGGTGACGAGGACGCCGCCGAGGCCGTGGCCGCCCGCGTGGTCGACCGGGTCGGCGGGAAGCGGGACGGTCTGACCGTGCGGGTCAGCGGGGCGGCGCAGCTGGACCGGGAGGTCGACGCGCAGGCCGAGAAGGACCTCACCCGTGCCGAACTGCTCACCGCACCGCTGACCCTGCTGATCCTTGTGCTGGTCTTCGGCTCGGCGCTCGCCGCTGGGCTGCCGCTACTGGCCGGTATCGTTTCGATCGTCGGGACCCTCGCCGTCCTGCGCGCCATTACCGCGGTGACCGACGTGTCGGTGTTCTCCCTCAACCTCACCACCGCCCTCGGACTCGGCCTGGCGATCGACTACAGCCTTTTTCTGATCACCCGTTACCGCGAAGAGCTGCGCGCCGGGCGGATAGTGAGTGACGCGATCGCGGTCGCGATGCACACCGCGGGCCGCACTGTGCTGTTCTCCGCCGTCACCGTCGCGCTGGCGCTGTCCGCACTGCTGGTGTTCCCGGGATACTTCCTGCGGTCGTTCGCCTACGCCGGTATCGCCGTGGCGCTGCTGACGGCCGTCGTGGCGCTGGTCGTTCTGCCGGCGCTGCTGGCCGTCGCCGGACATCGCATCAACGCGCTGGACCTGCGCGGTCTGCTGCGCAGGCGCCGCACGACCGCAGCCCGGGACGCCGCCCAGGAGGGCCTGTGGCATCGGCTCGCGATGGCGGTCATGCGCCGTCCGATCCTCTTCACACTCGCCACCGTGGCGCTGCTCACGGGCCTGGCGACGCCGTTCGCCGGCGTCGAGTTCGGCATCAACGACCACCGCACGCTTCCCCAGGCGTCCACCGGCTACCAGGCGTCGGAGCAACTGCGGACCCGGTTCGACTCGCGGGAGACCACCGCCACGCCGATCGTCCTCGACGGCCGGGTGAACGACGCCGCGCTCAGCGATTACGCCGCCACCGTGTCCCGACTGCCGCACGTCACCCGTGTCGACACCGCTCTCGGCAGCTACGCCAGAGGGAAGCTCGTCGCCCCGCAGTCGGACGCCTCAGCGCGGTTCCGCGCCAAGGACGGTTCGGCGTGGCTGTCGACCGTCACCGAAGTGGAGCCGATCTCGGCCGACGGCACCGCCCTGGTCGAACGCGTCCGCGACCTCGACTCACCCGCCCCAGTACTGATCGGGGGCGACTCCGCCACGCTGGTCGACACCCGCGACGCCATCGGGCAACGGCTGCCGTGGGCGGCGCTGATCGTCATTGCGGCGACCGCGCTGCTGCTGTTCGCCCTCACCGGTTCGGTACTGATTCCCCTGCAGGCGATCGCGCTGTCCGTGCTCAGCCTGACGGCGACGTTCGGCGCCATGGTGTACGTCTTCCAGGACGGGCACCTGCGCGGCCTCGTCGGCGACTTCACAGCGACCGGATGGGTCGACGTGACAGCGCCGGTGCTGATGTTCTGTGTCGCCTACGGCCTCGCCATGGACTATCAGGTGTTCCTCCTCTCCCGTATCAAGGAGGAGTACTACCGCAGCGGCGACAACACCCAAGCCGTGGCCCTCGGACTCGAGCGCACCGGACGTCTCGTCACCGCAGCCGCCGTACTCATCGCCGTGGTGCTCGGCGCCCTCGCCACCTCCGGAATCACCTACCTGAAAATGCTCGGCGTCGGGCTGACGCTGGCCGTCCTGGTGGACGCGTTCATCGTCCGCGCCCTGCTCATGCCCGCCCTCATGCGGCTGTTCGGAGACTTCAACTGGTGGGCACCGGGCTGGCTGCGCCGCATCCACGACCGCCTGGGCCTGCGCCACTGAACCACAGCCCGTCGCGCCGATGGCCGCTCGTTGATGTCCGGACCGGGCGGGTCCGGACATCAACGCGATCACTATCGCTGCTCAGCGCAGCCGGAGGGCGGTCACGGACCCCTGCCGAAGGATGTCCCCGGTCGCTTCCACCGAGATCCCTGAAACCCGCGTGGTCCGAAGGCGGGCAAGTAGAGTGTGGGCTTCATCACGACCTTGAGTGGAAATAGCGACACGATGCCCCGCTACTCCTCGACACCAACCATGTCGCCAACCCACTCGTAAAGCGACACGACCTGCGGGGGACACGATCTCTGCAGAGACAAACCTGCTCAAGTCCCTTTCGATGAGCCCGACCGCCTTCGGCGTGGTCCTGGGGCTGGGAGCCCTCGGCGCAGCGGCAGGAGCACTTGCCGCCCCGGCCCTCGCGCGACGGTACGGCGCCGGGCCGATGATGCTCGTCGCGCTCGCACTCACCCCGCTCACCCAGATCCCGCTGCTCCTCGCCTCCCCAGCCCGGGCATGGCAGATCGGCATCGGCGCCGCCCTGTTTCTCCAGCTGGCCTGCGCCGCGGCGGCGGGAACCACCCAGCGCTCCATTCGTCAGGTCGTCACCGCCGATGACATGCAGGCCCGCATGCAGGCCGTGAGTACCTGGCTCACCTCAGGCGCCCGGCCGGTGGCCGCCCTGGTCGCAGGCGGCCTCGGGACGCGGATCGGGGTACGGCCCACCCTGGCCGTCGGCACCTGCCTCCTCCTCGTCCCCCTCGTGGTCCTCTACCGCTCCCCACTACGCGGCCTCCGCCAGATGCCCGGAGCCCAGCCCGTCCCCTCCCCTCCAGGAGATCCACTCGTGCAACCACCCGTCCCCTCCCCCTCACCTTCACCCGGCGCCGCCCCCGCCGGCGACGGACAGCGCAATCCCGCGGCGGGCGAAGGTGGTACGGCGTGAGCGCGGAACTCAACGTGATCGGCGGCCACCTGTACCTGGAGCGGGACGGCATGGTGCTGCTCGGGCAGCGGCACCCGGATTCGGCATACGCGGGCGGCCAGTGGCATCTGCTCGCCGGCCATGTGGAACGAGAACCGGCCCGGACCTGCGTGGCACGGGAGGCGATGGAGGAGGCGAAGCTGGTCGTCGCCGAGGAGGACCTCGTTCTCGTGCATACGGTGCACCTCCTGGACCACGAGGACGCCGTCCCGCGCGTTCAGCTGTTCTTCCGGCCCAGGCGATGGGAGGGCGAGCCCCGTGTGCTGGAGCCGGACAAGTGCCTCCGTTGGGCCTGGTGGCCTGTCGACCGCCTACCGGAGCCGACCGTTCCCTACACCCGAGCGGCCATCGAGGGAATTCGTGCCGGCCGGCTGTATACCGAGATCGGTTGGGAGCGGCGGAAGTGAGCACCCCGGACATGGACACGCACCGGCCTGGTCCTGAAGCCGCCCAACAGCCGGACTCCTCTTGCAAACACCGCGCAGAGATCCCGGATACACCCGCACCTTCCGGTGCAAGCACTGCAAGAACGGCCGTAGGCCCAACCGGTCAGAAACAAGGAGAGGGTTCTACATCGAGCACATCACACCGTCCAAGGATGTCCGCTGACCTGCTCGACGCAACGGCCGCCGCCAGAACCGCGATGGTCGACCGCCTCGTCGCCGACGGCGTGCTGACCGACCCGCGGCTGCGCGATGCCCTCCTGCGTGTGCGGCGGGAAGTCCTTCTCCCCCACGCATACGTCCGGGTCAGCGGCCCAGGCGCGGATCCGATCGACTGGCGGCTCCTCGACGGCTCGCACCCCGACGACCAGGCGGAGTGGCTCGACCTCGTCCACAGTGGCGACTCCGTCTTGCTCCAGCGTGACGGCGAGCCGCTGGACGCCCTTCGCCGAGGACCGGTGACCGGCGGCCACATGACCTCCATGAGCACCTACGCCCCTGCCACCGTCGAGGTGTTGCAATGCCTCCAACTGGATTGTGGGCAGCGGTTCCTGGACCTTGGTTCGGGTCCGGGGATCTCCCTGGCGCTCGCCGCTGCCATCACGGGCCCTGGCCGTGCCACCGGGGTCGAACGCGATCCGCACATGAGCGTGTTCGCCCAGCGGAACTTGGACCAGCTCGGGCTGGGAGCGACGGTCGTCGAAGGTGACGGGCTCAACGGACACGCCACCGGGGCGCCGTATGACCGGATCCATTCCGGCATCGGCGTGCCCTGCATCCCGCTGGCCTGGGTGGAGCAGCTCGCCCCCGGCGGAACGCTGCTGACCACGCTCGTGACCAGAACGCCCAGCTGGCCAGGTCAGATGCGCGCCACTCGCACGATGAAGGGCAGGCTTCAGGCGGTGTTGACGGGCAGGCCGCGCGGCCACCGGCCCCTGCTCGGCTACGAGTGGCTCATCGCCGTGAACCACCGTCCCCAGGTCAAGGCCGACCCCGGCCGACCGCGCCCGACCCGGCTCGCGCCGCCCAGCGATGACGCCTACGGCTTCTGGATCGCCGCCGCCTACCTGGCACCGGGCTTGGTCAGGGATTTCCAGGCCGACGCGATGACCATCGTCGCCCCGGAGGAGGATTCCTGGGCGGTGGCCGGTCCCGACGACGGCATGGTCCGCGTGCACGGGCCGCGTGATGTGTGGGCCGAACTCGAAGACATCCACGACGCTTGGGAGCGGGCGGGCCGACCGGACACGTACCGGGTCGATGTTCCGGACGGCGGGGGCCCGCAGCGCGTCGCCTCCGGTCCCGGCCGGATGGCCCTCACCTGGACTCTGCCCCCGCTCGCCGCCGTCCCCCACCAGACGTCTCCATCGCTCGGGAGTTGTCCATGACCCAGCAACGGCACCCCGTTCCCCCGCCCGCCGACGGCCCCAGTCGACCGGCCGGGTGGTCCGAGGAATTCCTCCGCCACCGCGACGGCCAGGGCTGCCCCATGTGTGACGACGACTTCGCCGCCGACGACATCGGCTGGGGGATCCTGCTCCACCAGGGCGAAGTGGCCAACGCCTACCTGTGGCGCTCGGGCCAGGTCCGGGGCTACTGCGTACTCATTCACCGCAGCGCACCGCACGTCGCCGAGCCCACCGACCTCTCAGACGCCCACGCCGCCGCGTACTGGGCCGACACCCTCACGCTCGGCAAGGCCCTGACGGCGTTCTACCAGCCGGTGAAGATGAACTACTCCACCCTCGGCAACGTGGTGCCCCACCTCCACACCCACATCGTTCCCCGCTACGCCGACCACGCCGACCCGGCGCCAGGCGGTCCGCTCCCGTGGACGGCCCTAGATACAAACCGCCCGGACGAAGTACAGCTCCAGGCGGACGCCGCCGCGCTGCGCGCGCTGCTGGAGCAGGCATGAGGGGCCGCCCGGATGAAGAGTCCGGGGACCTGTTCGCCTCTGCGGCGGCCGATTACGCCCGATACCGGCCGGGCATCCCGTCCGAAGCGGTCCGCCTACTCGTCGGCACAGTGAGAGGTGTCGCTCGGCCTGTCGTGCTCGATCTCGGCTCCGGGACCGGACAGGTTGCAGCTGCGCTGCTCCCCGCTCTTGTGCATGGGGCCCGCCTGGACCTAGTGGATCCGGACCCAGGGATGCTCCGCGAGGCCACTGAAACCCTCGCCCCGCTCCTGGGTGACAGTCCCGCTGGCTTCCACTGCGTGCGGGCCGAGGACTTCACGCCGCCGTTCGACGGCTACCGAGCGGACCTGGTCACCTGCGCGCGGGCGTTTCACTGGATGCCCCGCCCCGCGGTCCTCACGATGGCCGACCGCGTCACCGCTCCCGGGGCCGGCGTGGCGATCATGGGGGATGGCAGCCTCTGGACCTACCAAGCTCAGTGGACGGCAGATCTGCAGCGGCTCATCCAGTCCTACCTCGGCCCCGAGCGGCGGGCCGGCACCGCTGGGGCGTACACCGAGCCGGGGCGCCGCTACGAGGACGACCTCGCCGAGTCCGCGTTCAGCGACGTCAGCGAGCACCGGATCCCGGTCCGCCGCACGTGGACACCCGCAGCCGTGGTCGGCTATCTACGCAGCACGAGCTTCGCCCGCCCGGCGCTCTTCGGCGATCAGCACGCACGGTTCGAGCAGGAGGCCCACTTGCTGCTGGAGGAACACGCCCGAGGCGAACGGCTCGTCGAGGACACCGCGTTCACCATACTGCTCGCGCGCCGCCCCGGCGGTGACCGGTGAGCGGGGGGCGGCACACCGAGCCCCTGGACGTGCACCTGGTCGCGGTCCGCGATACCGCGGCCGGCCCCGAAGTGCTCCTGTCCCGGCGGGCCGGCGACGTCTACGCGACAGGACTGTGGCATCTCCCATCTGGTCACCTCGACCCCGGAGAGGATGTCGTCACCGCGCTCGTGCGGGAGACCAGCGAGGAGACCGGCGTCATCGTCGACCCCGCTGATATCCGCGCGGCCGTCACCGTGCACCACCGCTCCCCCGGCGGGGGCGCACGCGTCGGGTTCTTCTTCGAGGTCCGGCACTGGCGCGGCAACCCCCGCGTCATGGAGCCGGACAGGTGCGACGCCATGGGCTGGTTCCCGCTCGACGCGCTGCCGCAGCCCATGGTGGCCTACTGCCGGGCCGGGCTGGACGCCTACCGGGCCGGAGCCCGGATGGCCCTGCATTTCCAGGAGCCCGGCGATCCCATCGCCTACGCCCCGGCCGTCGACCGGCTGCGCCTCGTGCCCGACGCCGGTCCAAGCAGCACGGTCCCTGAGTACGCGGTGCGGGACTTCGTCGAGCGGGCGATCGGCAGGATCACCGGCTGGACGGATGTCTCCTGGGCACGCAAGGGCAGTCAGGTGTGGCGGGCACGCGATGCCGAGGATTGGGTGTGGTTTGTCAAGATCCACCAGAACGACCGCTTCCACCAGCGCGAGCTGACCGCATACCGCAGCTGGGTTCCCCATCTGGGCCCGCTGGCACCCCGTCTGGTGGCCGCCGACGAATCACTGCGGGCCATCGTCATCACCACGGTGCCAGGCCGCTCCCTGCACGGCGCCGTCCACCCGCCCGACCAGGAGCGGCGGATCTTCCACTGCATCGGGCAGCTCGCGGCAACCATTCACCGCAGCGCCCCGGCACTGCCGCCCCTCCCCGACTCTCTGCCGCTCGAGAAGCTGGAACGGCACCTCGACGGCGCACGCGCCTACTTGGAGCCCGGGGACGAGGCGTTCATCCGTGCCACCGCAAAGGG
This sequence comes from Streptomyces sp. 15-116A, assembly GCF_025290915.1. Lineage (GTDB taxonomy): Bacteria > Actinomycetota > Actinomycetes > Streptomycetales > Streptomycetaceae > Streptomyces. The sequence goes on along the minus strand of NZ_JAOCQE010000002.1, from coordinate 13,293 downwards.
GGCCGCTGGTCTGCCGGCCCTGGAGAGGGTTCCCACGCACGGTGACTTCCAGCGGCGGAACCTTCGCTGGGAGCAGTCGACGGGCACCTTGTACGTGATCGACTTCGAAAGAAGCGAAGGCGGTCCGGCCGTCAGGGACTTCGTCCGCTTGTCCGACGCCTGGCACGGACGGCCGGACCTGCACGAGGCCCTGATGACCGGCTACGGCCGCCCCCTGTCCCTCGCCGAAGAAGAGCACCTGGTCGTCCTGTCCGTATTGGATGCCGTCTCCGGCATCCAATACGGCGCCGCCCACGGCGATCCGGAACTCGTCGAGCGAGGCCGCCGCACCCTGGCCCGGCTCCGCGCAACGAACCGTCTTTGACCAGCACACCACACCACCCACCAGCTGAAGAGCAGTTGAGGAGCACGCCCATGGCGTACGTCGTCCGCGACCAGTGGCAGCAGCACTATGCCGACGGCAAGGGGTTCCGGGAACTCGGTGAGCGCGAGCGGGCCCTGCTCGCCGAGCACGCTCCCGTTCCCGATGGCGGCGGACGGGCGCTCGATGTGGGCTGCGGCACCGGCAGCCTGGCCGCCTACCTTTCCTCCCTCGGCTACACGGTGGACGCCGTCGACTTCGCCGACAGTGCTCTCGCCCGGGCCCGGGACGAACACGCCGACGTCGAGCGGGTGCGCTGGATCTGCCTGGACATCGAGCGCGACGACCCGGCAGATCTGCACGAGGACGGCTACGACCTGGTCACCATGCGGCTGATGTACCCCTTCCTGCGCGATCGCAGCCGCGTCCTGCACGGGCTCGGTGAACGACTGCGGCCCGGCGGCACGCTTGTGGCCATCACCCCCGTGGTCGAGCACACCCCGGCCGAACGACGGGACATCGCCCTCGACGAGGACGAGGTCCGCCTGCTCGCCGAAGGCTGGGAGACCGTCGAGCGGCTGGAGGCGGACCAGCTCGCTGTCCTGGTCCTGCGCGGCCCGTGCCACACCGGCACCCGGGCGGTGGAGCGGCAGCGACCGCCCACCGGTCTGGCTGTGACAGGCGCCCTTGCGGTCGTCACCGACGAGGCCGGCCGGGTCCTGCTCGGCCGCTCGCGCCGGGGCATGTGGGAACTTCCCGGCGGGAAGACCAGTGGTGCGGAGTCCTTCGAAGCGGCGGCGGTTCGGGAACTGGCCGAGGAGACGGGCCTGACCGCCTCGGCCTCGGACGCGCACGTGGTCACGATGCTGGCCGACGACAGCCACGGCGTGCCGCGGCTCACCGCGGTCGTCCGTATCACCGCATGGTCCGGCACCCTCGCCAACCGAGAACGGCAGTTGTTCGACCGGTGGGAGTGGCATGACCTGCACGCCGTGGCCTGCCTCGGTCCCGTGTTCGCTCCAGCCGCGCAGGCCCTGGGCGCGACCTGGCCCGGGGTTATTCCTGGCCTTGCACCGGTCCACTCCTATCCGCTCGCGATCGACCAACCGCCCGTGCCCGGCGAACCGGCAGAAGCTGTCCGGCTGCGCCAGCAGATGACCAACACGGTCATCGACGGCGGCTGGGCGCCCTCCGAACCGGTACAGCAGGCGCTGCACACGGTGCCCCGGCACCGCTTCGTCCCCGAGAAAGCCCTGAAGACCGCGTACGACGGAGGCGACCGGGCCATCATCACCCGCCGCGACGAAGCAGGAAAAGCGACCAGTTCCGTGTCCGCGGCTTGGCTCCAGGCCGACATGCTCCAAAGCCTGTGCCTGAAGCCGGGAGCGATCGTGTTCGAGGCGGGATCCGGCGGCTACAACGCCGAGCTCATCGCCCATGTGGCCGGCCCCACGGGCAGGGTGGTCACCGGCGACATCGACCCCTACGTCGTGCACCGCACCCGGCGGTTGACCACAGAGGCTGGCAGCGGTCGTGTCACCGCGTTCCAGGGCGATGCGGCACTCGGCGCCCCCTCGCACCTCGTACCGCGTGGAGGCTTCGACGGAGTCGTGATCACCTACAACTCCTGGGACATCTCCCCAGCTTGGCGGGAGCAGGTCGCTGAGGGCGGGCGCCTGGTCCTGCCCCTCGAAATCCACGGATACACCAGGGCGATCGCGTTCGAGCGGCGCGGCGAGGTGCTGCACGCGCGGAAGTTCACGCACTGCGGATTCCTCCGCGCCCAGGGCGAACACGCCCGCCCTATCCCGGCCGTGGACCTCCTCGGCGGCGAGCTGAAGCTCCGATTCGAGGACGGCACCCCCGCCTCGACGAAGGGATTGGAAGAGGCGCTGCGCGGGCCGCGCCACCAGGTCGCCACGGGGGTCACCATGGGGGCGGCCTTCTACTTCGGCTCGCTGCAGCTCTACGCGGCCACCACATTGCCAGGCTTCGTCCGTCTGTCCGCCCACCGGGACAAAGGCACGGGCGTCACCCGGATCGCGAAGGACGGCGATGCGCCGGCGATCCTCGGCGACGCCTCACTGGCCTACCTCATCCACGTCCAGACCCGGCACGGTGACAGCCCTGCCGAAAAGGAGTGGGAGTGGGTCGTCCACGCCTTCGGCCAGCACGGCCCGCAGCTCGCCGAGCAGCTGGCGGCCACGGTGAGAGCCTGGGACCGCGACGTACGCACGAACGACGGCAAGCAAAACGACCCTGTCCTGACCGTTCACCCGGCTAGCACCCCCGACCGCCAGCTACCCGCCGGCGACGTCCTGGACAAGCCTCACAGCCGCCTCGTGTTCCAGTGGCCGGGCCGTGTGCCGTCGCCGTAGACCCGGCCGGACGAAAGACGTGGGGCTGGCGCTGAAGCGCGCCGGACCAGGACGGCCTGCTATGTCCGGCATACGTGAGCCCGACGGAACCCCGGCTCACGGGCGTCGAGTCCCACCCATCGATCCCTGCACCTGCTAGAAGCCTCCACGACCCTGCCGTCCGCATCCCGTTTCCCCGAGGAGATCCATGGCCGAGACGACCCGCCCCTCCGAACAAACCGAGCGCGAAATCTGCAACACCACACGCAGTCCTTCCGGTGACCCGGTGCTGGTGCACACACCGCCCCGCCTGGTGTCCGAGAGCCAGCAAGCCGACGGATCCGAAGCCACCGAACAGGCTGTCACCCTCCTGGCCCCAGAGATCCGAACCGGCCGATGCCAGTGCGGTGACATCGCATACGAGGTAAGCGGCCTCCCGGATGATCCCCATCTGTGCTCGTGTCCTCACGAAACCCGGATCTCCGGCGGACCAGCCGTACTCTGGGTCGGCTTCCACAAGAACGGGCTGGCCTGGACAGGCCCCGGCGGTGAACCAACCTGGTACTCGACATGGCCAGACCTTCGCCGCGGGTTCTGCCCCCGCTGCGGCACCCACCTGATCTCCGTCGCTGACTCCACAGACATGATCATGGTGACCGGCTTCAGTCTCGACCTCCCCCACCAACGCGGTATCGAGCCCGTCGGGCATTCCTTCCGAGAGAACGCCGTTCCGTGGATGAAGTTCACTCTCGCCCCAGAACCGCCCCGGTCCGCGGCCACGCTACCGTGCGGTTCATCACCAGCCCGCACGCCGAGCGGCTGATGTCCGTCGCCGGGCTGCCGAAGTCGGCCCAGGCATGCCGGTCGTCCGCTCGCGGACGCCGATCGCAGCACACCCCCCCCTGCCGCCAGCGCGACTCACCAACGTGGCCGTCAGCAACCGGATCGGCGTCCTGGACGAAGGACAGATCATCTAGGAAGGCACCTACGACCAACTCACCCAGGAACCGAGGCTGTTCCAGTCCCAGTGAGAGCTGCAGCGACGGAGCGGCGGCGCCGCCTGATCCACGCTCCCCCGTCCGCGCCATGACACGCCCGCCCACCGTCCTGAAAGGCAGAGCCACGTGACCTCCCCCGCTTCCCCTTCGGATCGCGTTGCACCTCGGGCTGCTTTCTCGCCAGCGCAGTACGCCGTGTCCTCTCGGCACGCGGTGTGGCTCGGCGCCGCCGCGATCGTCACCGACCAGGTCGGCCGCGTCCTGCTGGTACACCCCACCTACCATGAGGACGACCGGTGGCTGTTGCCCGGAGGAGTCGTTGAACCCGGCGAACACCCGCACGACGCCTGCCGACGCGAGATCACCGAAGAACTGGGTCTGCCGAACCTGCCCCTGGCGAGCGTGCTCGCCGTCCACTCCCTCTCGTCACACCACGCCGCCATCCGGCGCGGCATCCCATGCCCCGGAGAGATCCGCTACGTCTTCGACGGCGGAACCCTCACCCCTGACCAGGCGAAGGCGATCCGCCTGCCGCGCAAGGAACTATCCGAGTACGCCTTCCTCGAAACGCGGGACGCGATGCAGCGGCTGCGCCCCGTGGACGGGCAGATCATGCTCGCCGCCTACCGCGCCCGCCTCGGGAACACCGCCACCGCCCACCTCGCCGACGGCCGGCACATCCTCGATATCCCACCCCTGGACCGCCATGACGTCCACGTCCGCTACCGGCCCCTGTGGGACAGCCCCCTCAACCGTGACCCTGTCCCTGAACGGCTCCCCGTGCAGCAAGCCTGGGCGTGGTGCTTCGTGCCCGACGGCCGGGTCGTCCTCGTCGCCGACCCAAGCCCCCGGGGCGCCCTGCCCATGCTGCCAGGCGGCACTGTGGAAAGGACCGACACGACACCCGAGGACACCCTCCACCGCGAAGCCGCCGAGGAAGCCCAGCTCACCCTGACCGACCCGGTGCGACTGGGCTGGGTGCTGGATGAGATCGGCGAGGTCTACGGCGGAGTGGGCTCCAACGCCCGGCTCCGCCTAGCCGCCCGGGTCACCGATATCGGGCCGGCGACCGTCGACCCCGCCACCGGCCGCCCCTTCGCACGCCTGCTCGCAACCCCCGCCCAGGCAACCGCCCTTCTGGGATGGGGCCCGCCAGGAGCGCGGCAAGCCCGACTCGCCGCTGAGACAGCCCGAGAGCGTTGGGGCCTGCCCACCGCTCGCCCCACCGCAATCGACGAAGTCCCTGCGAAGGGGATGCGGCTGAGCTGACACGAACGACCGCCCTTCTCAACCCTGGACCAGCCAGACCATCGATCGGAGGCACGTGTGCCGGACGACACCCAACAGGCGATCTCATCCGTCCCGAACCCGGCGACAGGAGGTGGACCGCGGGAGCACCACATGCACCTGCTCCCGCGGTACTACTCTCAAGTAGAGGCAGGGCGCAAGACGATCGAAGTGAGGGTGGCCACCCCGCAGAAGCGCGCCGTTGCCGTCGGCGACACGGTCGTCTTCCACGACCGCGACACAGGCCAGGAGCTCGACGTCATCGTGCAGAGGATCACCCCGTACCCCTCCTTCGAGGATCTGCTCAGTTCAGAGGACCCAGCGCGCATTGACCCGAACGGGCCGCCCGGAGAACTGCTCGCCAACCTGCGCAGCATCTACCCGCCAGCCAAGGAGGGCCTCGGCGTCCTCGCCTTGGCATTCGACCACCGCCCTGCACGGCCAGGCCGACCGATGCCGATGACGCCCGCGCAGTACGCGCAGACCGTCCCCCACCATACGGTGTACGGCTGCCTGTACATCCGCGACGAACACGACCGGCCGGTTCAACTGCGCTCGGTCTACGGCTCGCGCCTCTGGCAGTTCCCGGGCGGCAACCTGGACGCCCAAGGAGAGGACCCGCTGCAAACCGCTCGCCGCGAAGCGGTCGAAGAGACTGGCCTCGAACTGGACCTAGATACGCCGAAGCTACTCCTGACGCACTTCCTGCACGCCGGGCCCCGCCTGCCGCTGAACAAGGTAGGGCTCATCTTCGACGGAGGCCGGCTCACCGCAGAGCAGCTCGCTCGGATCCGACTCGATCCCGCCGAGCACGACATGTGGGCCGTGCACGACCTCGCCACCTGGCAGGGCCTGATGGCGCCGCGCGCCTTCGCTCGCCTCGACGCCATCGAACGGGCCCGTCGTGGCGAAGGCCCCGCCTACCTCACCACGCACACCTAATCCCCAGCGCACCCACCCAGCCGGACGAAAGCGTCGGCGACTGGGCTTGGCACCCGCTCGATCAGCTCCCCGACAGCCTGTTCGTGTGCAGCGCCCAGTTCCTCACCGCATGGCGGCCCGACTTGGCCATCGACCACTCACCAGCGCACTCCACGCGTTTCGCATCCGGACCAGCGGCCATGCCGGGCGCCGGCCTGGCCTGACCGCCAGCACCCTCGTACGTCTGCGGCACCGCTCATCTTTTACTGTCGAAGGAGACGTAGTTGAAGATCGTGCTGATGTCCGACCCTCGGGTCGCCGCCATCCCTGTTCAGGACTGCGGCGAGGAACTCATCGACATACGGGCGTCCGGCCTGTTCCTCGTCGATCAACGCAAGCAGGACCCCGACGGCCACTTCGCGCACCTGCGGCACGGGCTCATCGAGCGCCTGGAACACGCCCAGCGACTGCTTCCCACTGAGTTCCGCCTGCTCGTCGTCGAGGGGTACCGGCCTCCGGCGCTCCAGCGGGCGTACTTCGAGGAGTACGCGACCAAGCTGCGTCGCGGAAACCCCGACTGGAGCGACAGCCGCGTCCACGAGGCCGCAAGCCGCTACGTCTCCCCACCGGAGATCGCGCCGCACAGCGCCGGCGCGGCCGTCGACCTGACCCTCGCCGCCTCGGACGGCCAAGAGGTGGACACGGGGACGAGGATGAACGCCTCCCCCGAGGAAAGCGACGGCGCCTGCTACACCCACGCGAACTCGATCAGCGGCGCTGCCCGGGCCCATCGCGACACGCTCTGCCGCGTCATGTCAGCCGCCGGTTTTGTGAACTATCCAACGGAATGGTGACATTTCAGCTACGGAGACCGATACTGGGCCCTCCACACCGGCCAGGCAGCCGCCGTCTACGGACCACGCGACCGCACGTAAGCAGCAGCTATCAGCAGTACCGCGAGGGAGCGCGACATCGTGAGCAAGCCGACCGCCGTCCTGCTCATCGGGATCACCGGCTCCGGCAAGACGCACCTTGCACAGGCTCTCGCCGCGATGGGCCTTGTCCGCCTCAGCGTTGACGAGGAGGTCCACCGCCTCCACGGCCGGTATGGGGTCGACTATCCCGAGCACGGGTATTTCGAGCGCGAGGCTCCTGCGGTCGAGACCGTACGTGCGCAGCTCACGGAGCACCTGCGCGCGGGCCGTGCCGTCGTCCTCGACCACGGCCTGTGGCGTCGTGCCGATCGCGAGGAATGGAAGAAGACAGTCCGGGCCGCGGGCGGACTCCCGCTGCTCGTCTACCTGCCGGCCTCCAGGGAGGAGCTCCTGCGGCGCCTCGCCGCGCGCAACCAGCGCAAGGACGCCAATGCCTTGAACGTGACTCCGGAAGCCTTGGACGACTTCTTCGCTCGGTTCGAACCGCCTACCGAGGATGAAGGTGCCGTCATCACCTACAACGGCGACGCAGAGGTCATCCGCTCCATGATCCGATGACACCCCCGGCCGTCCCACCGAGCAGAGGCGCCAGGTGTTCGGCCATCACGAGCAAGGACCGCTCCGAATAGGACGGTCCTACCAGCTGCACACCGATCGGGAGGCCATCGGCGCTACGCGCAGCAGGCATGACCAGGCTGGGCAGACCGACGTGGCTGGTCAGGTTAGCCCAGCCGGTCTGGTCGAAGAAGCTCCGTTCAACGCCGTCGACCATGAGAGAGCGACTCCCGGCTGGGATCGCCGCGGTAGGAGCGGCGGGCGTAATGAGGACGTCGTGCTGGGCGTCGGCGAAGAACCGGTGCCACGTCTGCCGGAGCCGGAGGCGCTCCTCGTTGGCGCGGAGCCAGACACGGTGTGTCTGCGTTCGGTGGCGGAGGAAGGCGGCTCGAGGGCTCGCATCGTCCGTGTGCAGGTCACGGGCAGCGGCGAGTTCGGCGGCGCCGGCGTCGTCGTCGGTGGCTGCGGTCGTGGTGGCATAGAGGAGCTGCTCGAAGAGGCGCAGAGAGTCAGCGAAGCCGACCGGCCCCGTGGTATGGCGGACACTCGCGCCGACGGAGGTCAGCGTCCGTTCGACGGTGGCGAGAGCATCAGCGGTGTTGCGGTCGACTGGGCAGCTCGCGTCGTCGGCCCACACTGCCACGCGGAGCTGGCTGATCGGGCGTTGCGCCGTGGGCAGCGTGACGCTCCAGGGGTTGTTCTCGTCGGGTGACGGTGTCGTCAGTGCGGCGAGGAGCAGGTCGAGGTCTCGGGGGTGGCGGGCCAGGGGGCCGGGGGTGACCATGTCACTGCTGGTGATCCACCCCGGCGGGCGAGGGACGTGGCCGCGGGCTGGGATGAGTCCCTGCGTCGGGCGCAGGCCGTAGACACCGCAGTAGTGGGCGGGGAGCCGCAGGGAGCCGGCGAGGTCGCTGCCGAGGTCGGCGGGGGTCAGGTGTGCGGCGACGGCGGCGGCGGGGCCGCCGGAGGAGCCGCCGGTAGTGCGCTTGGGGTCATGCGGGTTAAGCGTGGAGCCGAACAGGACGTTGTCGGTGTGCAGGTCTTGGCAGTACGCCGGGGTATTGGTCTTGCCCATGATGACGGCGCCTTGGTGGCGGAGCCGGGCGACGGCGTCGGCATCGTGTGCGGGAACGTGATCGGCGAGGTCTTCGGCACCGCTGGTGGTGCGCAGGCCCGCCGTCTCGAAGCTGTCCTTGATCGTGAGGGGAAGGCCGTCGAGGATGCCGGTGCTCTCGTTGCGGGCGCGGCGTTCGTCGGCCGCGTGTGCGACGGCTCGGGCGGCGCTGTCGTCGCGGGTGACGACGGCGTTGATCTGGCTGGCGTCGATCTGCGCCAGATGGAGGTCGAGCAGTTCGCGGCTGGAGATCTCGCGGCGATCCAGGGCCTGGAGCTGGACGTGGGCGGGCTGGTGGGTGAGGTCGGTCGTCATGCGGAGACCTGCTCAAGGTGGGGGGCTCGTGCGGGCTGGCGGGGCAGGTGGCGCGCTACGTCGAGGAGAGCGTCGATGTCGTCCATGGGCCTGCTGGTCTGGCGTTCGGAGTCGGCGAACTCGGTGAGCTGGTCGGTCTCCGGGCGGGTACCGGCGGCCCGGGCGGCGATTCCGGCGAGGATCTGGTCGGCGGTGACGGCCGCGGACAGCTCTTCTCCGTGAAGTCCTCGCGCCCGGTGGCGGGCTTCGCTGGCTTCGCGGACTGCGGCATCTAGGTACTGACGGATCACGAACCGTCCGTCTCGGATCTCGACTGCTCGGCGGTAGAGCCGGATCGAGATGCTGCGGAAGCGGCGCCTCTGGGCCGGGTCGACTCGGTCGATCGGCAGTGCGATCTCGGGCGCCTCGCTGTAGAACGCCAGCCACAGGGGGCGTAGGCCGTAGTAGCTGCGGTATTGCTTGATCCGGTACTGGAGACTCTGAGCCTGATCGTTGATGGTGGGCACTAGCCAGCCGATGAGCGTGAGCATGGCTCCGACATCGCCGCAGGTCCACGCGAAGCCCTCCCACTCCGCGAGCGACGCGTTGAAGGCGCCGGCGATCACGTTCCCGATGCGCACGGCGCTGTATCCGAGAGTGACGGTCGCGCCGAGGGCGACGATGCGCAGGCCGATACGGACGGACCCGCGTGTGCTGCGGTGGGCCAGGCGCCAGCAGGCACGGGCGAGGGACAGTTCGCCGATGGTGTAGGCCGTGACGTACAGGGTGAGATACGCGGCGTACCAGCCATCATGCGCGTAGTACAGCGTGAAGTTGATCGGTCGCGGCGCGTTCGGCGTCAGCAGGGCGAACAGCACCAGCAGCCCTGCGATCACAGCGAAGCCTGCGGCTAGCCACTCCCGTGCCCTCCTGCGGGCAACTTCGGGGGGTGATCCCCAGTAGGTGAGGACGATCTGCTGGCAGGCGAGCAGCGCGACCACGCACCCCATCGCCAGGGGTACGGAGAGGTTCACCACGCCCAGGACATGATCGAGGTACTGCCACATCAGTGTGATGGAGAACAGGAACGACAGCCCTGACAGCAGGAAAACGGCGGCCAGCGCGGTGAAGGCGGGGTCTCGGCGGCGGGTCGGCACGTCCCGCAGCAAGCAGAGGAAGCCGAGCGTGGCGACGACGAGGCTGATCGGGTGGAGCAGGTCCTTCACGGCCGGGCCTCCCGTCGGCGCAGCAGCGTGTGCGTGACCCGGTCCTGCACTTCGTCTCCGGAGGACTCGTCGCTGCGCAGCCACCGGTCGATGATCCGGCGCTGGATCAACGAGGCGAGGAGCTCGGTGTCCCGCTCCTCGTCCTCGTCGTACTTGGTACGGCCCAACATCATCTCGACGGTGGCCGAGCCCACGCTGGTGAAGATCGTTGAGGAGAGCGCGGACGCCGGGCGGTTCTTGTGGTGGCCGAGCAGCAGGTGGCTGAACTCGTGGGCAATGATGTGGTCCTGGTGCAGGGAGCTGGTCCGCGGGTCGTAGTACACGTGGAAGGCACTCTCCGTGACGGCGCATGCCCCGCACACGGAGGGCGCCTGCTCACGGGCCTCCAGGACCACCTTCCGTCCCGTGCGGCGTGAGACCTCGTCGCTGAGGTCGCGGATATTGGTGACGTGCGGGAGCTGCAGCTCGGCCAAGAGGTCAGGCCGGCGCAGCCTACGTGCGGACCACATTGCTTTTCCTTGATCACTTACTGAACGCGGCCGTTTTACGAGCCAGTTGAGGGTGGCAACCCCTCGGATTTTCGTACGCTCTCGACGATTCCCAGGACGGCATCCTTTCCGTCTGCGGAAACGTCAGACAGGCGAAGGAGAACGTTTTTGATCTTCGTGTCGCGAAGCAGTGCGAGCAACTCAAGTTCCTGCACGGTCTTTTCGGCGACGCCGTCGTCGAACCAGTACGCGGGGTCCACACCGAAAAACCCTGCTAGCGCTTCGAGGTGACGCTTCGTCGGGTTATCTCGCTGCCCAGTCCGCAGGAGCCAGAGGTACTGGGCCGACAGTTTGCCCAGTCCGCGCTTCTCCATGAGTTCGGCCACCTCGGCGTTACTGAAGGGGCCGCGGTCCGGCGGGTGCACTGTGTCGAACAGGCGGTTTAGGCGGTCCATGAGCCCCCTGGGGCTCACCTGGCCTTCGGTCGAGTCTTTCATGATCCTTTCCTGGGTGGACTTCGTCGTCACTTCAAGCACCCTACCCCGCGATAAACATGAGTTGACGAGCTGATCCACTGTATGGAAAGTTCTTCCTCACCAGCACGTTTCCGTGTGACGCGTACCGCCTGTTTCAGGTCGGCCTGTCCGTTTCTACCGGCAGGAGTATGCCGGGTGGCGTGGCGCAAGCCACATTCAGCCAGCGACATAGGTCACGTCTGGCATGCAGGATTTTATCTTCGACCGGAAAGCGTGGAGGCGGCAGTGAAAGCACCCCGTCCACCCCGCATTTCCACTGCGGGGAATAACAGACACCCGTTCCAATTCGGACACAATGGCACGCTCTCGGCGTTCGAGGCAACCGCGGCAACGGTGCGCTTCGACGCGTGGGTGCGTCCCAGGTCGCGCCGTACGGGCACTTGCGGCACACGATCACCCGGTGACTCTCTGCAACCAGTACAGAGTTTAAGAACCAAGTCTGGATCTTGACACGGGTCCGTGCGTATGTTCGTCGTCCCCGGGCAGCCCGCCTGCCGCGACGGACGTGAGGAGACCACGACGACGGACCGGACCGCGAAGGTCCACAAACAGCGACGGCGCCCGAGAGCGGTAACTCACGGACGCCGAACGCTAAGTGGCACACCCGCCCCGGCAAGGACGGGAGATTGCCCACCATCACCACGCTGAGTCCTTCCAAGCGGCGCTTCAGCGTGGCAACACTGCAAAGGGGAGTATCGCATGCCTCCTGCCCTGCGCAAAAGGCCCTTTCGCCTGGCCTGCGCGGCAGCCACCTCCGCCTCGGCGCCTCAGCGCCCCGAGCCGGACCGCACCATCATGGCCCCGCCTAGCCGCGGGACCCGCCCGCTCGTCAGGAGCTGCCGATGAGCAGCGAAGCCCGCGACTGGGTGTGGGAGCACAGCTGCAGCCGGGGGACAGCGCGTCTGGTCCTGCTGTCCATCGCCGACCGGGTAGGCGACGAGCAGTGCGTTTCCTGGGCCTCGCTGTCGAGCCTGGCCAAGCGCGCCCGCGCCTCCGTCTCCACGGTCCGCGAAGCCATCGACCGTCTGGTCGACGCCGGTGAGCTGGAGCAGCTTGACGACCTCACCGGCCCGCAGCGCAGCACCGTCTACCGCCTCCCCCTCGCCGCCAAGGCCCTGGCAGAGACCGTGGACGACGAGGACCCCGACCAGACGCCGGCGGAGGGGACCGAGGCCACCCCGGCGCTCCGGATCTCGGCCCTGCGGCGCTACAACATCCGCCCGCGTGAGGTGCCGGAATCCCCTGCGAGGGCCCGGAAACCGGCAGTACCGGAATCCGGCAGGTCCCGACGGAAACCGGCACCTCGACGTACCGGAAACCGGCACAGCGATGTACCGGAAACCGGCACACAGAACCGTAGTGAACCGGATTTGAACCGGAGGTACAGCAGTGGTGGTGCTGCCGTCCTCTCGGCTGCCGAGTGGCAGGTCGACCCAGCCACCCACACCTGGGCCCGCCAGCAGGGACACCTCGACCGCCTCGGCGAGCAGGGCCTGCAGGCGGCCGACGCGAAGTGGCGTGCCCACCGGGCCGGCTTCAAGCCGAGGCCGGCGGCTGCCTGGGCTGCCGACTGGCGCTCCTGGGTCGCCCGGGAGCACCCCCCTGGCCGCCCGAACCTCTACGCCGTGCCCGGCACGGGTCCCGGCCAACCCGGCGGCATGACGCGGGCAGAGGCCCACACCGCCGCCCTCCTCGCCGCCCTGAACGAGCCGACCGGAACGGAGCAGTAGCCGTGGACCGCCGCGAAATCGCCGCCCTGCTGGCCTACATCGGCCGACTCGACCCCCGCACCATCCGCACCGACCAGGGCGAGGCACGCGACCAGCTCGCCCAGTGGCACGAGCTGCTCGGCGACGTGCCGATGGCCACTCCGCACGGCTGGGACGCCCGCGTCACCGCCCGACAGCACATCCGAGTCTCGCCGTACCAGATCCTGCCCGCGGACGTGGCCCGCCCTTGGGAGAGCTACCGGCGCGACCGCCTGGCCCGGCACTCCGATCCCACGCCGTCCGCCGACCCGGACGACCAAGCAGCCTGGACCGCCGAGCTGGTCGGCACCCGCCGCGCCGTCGCCGCCGGCACCGCGCAGCCCGCCCAGGCCAGAGCCATCACCAGCGGTCGCGACCGGATCGACCCGAGGCTGGAGGCGAGGCTGCGGCAGATCGGCTCCTGCATACCGCCCGCCGCCCGCGCCGCCCTCGCCCCCTACCGGCCCGCCCGC
>NZ_JAOCQE010000199.1 GCF_025290915.1 Streptomyces sp. 15-116A | reverse complement strand
TCGCCTCGGGGTCGGGGCCGTCGTCCGCGAAGGGGCCGATCCCGGCCGCGTACGCCCCGCCCACGGCGAGGGCGGCCACCACCGCCACCGCGACGAGCGCCTTGACCACCGCCCGGCGCGGGCGGCGGCGGCCGGGACCGGGGCCGGTCCGGGTGAAGTCGACTTGGGTGTCCATGCGCCGAGAACAGCAGGACGGTGGGCCCTCCGTCCAAGACGCGGATGGATCATGGGCCGATTAACACTCGATATGATGACCGGCCCTGGACCTGGTGCGGCACCTGGAGCGCCGCGCACCCACCGGAAGGGCCGCGGCAGACGCACCTCCGGCGTTGCCACGCGTGTGAAGGAGACCGTGTCGCCTTCCCCGCGCCCTCGGGCGGGGTCCGCGGTGGAACGTGGCGACGTGGCCGAACTCCAGAACGCGAGCAGGGCGGCGGTCAGTCGGCCGGTCTGAGGCGGATCATGAACGGCTGGGCTCCGGCCAGGCGGACCCGTTGGACGTGGACGGGGGTCAGCCGGTGGCGCAGGGCGGCGGTCAGGGCGGCCGGGTCGGGCAGCAGCAGGACCGCCGTGCCGTCGGGTGCGAGGACCCGGCGCACCTCCGCCCACCAGCGGGACGGCTCCTCGGCGAGCACACCGCCGGGCCGGACCTGTGCGCCCCACGGCGGGTTGCACAGCACCCGGTCGGCGAAGCCGTCGGGCACGGGAAGCCGTCCGGCGTCCGAGCGGCGCACCGTGACCGGCAGGCCCCTGGCGTTGGCGCGGGCCGCGGCCACCGCGTCGGGCGAGAGGTCGAAGCCGTGGCAGTGGACGCCGGGCCGGGTGAGGGCCGCCTCGATCAGCAGGGTGCCCGCGCCGCAGCACGGGTCGAGGACGGTGTGCCCCGGGCGCAGTTCCGCGAGCGCGGCCAGGGCGGCGGCCACCGGCGGATGCAGAGTGCCGGGGACGGTCCGGTGCTTGTACGGGCGGCGGTGCGCGGGCCGTTCGTCGATGCGCGCCATGAGCGTGGCGTGGCCGCCGTCCAGGGTGAGCCGCCATCCCCAGCTGCCCGGCGGGGGCGCATCGCCGGTGCGACGCGAGTGGTACGGAAGAGACATGCGCCGGGACAGAGCCTCGCCCACGGCGTCCTCGGCGTCGTAGCGGCTGAAGGTGCGGCGGCCGAGGAACGACGCGGAGACGTCGATGCCGGTGGGCCGGTCCGCGGCCCGCGTCAGGGCACGGCGCCGGGACAGCAGGCGGGCGGGATCCGCGCGGTCGGCCAGGCCGGCGAGCGCGGGCAGGTCGGGCTTGGTGCGGCCGGGGTCGGCTCCCTGCGCCGCGAGCAGGAAGACGTCGTCGGCGGTGCGCGGCCGGGGCGCACAGGCAGGGGCGGTCGGTGCGAAGTAGACCGCGCGGTGGTGCAGCGCGGTGACGGTGCCGAGCCCCCGGTCGAGGATCTCGGCGGCGAGGACGGACTCCAGGCCACGGACGCAGCGCGCCACGAGAGACGGGTGCATGGTGATCGTGCTTCTCCCACGTCAGGACTCGGGGCAGCGCACACCGCTGCCCCGCCTCGCCGGCGACGGGAGCTCCGCGAATCGCCGACGGCGTCCTAGCGGAGGCGGAAGAAGTACGTCATGGGCGCCACTCTAGGGGCGGGGGCCCGCCGGGCGCTCGCGCTTTTATTGGCGTGCGGCTTTGACGTGCGACCGGTTCGTGGGCGGCTGTTCGCGGGGCGGCCTGTTCCTGGGCGGCTCGTTCACGGGGCCGGCTTGTTCGCGGGGCGGACTGTTCCTGGGCGCTCGCTCACGGGGCGGCTCGTTCACAGGGCGGCCTGTTCCTGGGGCGGACTGTCCGTATGCGGCCTGTCTGGCGGGGGCGCCCTTTTCGCGGACGGCCTGTTCGCGGGGGCGGCCTGTTCGCAAAGCGGCCTGTACATGCCGCCTGTTTCGTGGGGCGCCCTTGCTCGCGCGCGGCTCATTCGCGTGCAGCCACCCCCTGCGGCTCCCGCAGATCCCCGGTGGCCGCGGTGATCCGCAGTGCCTCCACCAGCTCGCGGTACAGGGTGTCGGTGGCGAGCAGTTCCTCGTGTCGTCCGCTTGCCCGGACGCGGCCCGCCTCCATCACCACGATGGTGTCCGCGTCGATCACCGTGGACAGCCGGTGGGCGATGGTGACGACGGCCCCGCAGGCGGCGCGGGCGCGGATGCAGTCCTGGACGGCGGTCTCGGTCAGACCGTCGAGCTGCGCGGTCGCCTCGTCGAGCAGCAGCACGTCCGGGCTGCGCAGCAGGGCGCGGGCCAGGGCGATCCGCTGACGTTCGCCGCCCGAGACGACGGTGCCGGACAGGGGAGTGTCCAGACCCTCCTCCAGGCTGTCGGCCTTCTCGGCCAGCCGCACGTCCGCGAGGACCTGGCGCAGCTCCGCCTCGGTGGCGTCCGGGCGGGCGAGCAGGAGGTTGTCGCGGATGGTGCCGGGGACGATGGGGGTGTCCTGCTCGACGTACGCGAGCCGGGACCGTATCGCGTCGTGGGTGAGGTCCCGGTACGGGCGGCCGTCGAGGAGGAGCCGGCCGTCGGTCGGTTCCAGGAAGCGCAGGATGAGGGAGAACAGGGTGGTCTTGCCCGCCCCGGAGGGGCCGACGATCGCGAGGTGCCCGCGCGCCGGGACGGCGAGGTCGATCCCGCGCACGGCCGGTTCGGCATCGGGCCCGTAGGCGGCGGTCACGCCGCGCAGTTCCAGGACGGGGGCGGAGGCGCGGGGCGCGGGGTCACGCAGGGCCGGCAGGGCGGTGCTCGCGTCCGGCGCGGCATCACGTTCCGGACCTGCCTGCTCCACCGGCATCTCCTCCGTCTCCCGGATACGCTCCGCCGCCGCCATGCCGGACTGAAGCGTGGTGACGTTCTGGCTGAGCTCGCTGATCGGTTCCATCAGCCCGAACGCGTAGAGCAGGAACGCGATGAGACCGGAGACCTCCAGCTGCCCCTCGCTCACCCGCCACGCGCCCACGGCGAGCACCAGGATGATCGCCAGGTGGGTGCCGGACAGCGAGATCGTCCAGGCGAGCGCCTCCCGTCGCACCGCGCGCACCCCGAAGTCGGCGGACGTGCGCGCGTCGGCGACGATCCGTTCGGCGGTACGGTCCTCGGCCCGGCCGGCCTTCACCGTACGGATCGCCCGCAGCGTGCCCTCCAAGGTCCCGCCGAGCCGCCCGAGATGCTCCTGGGCCCGCCGCTGCGCCACCGCGATGCCGGGCATCAGCAGGGCGAACAGGACGCCGATCAGGGCGACGGCCGCCGCGGTGGTGCCCAGCAGCACCAGGTCGAGCACGCCCATCAGCACGAGCGTCCCGACGAGCATCACGGTGGCGTTGATCAGGCCGACGAAGGCGCCGGTGGCGGCCTCGTGCAGCAGCACCGTGTCGGAGGTGACGCGGGTGACCAGCTCGCCGGGCGGGCGGCGGGTCACCGCCGGGACGGTGGCCCGCAGGAAGCGGCGCACCATCGACTCGCGGGCGCGCAGCACCACCTTCTCGCCCAGCACCCCGAGCAGCACCCACTGCCAGTAGGTCACGGCGCCGCCGATCACGAGCAGCACCAGCAGCGCCACCACCGGCCCGCGCAGGGAGGCCGAATCGCCGAGCGCGTCCAGCACCCACTTGGTGACCATCGGCGTGGCCAGGCCCAGCGCGGACCCCACCAGGGCCAGGAGCAGCGCGAGGACCAGCGCACCGCGGTGCGGACGGGCGAAGGACCACAGGATCCGCAGGCGGGGCAGAGCGGGTGTACGGGGGGTGGCTTCGGGAACACTCATGATGTCAAGTGGAACAGTGATGTTCCATAAGGGTCAAGCGAATTTCATCCCGGAACGGGGCGCTACCGTATGCGCATGGTTGAACGGCAAACCGCCGAGAGCGGCACGCGCGCGCGGACCCGGCGGGCGATCCTGGACGCCGCGGTCGCCCTGCTCTCGGCCACCCCGACGGCGTCACTGGGCGACGTCGCATCCGCCGCCGGCGTCGGACGGACCACCGTCCACCGCTACTTCCCGGAACGGTCCGACCTGCTCGCGGCCATCGGCACGGACCTCCTCGACAAGGTCGCCGCCGCCACCGAGCGCGCCCGGCTCCAGGACGGGCCGGCGGACCGGGCCCTGGAACGGCTGTGCCAGGAGTACTTCGAACTGGGCGACGCGCTCACCCTGATCTTCGACAACCCCCAGCTGATGAACTGGTCCGGCTGGGAGGAGGAGACCCCGGCCGACCGGGAGGTGCTGCGCACCCTCGAACGCGGGCAGGCGGAGGGCCGCGTCGACGCCGAGGCGGACGCACAGTGGCTGCTGAGCGTGCTGTGGGCGCTGCTGTACTCGGCGTGGGAGCAGAGCCGCACGGCCGGCATCTCCAAGCACACCGCGCTGAGCCTGTGCCTGCACACCCTGCGCAAGGCGTTCGCCCCCTGAAGCCCCCTGAGGCACCGCCTCGAGACGCGGGAAGGCCGGGGCCGGGCCCCGAGCTGCACACGTGGGGACGCGACGGCCCGTCCCGGCCTTCCCTCTGGCCGCAATCTGTCACGCCCCGGACCCTGGCGCGCGCCGACCGGGTCCGAACGGGGTCGCACCCGACCCCTCTCGGACATTCCGGGCGCTTTATCTCATTTCCTCGGCGATAATCGGAGCATGAGCACGGCAACGTATGAACTACTGGCCGTAAGTCAGCATCAGCTGAACGTCTTCGCCGCCTTCCTCGGCGGGCTGGTCGTGGCCCTCGCGTTGATCTGGGCGGTACGGGTCGGCATGCGGGTCATGGACAAGGACGTGCACCATCCGAGCCCCGAGGAACAGCCGAAGCTGCCGGACGGTGGCCCGGTCCACGAGGAGCGGGAGATACGCGAGCCGGACGAGGTGGTCCCCGAGGACGGCCGACGGCTCATGCCGTACGAGATCCACCAGGCCGGCACCCGGACGGGCAAGGACCAGACCCGCAAGCGCTGGCAGCCCGGCTCCAGCGGCGGCTTCGGCAGCGGAGGCCCGGGCCACGTGTGATCCCGGGCCACGCCTGATCCCGGGCCACGCCTGAACCCGCGCCCCGAACCGTGATCCCGGGCCCCGAACCGCCGGAACCCCCACACCGGAGGACCACATGCCCCTGCATCCCACCCGTCGGCGCGCACGGCTCGGGCGGGCCGTGGGGGTGCTGATCCCCGCTGCCCTGCTGGCCGGCGTGACGGCCGGCTGCACCGACGACGAGAAGCCTCCGCCGCCGCCCGCCTCCTCGCTCGCCTCCCGGGCCACCGAGGGCTGGGCCTCGGCGACGGCGGAAGCGGGGCGCAGGTTCGACGAGTTCACGCAGGGCTTCGACGTCAAGGACGACATCCGCGTCGCCTCCCCCACCACCGCCTCCGACGGCCGCACCACCGCCGAGCTCACCGTGCGCAACACCACCGACTCCACCAGGTCCTTCCTGGTCGAGGTGCACTTCACCGACCCGGACGACAGGCTGCTCGACGTCACCTTCCTCACCGTGGACGACGTACCGGCCGGCGAGTCCGCGCAGGCCACCGCCCGCAGCACGCACGACCTCAGCGGCGAGGTCCGCGCGAAGGTGGAGCGGGCGGTGCGCTACTGAGCGCCTGTCGGCCGGTGCACTACTGAGCGCCTGTCGGCCGGTGCGCTACCGAGCCGCCGCCGGCGCGTCCGTCACGGTGATCTGGATCTGCTCGCTCGTCGCGCTCACGCCGTTCAGCGTGGCGACGGCCTGGAGGCGGTTGCCGCCGGGCGGGAGGGCCGGGCCCGGTACGCAGCTCCAGTGGCCGTCGGCCTCGGCGGACGTGCTGCACACCTCGGCCTCCTCCTGGTCCAGCACGGTGATCTGCGCGCCCGGGTGGGCCGTACCGCCGATCTCCGGCCGCGGGCCGAGCGGGACGCCGGGCTCGGGGCGGGTGAGGACCGGTTCGGCGAGCCCCACGGTCACCTGGCAGGCGCCGGACGCCCGCAGTGCGCCCCGCGCGTCGGTCAGCCGCAGCGTGCAGCCGCTCAGCCGGGTTCCCGGCACCGCGTCGACCGGCATCGCCAGCACGAAGGGGAAGGTGCCCGCGGGCCCCGGCGGCCGGGCGGACGTACCGGCCGCGGTGTACGCCGCGTCGCGTCCGTCGGCGGCGAGCGTGGCGGTGAAGCCGGCGGCACCGAGCGGGAGTCCCGTCACCCGGGTCCCGGCCGGGGCCGTCAGCGTGAGCGTGGCACCGGCGCCGGGGTCCGAGCCGGTGGGACCGGCCACCTCCAGGACGCCCTCACGTCCCGGCGGGATCGTCACGGAGCCCCACAGCACGGAGTCGTCCCGGCCGTCGACCGCGGCGGCGGACGGCCCGGAGAGCAGCCCCGCACCCACGAGGACCCCGGCCGCGACCAGCCCGGCGGCTGCTGTCTTGCTGGACGTCTTCATCGTCGACGGGCTCCCGGGACGTAGGGCCAAGGCATACGGACGACTCCGCACCCACCCCCGACGCGATTCTCACCGCCCGCCCACCCGGACGGAGCCCGCTACTGGACCGCCCGGGTGACGTCCCGGCAAAAGCCGGCAGTCATCCATAGCCGAAGAAGGATCCCCTGCCCCGGCCACCCGAAAAGCGACCGGCCGGGGCAGGGGCATCGCTCAGCGGCCCAGCCACGCCGTGGTGTCCGGGCCCAGGCGGCCGTCCTCCAGGGGGGTGCTGGTCAGCAGGACCTCGCCGGCCGGGAGGCTGACGGGTGTGCCGGACAGGTTGGTGACACAGCGCCAGCCGTCGCCGCGGTCGAACTGGAGCACACCCGGCGGGGTGTCCTGCGCCCAGCGCAGCGTCTCGCCGTCCAGCAGCTTGCGGCGCAGCCTGAGCGCCCTGCGGTAGAGCTCCAGGGTCGAGCCCTCCACTCCGTCCTGCGCCTCGACGGCGTACGCGGCGAAGGCGGGCGGCTGCGGCAGCCAGGCACCGCCCGGGCCGAAGCCGTACGACGGTCCCGTGGTCGTCCACGGCAGCGGCACCCGGCAGCCGTCGCGGCCCTTGCGGACGCGCCCCGTCTGCTCCCAGATCGGGTCCTGGAGGACCTCCGTGGGCAGATCGGCGACCTCGGGCAGGCCCAGCTCCTCGCCCTGGTAGACGTACGCCGAGCCGGGCAGCGCCAGCATCAGCAGCGTCGCCGCGCGGGCCCGGCGCAGACCGGCGTCCGGGTCGACCTCGGGGGCGTGGCCGCCGGACAGCAGCCAGGCGTTCTCGTCGGTGCCCGGCGGGAGGATCAGGCGGGAGGCATGGCGGACGACGTCGTGGTTGGACAGCACCCAGGTCGCCGAGGCGCCGGCCGCGTGCGCCGTCTCGAGCGAGTCGGTGATGACGTGGCGCAGCGCCTCCGCGTCCCACGGCGTCTGGAGGTACTCGAAGTTGAAGGCCTGGCCCAGTTCGTCCGGGCGGGCGTACAGGGCGCGGCGGGCGCCCGGCACCCAGGCCTCGGCGACGGCCATGCGGGGCGGGGAGTAGTCGTCGAGGATCTTGCGCCAGTCGCGGTAGATCTCGTGCACGTCGTCCCGGTCGTAGAACGGGTGGGTGCCGGGCGGGAAGTCGGCGAGCGCGCTCTCCCGGCTCAGCTCGGGCGCGCCGAGGTCGCGCAGCGGCTCGTCGAGGTCCTTGGTGAGGGCGTGCGCGACGTCGACGCGGAAGCCGTCCACACCCCGGTCGGACCAGAACCGCAGGGTGGTGCGGAAGTCGGCGCGGACCTCCTGGTTGGCCCAGTTGAGGTCGGGCTGCTCGGCGGCGAACAGATGCAGGTACCACTGCCCGTCGGGCACCCGCTTCCAGGCGCTGCCGCCGAAGACGGACTGCCAGTCGGTCGGCGGCAGCTCGCCCCGCTCGCCGCGCCCGTCGCGGAAGACGTAGCGGTCGCGGGCGGGGGAGCCGGGTCCTGAGCGCAGCGCCTCCTGGAACCAGACGTGCTGGTGGGAGGTGTGGTTGGGGACGATGTCGACGATGACCTTCAGGCCGAGGCGATGGGCCTCGCCGACCAGCGCGTCGAAGTCGTCGAGCGTGCCGAGGCGGGGGTCCACGTCGCGCGGGTCGGCGACGTCGTAGCCGCCGTCGGCCAGCTCGGACGGGTAGAACGGGCTCAGCCACAGGGCGTCGACGCCGAGCGCGGCGAGATGGGTCAGGCGCCGGGTGATGCCGCGCAGGTCGCCCAGTCCGTCGCCGTCGGCGTCGGCGAAGCTGCGGGGATACACCTGGTAGACGACGGCCTGGCGCCACCAGTCGGGGTCACGGGAGGAGAGGTCGGGCGTGGCGTCGGGTGCGGGTCGGTGCGGCCGGGGGCCGTGCGGGAGGGTGCGATCGGTCACGCGGTCTCCTCTGGGTGCGTGCGGGTGACAGCGGAAATCTGTCCACACCGCAGTAAAAGTGAACACACGGCCCGAGAGGTGCCATTCCCACTCGGTGTCGGCCGCGTCCGTGTGCGGGCTTGTCGTTCCCCGCTGTCGTGTCCAGCGGCCGGCTGGGTATCTGGACCGGGACGCGGACCGGCGGTCATCCGGCGGCCGGAGCCCCGCCTTCCACCGTCGACAGGTACAGCTTCACGTAGCGCTCGACGTCCACGTCCAGGGCCACGTCCACCAGGGGCTGCTCGCGCGTGCCCTCGTGCAGTTCGGACTCGCCGATGCGGGCCCGGCGGTCCACCACCGTCATGCCGCGGGTCGGTCCGGGCGCCAGGCACACCTCGACGGGCAGCCGGTACGTCGTCAGCCCCTCCGGCTCGGCGACGGCGCACACCGCGCCCGCGTCGCCGAGACCTCCGGCGTCCTCCTGCGGGTCGTCCGGGCGGCTGCCCGGGGTGGCCGGGCGGTGGGCGAGCAGCTCACCGGCCAGCCGGACGCCCGGTTCCGCGCTCGCCCGCAGCCGCCGTACCTCGGCGCCTGGCACGACCACCCGGGTGAACACGTCCAGGCCGTACATCGTGATCGGCACGTCCGCGGTGAGCAGGATCGCCGCCGCCTCCGGGTCGTGCCAGACGTTGAACTCGGCGACCGGCGAGGCGTTCCCGGTGCCCGCCGCGCCGCCCATGAACACGATCCGCTCGATGTTCCGGGTGACCTCGGGGTGGGTGCGCAGCAGCAGCGCGATGTTGGTGAGCGGGGCGGTGGGGACGAGGGTGACCGGGCGCGGGGAGGCGAGGATCTCCCGGCGCAGCAGCGTCACCGCGTCCACGTCGGCCGGCGTGCGCTGCGGGGCGGGCAGACCGAGGTCGCCCATGCCGTCGTGCCCGTGGACGTGCCGCGCGGACCGCGGCGCCTCGATCAGCGGCCGCTCGGCACCCCGGGCGACGGGGATGCCGGGCGCACCGGCCTGCTCCAGCACGGTGAGCGTGTTGCGGACGACGCCGTCCACGTCGGTGTTCCCGGCGACACAGGTCACCGCGCGCAGGTCGATCGCGGGGTGCCGGACGGCGAACAGGAGGGCGAGGGCGTCGTCGACGCCGGTGTCGCAGTCGATGATCACGGGGGTGGGCCGGGGGTCGGTCACGAGGGCTCCTTCATCGCTGCGGGGCCGTTGCGACGACCTTACGCGGCAGGGGGAGGGGCGTGAGGTTGTGTGGGCGGCTGCGGGTGGTGCGTGGTTGCTCGCGCAGTTCCCCGCGCCCCTTTCAGGTAGGTCCACTGCACGTACCTCAAGGGGCGCGGGGAACTGCGCGACCAGCCACAGGCGACCCGCAGCCGCCCACGAAACAGAACCCACCGAGCTCCTGCGCACCCCAACACCCTCGGACACTCACCCACTCGGACCGCCACGCTGGTCCGGCGGCCGGCCCAGTGGTGCCGTAGGAGCACGCAGCACCCGATCTCGCCCCGCCCGTCCCCAGGAGGCCCCGCGATGACCCCTGCCCCGGCCACCGCCACCCGCGCCGCACTCGCCTCCGCCCTCTCCCTCACCGCCCTGCTGACCACCGCCGCCTGCACCGCCGACGACCGCGTCAGGTCCGGGCTCCCCGCCGGCGTGGAACAGGAGGCCACCGCCTCCGCCTCCACCGCCGCCCCCGCGGCCGAGCAGCCCTCCACCGCACCCCCCGCCGGTCTCACCGAAGCGCAACTGCGGGCCGCGCTGATCACGGAGATGGACCTGGGCGAACCGTGGGTGCCGACCCGGGGCGTGGCGACCTGGCGGGACGGTCTGCTCAAGGCCCAGGTCGAGGACGAGAAGGAGGACGCGCCCTGCCGGCGGCTGCTGGACGCGCTCTACACGGAGGAACTCTTCGGCGCCCCGGCCGGACCGCGCGCCGTCGTCACGCTCGACGACGCCTACAACGGCAGCCAGCTGCGCTATCAGGTCGCCTCGTACCGCCCCGAGGACGTGGACCGCACGCTGCAGTGGATGCGGACCCTGCCGGACACCTGCGGGGAGTTCACGGCGAGGACGGCACGGGCGGGAGAGCAGGGCGTCGAGGTGGAGGAGCTGGAGCTGCCCGACGCGGGGGACGCGCGGGCGGCGCTGCGGGTCACCATGACCGGCGAGACGGCCGACGGGGAGCCGACGTATCTGACCGTGGACCTCGCCGCCGTGCGGGTCGGCGAGGACACGATCACCCTGACCAACGGCGGCTACGGCGAGATCGCCCCGGAGGTGTCCCAGGGGGTCGTGGAACTCGGCGCGGAACGGCTGACGGAGATCCGCCGCCAGGGCCGGCTCGAGGTCTGACCATCCGGCACGCGCACCTTCACCGACTCACGCCATACGCTCCACGGCCTCCTTCGCCTCGACGAGCCCGGCGCCGGTGACCTCCCGGTACACCTTGATCGCCTGAACCTTCCTGCCCTCCCGCAGAAGCCCGGCGATCTCGTCCCCCCTCGGCAGTTCCTCGTGCAGCCCCAGATGGTCGAGGACCAGGTCGAGTTTCCGCTCGACGCGGGCGATACGGCGTTCGGTGCGGGAGAGGTTGCTCTGGAGGGTCGCGATGCTGAAGATCGCTCCACACACGAGAAGAAGCGCTGCTATGTCCATGACCAGCATCTTCAGGCAGCGCAGGGCCATGTGACGGACGCGGCACGCCCTCAGCTCGTGTCGATGTCGAAACGCCGGCGGTGGGCCACCACGTCCCGGGCGACATCGAGGGCGGTGCGGCCGTGGGCGAAGGCGTCGCCGCGCAGCCGGGCCATGGCCTCGTCCGCGCCGACACCGAGCTGGGCCATGATCATGCCGACGGCCTGGTAGATCTTGTCGTGCTCGGCGGCGAGGCCGCTCAGCCAGGGTTCGCCGCCCTGGAGTTCGTACTCCTCGCCGTGCGGCAGCGCCATCAGCGCGACGGTCATCACGCCGGCCACGAGCCGGGCCACGCTCAGCTGGTCGTCGCTGAGGGTGCCGGGGGAGTCGCGGTACAGGTCGAGGGTGCCGACGCAGACGGCGTCGCTGCCGAGGGGGAGCGCGTAGACGGCCCGGACGCCCGCGGCGAGGGCCTGCTGGACGAAGACGGGCCAGCGGTCGGTGTGCGGTGGGGCGGCGATGTCGCGGGCGAGCACGGGGGCGCCGGTCTCCAGCACCCAGCGGCAGGGTCCGTCGCCGAGGGTGGCCTGGAGCTGGGCCAGGTAAGCGGCGTGCGCGCTGCTCGCGCAGAGCTGCACCGGCATGCCGTCGCTGCGCAGCGACACGCTCGCGCCGTCCACGGGGAGCAGATCGACGGCGACCGTGCACAAGCGCGCGGGCACCTCACCCGGCGGGGCACCCCGCACGCCCTCGGCGATCACCTCGGCCGCCTGTTCGTACCCCCGGCCACCGGGACCCCGGGCGCGGCCCGGACCGGGATCGCCATCAGGGTCGTCCCTGGACCGCAAGGCCACCGCCTCCTCACCAAGCCGGGCCGAACCGCCCCCCGACTACCCTCCTCCCACCCCCTCGAAACAGCCCCCC
>NZ_JAOCQE010000198.1 GCF_025290915.1 Streptomyces sp. 15-116A | reverse complement strand
CCCGCCCCCGGCGCGGACCCCACGCCCGCCCAGGACCCGGCCCACTACCTGCGGGCGTACTACGCCGCCGGATACGACCCCGGGGTCCCCGTCGCCGAGGCCCACGACCGGTTCCACACCCCCGACGCGGTGCACCAGGTCGGCGGCAAGGTGATGCAGCGCAGCGCCGTGCTGAAGGCGCTGGAGGACGGGCGCAAGCGGGGCCACCGCTACCCGGTGGACGTCCGGGAGACCCTGCGGGAGGGCAACCGCTTCGCGGCGCACTACCTCACCAGCCGGGACGGCAATCCCGACCGGCTCCAGGAGGTGCTGGCCTTCGGCGAGTTCGCCCCCGACGGCCGCGTCCGCGTCGCCCGCTTCGCGCTCCAGCCGGGTCACGGAGCGGCGTGAGCGTGCTGTCCCGGCATGTCGGGAACGCGTGAACGCCCGGCCGGTGTGTACCGGCCGGGCGTTCACGTGCTGTCGGACGAGCCGGGCCGTCAGGCCAGCAGCGCCGGGATCGTCTCCTCGTGGGCCGTGCGGAGCTCCTCGAGGGTGAGCGTGAACTCGCCCTGGATCTCCACGGTGTCGCCGTCGACGACACCGATACGCGTGGCCGGCAGGCCCCGCGCGCCGCACATGTCGTTGAAGCGGACCTCCTCCGAGCGCGGCACGGCGACGATCGCGCGGCCGGCCGACTCGGAGAACAGGAAGGTGAACGCGTCGAGCCCGTCCGGGACGATCAGACGCGCGCCCTTGCCGCCCAGCAGCGCCGACTCGACGACCGCCTGGATCAGACCGCCGTCGGACAGGTCGTGCGCCGAGTCGATCATGCCGTCGCGGGAGGCGGAGATCAGGATCTCGGCCAGCAGCCGCTCGCGCTCCAGGTCGACCTTCGGGGGCAGGCCGCCGAGGTGGTCATGGATCACCTGGGACCAGGCCGAGCCGCCGAACTCCTCGCGGGTGTCGCCGAGGAGGTAGATCAGCTGCCCCTCCTCCTGGAAGGCGACCGGGGTGCGGCGGGCCACGTCGTCGATCACGCCGAGGACGGCCACGACTGGGGTCGGGTGGATGGCGGCCTCGCCCGTCTGGTTGTAGAGCGAGACGTTGCCGCCGGTCACCGGCGTGCCGAGCTGCTGGCAGGCGTCCGCGAGACCGCGTACGGCCTCCGCGAACTGCCACATGACCGCCGGGTCCTCGGGCGAGCCGAAGTTCAGGCAGTCCGAGACGGCGAGCGGCTTGGCGCCGGTCGTCGCCACGTTGCGGTAGGCCTCCGCGAGGGCCAGCTGCGCGCCCGTGTACGGGTCGAGCTTGGCGTAGCGGCCGTTGCCGTCGGTGGCGATGGCCACGCCGAGGCCGGTCTCCTCGTCGATGCGGATCATGCCGGAGTCCTCCGGCATGGCCAGCACGGTGTTGCCCTGCACGAAGTGGTCGTACTGCTGGGTGATCCACCGCTTGGACGCCTGGTTCGGGGAGCCGACCAGCTTGAGGACCTGGTCCTTCAGCTCGTCGCTCGTCGCCGGGCGGGGCAGCTTGTTCGCGTCGTCCGCCTGGAGGGCGTCCTGCCAGGACGGGCGGGCGTACGGGCGCTCGTAGGTGGGGCCCTCGTGGGCGACCGTGCGCGGGTCGACGTCGACGATCTTGCCGCCGTGCCAGTAGATCTCCAGGCGGTCGCCGTCGGTCACCTCACCGATGACGGTGGCGATGACGTCCCACTTGTCGCAGATCTCCAGGAAACGGTCGACCTTGTCGGGCTCGACGACCGCGCACATGCGTTCCTGTGACTCGCTCATGAGGATCTCCTCGGGCGAGAGCGTGGAGTCGCGCAGGGGGACGTCGTCCAGCGTCACGCGCATGCCGCCGGAGCCGTTGGACGCCAGCTCGCTCGTCGCGCAGGACAGGCCCGCCGCGCCGAGGTCCTGGATGCCGACGACCAGCTTCTCCTTGAACGCCTCCAGGGTGCACTCGATGAGGAGCTTCTCCTGGAAGGGGTCGCCGACCTGAACGGCCGGGCGCTTCGACGGCTTGGCGTCGTCGAAGGTCTCCGAGGCGAGGATCGACGCGCCGCCGATGCCGTCGCCGCCCGTGCGGGCGCCGTACAGGATGACCTTGTTGCCCGCGCCGGACGCCTTCGCGAGGTGGATGTCCTCGTGCCGCATCACGCCGATGCAGCCGGCGTTGACCAGCGGGTTGCCCTGGTAGCAGGAGTCGAAGACGACCTCGCCGCCGATGTTGGGCAGGCCCAGGCAGTTGCCGTAGCCGCCGATGCCGGCGACGACGCCCGGGAGGACGCGCTTGGTGTCGGGGTGGTCGGCCGCGCCGAAACGGAGCGGGTCGACCACGGCCACCGGCCGCGCGCCCATCGCGATGATGTCGCGGACGATGCCGCCGACACCCGTGGCCGCGCCCTGGTAGGGCTCGACGTACGAAGGGTGGTTGTGCGACTCGACCTTGAAGGTGACCGCGTAGCCCTGGCCGACGTCGACCACACCGGCGTTCTCGCCGATGCCGACGAGCAGGGCGTCGTTCTCGGGGGCCTTCTCGCCGAACTGGCGGAGGTGGACCTTGGAGGACTTGTACGAGCAGTGCTCGGACCACATCACCGAGTACATGGCGAGCTCGGCGCCGGTGGGACGGCGGCCCAGGATCTCGACGATCCGCTCGTACTCGTCCTTCTTCAGGCCGAGTTCGGCCCAGGGCAGCTCGACGTCGGGGGTCGCGGCCGCGTGCTCGACCGTGTCCAGAGGCGTCCGGCTCATGCGTTGACCAGCTTCTTGAGGATCGAGGTGAAGAACGGCAGCCCGTCGGTACGGCCCGTACCGATCAGCGGCTCCACGGCGTGCTCGGGGTGCGGCATCAGGCCGACGACGTTGCCCGCCTCGTTGGTGATGCCGGCGATGTCGTTGAGCGAGCCGTTCGGATTGAAGTCCAGGTAGCGGAAGGCGACGCGGCCCTCGGCCTCCAGCTTGTCCAGCGTGTACCGGTCGGCCACGTAGCGGCCGTCCATGTTCTTCAGCGGGATGTGGATCTCCTGCCCGGCCGAGTAGTCGGTCGTCCAGGCGGTGTCCGCGTTCTCCACCCGCAGCTTCTGGTCGCGGCAGATGAAGTGCAGATGGTCGTTGCCGAGCATGCCGCCGGGCAGCAGGTGGGCCTCGGTGAGGACCTGGAAGCCGTTGCAGATGCCGAGGACCGGCAGTCCGGCCTTCGCCTGCTCGATGACGGTCTCCATCACCGGCGAGAACCGGGAGATGGCGCCGGCGCGCAGATAGTCGCCGTAGGAGAAACCGCCGGGCAGCACCACGGCGTCGACCTGCTTGAGATCCTTGTCCTTGTGCCAGAGCGCCACGGGTTCGGCTCCGGCGACGCGGATCGCGCGCTGCGTGTCCCGGTCGTCGAGGCTGCCGGGGAAAGTGACGACGCCGATACGAGCGGTCACTTCGCGGCCTCCGCGACTTCTTCGACCCGGACGGTGAAGTCCTCGATCACGGTGTTGGCGAGGAAGGATTCCGCAAGATCATGGATGCGGGCGAGCGCGGCCTCGTCGACCGGCCCGTCAACTTCCAGTTCGAAACGCTTTCCCTGACGGACGTCCGAGATCCCCTCGAAACCCAGCCGCGGCAGTGCGCGCTGCACCGCCTGGCCCTGGGGGTCGAGGATCTCCGGCTTGAGCATGACGTCGACTACGACGCGTGCCACTGGCACTCCCGGTGTGTGGTGCTGAGCAGGTCCCTTCAGACTACCCGCACAAAATTTCTACGCGGGTAGAGTTGTAGGAAACTACGTGAGCACCATCACGGTTCGGTAGCGGAGGGGGCCCTCGGAGAAAAATTCCGGGAAAGATCTCGGATTGGTTCGTGATACCCATTGCACCCAGACACGCGGAGCGTTTTAGTCGGGCTTCACATTGCAATGCCGTGCACTGTACAAATGAATTGGCAATAACCGACAAGTCGGCACGTCATCGCAGCTGAGCTGTTGGCTGGGCTGTATGAGGTGCTCCCGAAGGGACCGATATTCGTGGCGCAGAAGGTCGTGGTCACCCTCTTTGACGACATCGACGGCTCGGAAGCGGCGGAAACGATCGCCTTCGGACTCGACGGCAAGTCGTACGAGATCGACCTGAATGAAGCCAATGCAGGCAAACTGCGGGAGGCGCTCGCGCCCTACGTGGAGGCCGGCCGCAAGCGGTCGCGCTCGGGCAAGGCGTACCGGCAGACGGAGGTAGCCCCCTCGCCGGCGGCGGTACGCGCGTGGGCGCAGGCGAACCGGATGGACGTGCCCGCACGGGGGCGGATCCCGAAGAAGGTCTACGAGGCGTTCGCCGCGGCGCAGTGAGCCGGCCCCGGGCCCTGACGCACCCCGACGGGCCCTCACCCGGCCCCGCGGAGAACCGACTTGCGCAGCACCCCTGCTGATCAGCTAGAGTCTGGGACACGCCGACGGGCAAGGCCTCAGGGCCCGCCCAGTCAGCCACGCGGGTGTAGTTCAGTAGTAGAACATCCCCCTTCCAGGGGGAAGGCGCAGTGTGCAATTCCTGTCACCCGCTCTGCATCGCGTACCGACCACTGTTGTGGATCAGGTAGGCTGGTGCTCGCACCGACCGGTGAAGCCGGTCGGAGGCAATGCGGACGTAGCTCAGTTGGTAGAGCGCAACCTTGCCAAGGTTGAGGTCGCGAGTTCGAGCCTCGTCGTCCGCTCGGGAATGAGACCCCGGTCCATCGGACCGGGGTCTCTTCGTGTACCGGCGCTTCCTCTACGGGCGTCCGCCGCCTGACATTTGTCATGCCGAGCGGTGACAGCGCGCACTGCTGCCGGGCTCCGCGCGCGGGCACGCTGAGGGCATGGAAGCGAACGAACACGAACACGTGATTGAGGTCACCGACCTGCGGCGTGTGTACGGGGGCGGGTTCGAGGCGGTCGGCGGGATCAGCTTCTCCGTGCGACGCGGGGAGATCTTCGCCCTCCTGGGCACCAACGGCGCGGGCAAGACGTCCACCGTCGAGCTGCTGGAAGGGCTCGCGGCCCCGGCCGGGGGACAGGTCCGGGTGCTCGGACACGACCCGTACACCGAGCGCGCTGCCGTCCGTCCGCGCACCGGCGTGATGCTCCAGGAAGGCGGCTTCCCCTCGGAACTGACCGTCGCCGAGACCGCGCGGATGTGGGCCGGCTGCGTCAGCGGGGCGCGTGAGCCGCACGAGGTGCTCGCGCTCGTCGGACTGGCCGGCAAGACGGACGTACGGGTCAAACAGCTGTCCGGCGGCGAACGGCGGCGTCTCGACCTGGCGCTGGCCCTGCTCGGCGACCCCGAGGTGCTGTTCCTGGACGAGCCGACGACCGGCCTGGACGCCGAAGGCCGCCGCGACACCTGGGAGTTGGTGCGCGCCCTGCGCGACAACGGGACGACGGTGCTGCTCACCACGCACTACCTGGAGGAGGCCGAGACACTGGCCGACCGGCTGGCGATCCTGCACGAGGGCCGCATCGCCGCGACCGGCACCCCGGCCGAGGTGACCGCGTCCCAGCCGTCGCGGATCACCTTCGAGCTGCCCGAGGGCTACCACCTCGGCGACCTGCCGCCGCTCGCCGAACTCGGCGTGAGCGGGCACGAGGTCGAGGGCAGGGTCGTACGGCTGCGCACGCGAGAGTTGCAGCGGGCGGCGACGCGGCTGCTCACCTGGGCCGAGACGGCCGGGGTGGAGCTGCGGCGGCTGGACGTGCGGTCGGCGTCACTGGAGGAGGCGTTCCTCGGCATCGCCCGTGAGGCGGCGGCCGGGACGAACCCGGCTTCGGCGGAAGTGAAGGAGTTCGCGGCATGAGCCAGGCCGTCGTCACCACCACCAGCAAGAGCCGGCTGACGGCGCTGGCCCGGGCCGAGCTGACCCTGCTCGGCCGCAGCAAGGGCACGCTGTTCGCCGCGCTGTTCGTGCCGCTGATGCTGCCGTTCACCGTGCTGTCGGTGGTCGGGGAGATGGACATGAAGGACGCCGGGCTCACGGTGGGCACCGTCGTGCTGCCCGCCGCCGTCGGCTTCTCCCTGCTGTTCGCCGTCTACAGCGCCCTGGTGGGCATCTTCGTCACCCGGCGCGAGGAGCTCGTCCTCAAGCGGCTGCGCACCGGTGAGGTACGGGACGTCGAGATCCTGGCCGGGGCCTCGCTGCCCGCCGTCACCATCGGCCTCGTGCAGTGCCTGGTGATGGCCGCGGGCTGCGCCGTCCTGCTCGACGTGTCGGTCCCCGAGGCACCTCACCTCGTCGTCGTGGGCCTGCTGTCCGGGCTGGTGATGTGCGCCGCGCTGGCCGCCCTCACCGCGAGTGTCACCCGCACCGTGGAGAGCGCCCAGGTCACCACGTTGCCCCTGCTGCTGGTCTCGATGCTCGGCTCGGGCATCGCCGTACCGCTGGAGATGCTGCCCGACCGGCTGGCCTCGGTGTGCGAACTGCTGCCGCTGAGCCCGGTCATCCTGCTCGTCCGGGACGGCTGGACCGGAGATCTGTCCGCCTACGAGACACTGGGGGCCGTGGCGACGGCAGGGGCGTGGACCGTCCTGGCGCTGTGGGGTGTACGGCGCTGGTTCCGTTGGGAGCCGCGACGTTGAGGTAGCGGCGTTGAGGCAGAGGAGCCGAAGGGCATGCGGGAGCCGGGTGGCTGGTGGCGGCGCAAGAGCACACCGGCGAAGGTGGAGACGTACACACGCTGGTCGTTCCACTTCTTCGGCGTGGTGGAGGTCCTCTTCGTCGGACTGCCCGCCGTCGGCGCGCTCGGGCCGCGCCTCGGCAGCCTGCTGCTGGCGACGGTGTGCGCTCACGCCGCGATGTGCATGGTGATCGTGTCACGGGCACTGGACTGGACGCGGGGCCGCCGCAGACAGCCCGTCCTGCTGCTGTGGCTGCTCGGCGCGGCCAGCGTGGTGATCGCCTTCGGCGCCCAGGCGATCGTGCAGCACGGTCCGGACAGCGCGGACGTGGGCACCGCGGCCGGTGCCGTCTTCGGCGTCGTCCTGATACTCGGGGCCGGCATCATCGCGCTCGCCCTGAGCCGGCGGCATGTGATCCCCCTGGTGCTGGGGTTCGCCGCGGGGGCGGGACTCGTGTCGCTGCTCGTGGGCGCACCGGCGACCGCCGCCGCGATCACGGCGCTCGTCGTCCTGCTGGGCGCCGGGTTCATGGCGTTCACCGCCGTGCTGTCCGTCTGGCTGCTCAACATCGTCTACGAGCTCGACGAGGCCCGCGAGACCCGGGCCCGGCTCGCCGTGGCCGAGGAGCGCCTGCGGTTCGCCCGGGATCTGCACGACGTCATGGGAAGAAACCTGGCCGTCCTCGCCCTGAAGAGCGAACTCGCGGTGCAGCTCGCCCAGCGAGGGCGGCCGGAGGCCGTCGACCAGATGACCGAGGTGCAGCGGCTGGCGCACGAGGCGCAGCGGGAGATCCGCGAACTCGTCCGCGGTTATCGCGAGGCGGACCTGGGCGCCGAGATCGCCGGCGCGCAGGGCGTGCTGCAGGCCGCGGGCATCACGTGCACGATCACCGGCTCACCCGCCGGGCTGCCGGACTCCGTGCAGTCCGCCCTGGGCTGGGTCATGCGCGAGGCGGCGACCAACGTGCTGCGGCACGGAGATGCCCGGCACTGCACGGTGGAGTTGAAGGTGACGGAGGGACACGCGGTGCTGTCCGTGGAGAACGACGGTGTCCGGGAGGACCGGAGCAGCGGTGGCACGGGCTCCGGGCTCGCCGGGCTGCGCGAGCGGCTGTCCGGGCTCGACGGCACTCTGGAGGCCGGGCCGGTCGGCGACGGCTGCTTCCGCCTGACCGCCGAGGTGCCGCTGCCCCGGCAGGTGTCCCGCCCCGTGCGTGAGGCCGCCTCATGACCGCCCCGCTGAGGCTGCTGCTCGCCGACGACGAGCATCTGATCCGGGGGGCGCTCGCCGCGCTGTTGTCGTTGGAGGACGACATCACCGTCGTCGCCGAGGCCGCGACCGGGCCCGAGGCGCTGGCGATGGCGCGGGCGCACGTACCCGATGTCGCCGTGCTGGATCTGCAGATGCCCGGCGCGGACGGTGTGAAGGTGGCCACATCGCTGCGGGCGGAACTCCCCGGCTGCCGGGTGCTGATCGTGACCAGTCACGGGCGGCCCGGGCATCTGAAGCGGGCGCTCGCGGCGGGGGTGCGCGGGTTCGTGCCGAAGACGGTCAGCGCCCAGCGGCTCGCGGAGATCATCCGCACGGTGCACGCCGGAAACCGTTACGTGGATCCCGAGTTGGCCGCCGACGCGATCGCCGCCGGTGACTCGCCGCTGACCGCGCGCGAGGCGGAGGTGCTGGAACTCGCCGCCGACGGCGCCCCCGTGGCGGAGATCGCCGAGCGGGCCGCGCTCAGCCAGGGCACAGTGCGGAACTATCTCTCCTCGGCCGTCTCGAAGCTCGGGGCGGAGAACCGTCATGCGGCGGTGCGTCTCGCCCGCGAGCGAGGTTGGGTATAGTTGCTGTCGCGCCACGGCGCAACGCGGACGTAGCTCAGTTGGTAGAGCGCAACCTTGCCAAGGTTGAGGTCGCGAGTTCGAGCCTCGTCGTCCGCTCCAGTCCAAAGGCCCCGGTCATCGACCGGGGCCTTTGCCGTGCTCAGCTCCAGGTGGTGCCCGTCAGGCGCTCGTACGCCTCCACGTACTTCGCCCGGGTCGCCGCCACGACCTGCTCCGGCAGCGGCGGCGGGGGCTGCTCGCTCTTGCGGTCCCAGCCGGACTCGGCCGAGGTCAGCCAGTCTCGGACGTACTGCTTGTCGTACGACGGCTGGGCGCGGCCCGGCTCCCACTGCTCGGCCGGCCAGAAGCGGGACGAGTCTGGGGTGAGCACCTCGTCGGCGATGACCAGGTCGTCGCCGTCGAAGCCGAACTCGAACTTGGTGTCCGCGAGGATGATGCCCCGGTCGCGGGCGATGTCCCGGGCGCGCGAGTAGGCGGCCAGCGTCGCCTGGCGCAGGCGGGCCGCGGTGTCCGCGCCGACCTGGCGGGCGACCTCCTCGTAGGAGACGTTCTCGTCGTGCTCGCCGACGGCTGCCTTGGTGGCCGGGGTGAAGATCGGGGCGGGCAGCTCGGAGCCGTCCACCAGGCCCTCGGGGAGGGCGAGACCGCAGACCGTGCGGGACTCCTGGTACTCGGCCAGGCCCGAGCCGGTGAGGTAGCCGCGGGCCACGCACTCCACGGGGACCATGTTCAGCGACTTGCAGACCAGGGTGCGGCCCGCCCAGTCGGCGGGGGCGCCCTCGGGGAGCTCGGTGCTGAGGACGTGGTTGGGGAGCAGGTCGGCGAGCTGGTCGAACCACCACAGGGACAGCTGGGTGAGCACCCGGCCCTTGTCGGGGATCTCGGTCGGCAGCACCCAGTCGTAGGCGGAGATGCGGTCGCTGGCGACCATCACGAGGTCGCCCGCCTCGTTGCGGTACAGCTCGCGCACCTTGCCGGTGTGCAGATGCACCAGACCCGGAACCTGGAGCGGCTCGGGCTTTTCGACGAATCCGGACACGGTTCCTCCCCGTGGTTCTGTCCAATGGTCCGATTCTCCCGTATGGGAGGACCACCGCGGACAGCGGGACCTGGGTGCGGGGCTCAGTCGCGTTTGCAGATGCGGTCGAGGAGATTGGCCGTGGCGCGCTGGATACGGGGGTCCACATGGCCGGGGCGGTCCAGCGCCGGGGACCAGGCGAAGGTGCCCGAGGCGAACACCCAGGCGCCGGAGGGTGCCCGGTACAGGGACGTCTCCTGGTGGCGGCGGACGCCGTCGCGGTCGGTGTACGGGGAGTGCGCGAGCAGGACGCGTTCGTCGTGGTCGGGCAGCGGGGTGCGCGGGAAGTAGCGGTCGGCCTCGCCCGCGACCAGCCCCTCGATCGCCTCGCCCTCGCGCGCGCCGGTCGCCTCCCACATCCAGTGGCCGGCGTTGCGGACGATCAGCGGGTGGGGCTCGGGGACGTGACCGGCGTACTGGATGCCGAGCAGCTGTTGCTCGGCCCGGTCGATCTCCCGCCACAGCGCCGGCCGGCCCGGGCCCTTGCGTTTGCGGCAGGTCAGCAGGCGGTCGGGGACGCCGGTGGGGGCCGGGGCCAGCTCCACCTGCCAGTACATGGTGTTGGCGGAGAGGAAGACCAGGGAGGTGCCGCGGTCGCGGGCCTGTTCGGCGGCGCTGCGCATGGACGGGGACCAGTACTCGTCGTGACCGGGGAAGATCAGCCCCTTGTAGCGGGCGGGATCGAGGCGGCCGGCGTGCAGGTCGCGGGCGTCGGCGTAGGCGAGGTCGTAGCCGTAGCGTTCGGCCCAGCGGATGACGTCGTAGGCGTGGCCGACGTGCAGCGGGAGGCCGGCGCCCGCGTACGGGCGGTCGAAGGAGACGGTGGTCGCGGCGTCGGCCTCGCCGAGGAGGCGGCCGTGCTCGTCCCAGGCGTGGTAGAGGCTCGCGCCGGTGCGGCCGTCCTCCGGGTAGAGGTTGTACGCCTGCCAGGTCACGTCGGGCAGCACGAGGAGCAGGTCCGCCGCGCGGTCGTCGCGGACCGTGAAGGGCACGTGGGAGCGGTAGCCGTCGGCGGTGGTGAGCACCGCGACGTACGCGCCGACGCTCCAGTACGACGGGACCGGCAGCCGCCAGGACAGCCACCAGTGGTGGCAGGAGACCGTGCGGTCGGCGGCCAGCGGCGGGGGCTGCACGATGCCGGAGAGCCGGGGGCTGGAGGTGATCTTGGTGGCGCCGTGGCCGGCGTAGTGGCCGATGCGGTAGACGTCGACGTCGAAGTCCTGGGGCGGGTCGACCGTGATGTGGAAGTCGATCGACTCGCCGGGGGCGACGGCGCCGGTGGAGGTGAAGCCCTTGATCTGGCGGTGCACGTCGTCGGCGGCGCGGGGGCCCGAGGAGCGGCGGGGCGCCGGGACCTTGGGTGCGCCGGGGCGCGGGGTGTGCGCGACGGGGTCGGGGTCGACGTACCAGGGGACGACCTGGCCGGTGTCGTCGAAGTAGGTCTCGCTGCCCCGCAGCCACGGGAGCGGGCCCTGCCCGAAGGGGTCCGTCACGGCATGCGCCAGTGCCCCGGACTCCCAGCGGCGGATCTGCTCCGAACCCATGGCAACTCCCCTCCGCCAGTTATGTGTTTGTCGTATGTCGCAAGCTCTTGCCCGAGCGTGAACGGTCCCAGCACATCACATTACGCACCGGCTCCGTCACCGTTCGTTTGGAATTGACCGAAAGCGGAAGGGTGGGCTCCGGGGGATCTGCGGGATGTCGGCTCAGACGAGGCGGACGGGCTTCTCCGGGCGTATGCCCTGACGGGTCAGCCAGAGGCGGAGGGCCGTGGGGTCGCCGCTCTCGATCAGGGTCAGGACCTGCGGGGACAGGTCGGCGGCGCGCTCACCGCTCACCAGGAGGACCGGGCCGTCAAGCCAGTCCAGGCCGGGCGCCGCACCCGCCGTGTCCATGGCCGCGCAGCACACCATCGCGGTGATGTGATCGGCGAGAAGCTCGCGGGCGGTGCGCGGTGGCTGGAGCGGGAAGAGGGGCAGGGCCCGGTCGTCCCAGAGGGGCGCGGGGTCCGGGGCGGCCTCGGTGGACGCGGTCCGGGTGGTGCCAGGTGCGCTGCTCGACGCGGCCTCCTCGCGCGCCAGCTCGGCACTGAGCCGGGCCGCGAGGGCGGCGCTACGGGGGGTGGTGTCGGAGAGGTCTTCCTCGTCGTGGCCCAGGGCGTCCGGGGCGTCGGGGCTCGGGGCGGCAGGGTCGTCCGGGCTCGGGGTGACCCGGCTCGTCAAGGCCGGGTACGCGTGGTCCGCACCGGGGGTGACGGAGGCCGCGGAGTCGGACATGGGGTTCGTGTCCGTGCGCGGGGCGTCGGGGGGCACGGGCGGGCCGTCGGCGGGTGTGGTGGCGGGCCGGGCGG
>NZ_JAOCQE010000197.1 GCF_025290915.1 Streptomyces sp. 15-116A | reverse complement strand
GTCGGCGGCGAGCCGCTCGGCGGCGTCGGCGGCACCGGCGGCGCGCAGCTGCGGCCACGCGGCCGGGTCCTCCTGAACGGGGGGCGCGCTCTCCCGCCTCTCGGTCCGTCGCAGGCGCGGGGCCACGTAGCGCTGCCAGATCTCGTCCCAGCGGCCCAAGCGGCCGACGCCGATCATGATGCCGAGCGCAACGGCGGTGTACCACACATAGCTGAGGACCACGCGGCTGTAGGACTGCGGATCCGTCCACGACGACGTCATGGCATCCAGGGGCAGCAGCCACCACGTGCCCAGGTACCCGTTCCACAGCAGCGACCAGATCAGCCACCCCACGAGGAACGCGATCACCGCCCCGCTCAGCAGCTGCCGGGCCGGGATCCGCTCGGGCTCCTCCTCCGGTCGCGGCCGGTGCCCGAAGCGCCAGACGCCGGGCTGGGCCTCGGGGCGCGGGGTGCGCAGCCAGGTGAGGAACGCCGAGCCGTCGGGCGGCGGCGGCATGCCCGGTGCCCGTGTGGGCCGCGGGGGTACCGCGGGCGCGCCCGGCACGTCGGGTGGCCCCGCCGGGCGCGGCACAGGGTTCGCATGCGTACCCCGGGTGTCCTGCGTCCCGTCGCTGTCCATCGGTCCTGCCCCCTGACCAGCCGCTCCGTCCACCATCAGCGAGTCAATCTAACGCCCCGACAGGGCGAGTTCACCGCTTACGCGGCCGGGTCCGGCCACGGCGGAATGCCCGCCGCCGTGTCGGGGCCGCACCGCCGCTATGTCCACCACGGACAACCCGGCCCCCCGGACAACGCCCACATGGAGCATGCCCAGCCCTCCCTCCCCGCCCTAGCCTGCGAGAAAAGAAGGCAAGCGTCCGTAAAAGACCCCCCAGGAGCCCCGCATGACCGCACTTCCGCAGGA
The DNA here is from genome assembly GCF_025290915.1 of Streptomyces sp. 15-116A. GTDB lineage: Bacteria > Actinomycetota > Actinomycetes > Streptomycetales > Streptomycetaceae > Streptomyces. The sequence goes on along the minus strand of NZ_JAOCQE010000197.1, from coordinate 10,986 downwards.
GCGCCGCGTCGTCACCGCCATCCCCGGCCCGAAGTCGCAGGAGCTGCAGGCCCGCCGCACCGCCGCGGTCGCGCAGGGCGTGGGCTCCGTGCTGCCCGTGTTCACCGCGCGCGCGGGCGGCGGCATCATCGAGGACGTCGACGGCAACCGTCTGATCGACTTCGGCTCCGGCATCGCCGTCACCTCGGTCGGCGCCTCCGCCGAGGCCGTCGTGCGCAAGGCGTCCGCCCAGCTCGCCGACTTCACGCACACCTGTTTCATGGTCACGCCGTACGAGGGCTACGTCGCCGTCGCCGAGGCGCTCGCCGAGCTCACCCCGGGTGACCACGCGAAGAAGTCCGCGCTGTTCAACAGCGGCGCCGAGGCCGTCGAGAACGCCGTGAAGATCGCCCGCGCCTACACCAAGCGCCAGGCGGTCGTCGTGTTCGACCACGGCTACCACGGCCGCACCAACCTGACCATGGCGCTGACGGCGAAGAACATGCCGTACAAGCACGGCTTCGGCCCGTTCGCGCCCGAGGTCTACCGCGTCCCGGTCGCCTACGGCTACCGCTGGCCGACCGGCGCCGAGAACGCCGGTCCGGAGGCCGCCGCGCAGGCCATCGACCAGATCAGCAAGCAGGTCGGCGCCGAGAATGTGGCCGCGATCATCATCGAGCCGGTGCTCGGCGAGGGCGGCTTCATCGAGCCGGCCAAGGGCTTCCTCCCGGCGATCAGCCGGTTCGCCAAGGACAACGGCATCGTCTTCGTCGCCGACGAGATCCAGTCCGGCTTCTGCCGCACCGGCCAGTGGTTCGCCTGCGAGGACGAGGGCATCGTCCCGGACCTGATCACCACCGCGAAGGGCATCGCGGGCGGTCTGCCGCTCGCCGCCGTCACCGGCCGCGCCGAGATCATGGATGCCGCGCACGCGGGCGGCCTGGGCGGCACCTACGGCGGCAACCCGGTGGCCTGCGCGGGTGCGCTCGGCGCCATCGAGACGATGAAGGAGCTGGACCTCAACGCCAAGGCGAAGAACATCGAGGCGATCATGAAGGGCCGCCTCACCGCCATGGCCGAGAAGTTCGACATCATCGGTGACGTCCGCGGCCGTGGCGCGATGATCGCCATCGAGCTGGTCAAGGACCGCACCACCAAGGAGCCGAACCCGGAGGCCACCGCCGCGCTGGCCAAGGCCTGCCACCAGGAGGGCCTGCTGGTCCTGACCTGCGGCACCTACGGCAACGTGCTGCGTTTCCTGCCGCCGCTGGTCATCGGCGAGGACCTGCTCAACGAGGGCCTGGACATCATCGAGCAGGCCTTCGCCCGCGTCTGAGCCCTGCCCGAAACCCTGTCCGCACCCTCTGGAACGGTTCAGCGGCAGAGCGTGTCACCTATCTCGGCCGGGTACGGCCGGGCTCGCACGCTCGGCCGTACCCACCTCGTCGCGCTCCCGACTGCCCCCTACGACAGGACGGTCACGGGTCGCATCCACCCAGCCCTTGTGGTCAAGGGCTGGGTGCGGGTGCGGTGACGAACACCCACGCCGAGCGTGCACGGTCGCGCACGTTGACCCCGGCGACGACGTCGGCCGGACCAGCGAGCCCGCACCGACGGCAACAGAAGCGGTCCCGATCGGGCCGGTTGGCCCGATCGGTGTTCCCACAGCGCGGACAGCGCTGCGAGGTGTAGGCCGCGTCCACTTCCAGGAACGGCACGCCGGCCTTCTGGGCCTTGTAGGCGTCGACGACCTTCTTCACCAGCCGCACCGCGGGCTGGGCCGACAGCCCGAACGTGGCCTTCAGGTCCGCGTAGACCTCCTTCTGCAGACCGTTACGGTCCTTGAGATTCTTGGCGAAGGCGACGCTGGAGGCGTAGGTGGCGGCCTGGTTGCAGGCACGCAGGGTCGCCTCCAGTGCCGACGCCTGCTCAGGTGTCGGCAGCAGCTTCACCTGCACCACCAGCTTCACGGCATCGGACCGTAGTGCGAGCACCGCACACACGACCGTCCCTCACATGACGACCACTCCCGCCAGCGACCCATGGGACAGTCGTTTGATTTTTTTTCCGGCGCCGTCCGGCGACCGGCCTCGCCGCACCAGTGAAGAAGGTGTGCAGAGTGCATGGCAGGTTCCCGTTCACCCTGTCGCGGGCCCACCCCCTGTCGTAAGTTCTTCCCAGATGAGAGATACACCCCGCTCACAGGGCACTGTGGGCGGATCGGGCCGAGGCCTCCCCAGCTTCGACCTGGTCGTGCCCTCGCGCACACAACCGGAGCCGTGAGCTTCGGATCTCCTCACCGATCGGACGGTCGCCGCCCCATACCCCCCGGGGCGTGCGACGTTCCGGTCCGGACGGTCGCTCGGTCCGACGAGACGACGGTTCACCGTAGGGCCGGCGCACTCCCCCCCTTGCGCCGGCCCTTCGGTGTGTTTGCCAAGCTGGGCGGCATGCTGCTCGCCCTCCCCGCCGTGCTGTTCGCGCTGATCACCTGGCAGGTCGTCGCCGACGGCCCGCTGGTGGACGTGGACGAGCGGCTGAGCAGGGCCCTCGTCGAGCCCGACCAGGCCTCCGAACTGCTCGCCGATCTCGGCAATGTGCAGGTGGCCGTGCCGGTCCTCGCCGTCGCGCTGGCGTACGTCGGATGGCACGGGCGGGCGACAGGTCTGGACCGGTGGTGGCTGCCGCCCGCTGCCGGGGCCGTGGCGATGGTGCTCGTGCCGGTGCTGGTCGCGCCGCTCAAGGAGTGGACCGACCGCCCCGGCACCCCGGCCGTGCCACCGGCGGTCGGCTACTACCCGTCCGGCCACACCGCCACCGCCGTGGTGGCGTACGGCGCGGCGACGCTGCTCCTCCTTCCGCTGCTGCGCTCGGCGGCGGTACGGCGCGGGCTCGTCGCCCTGTGCGCCCTGCTCGTCCTCGGCGCCTCCTACGGGCTGGTGCGCCGGGGCTACCACTGGCCGCTGGACGTGGCGGCCAGCTGGTGCCTCGGCGCGATCCTGCTGACCGGCCTCTGGCTGCTGGTCAGCCGAAGTAGCCGTCGAAGGTCCGCTGGAACTCCCAGCCCCCGAACCGGTCCCAGTTGATCGACCAGGTCATCAGCCCGCGCAGCCCCGGCCAGGTCCCGTGGGTGGTGTACGAGCCGCAGTTGGTCTTCTTGGTCAGGCAGTCGAGCGTCTTGACGACCTCGCCCGGCGGCACATGACCGTTGCCCGCGTTCGGAGTGGCCGGCATGCCGATGGCGACCTGGTCGGGGCGCAGCGGCGGGAAGACGTTGTTCGCGTCGCCCGCGACGGGGAAGCCGGTGAGCAGCATGTCGGTCATGGCGATGTGGAAGTCCGCGCCGCCCATGGAGTGGTACTGGTTGTCCAGGCCCATGATCGGCCCGGAGTTGTAGTCCTGGACGTGCAGCAGGGTCAGGTCGTCGCGCAGCGCGTGGATCACCGGGAGATACGCGCCCGCTCTCGGGTCCTGGCCGCCCCACTTGCCCGTGCCGTAGTACTGATAGCCGAGCTGGACGAAGAACGTCTCCGGGGCCATGGTCAGTACGAAGTCGTCGCCGTACCTGGCCTTGAGGGTCTTCAGCGCCGAGATGAGGTTCACGATCACCGGGGTCCTGGGGTTCTTGAAGTCGGTGTCGTCGGCGTTGAGGGAAAGGGAGTGGCCCTCGAAGTCGATGTCCAGGCCGTCGAGTCCGTACTCGTCGATGATCTTCGAGACGGAGGAGACGAAGGTGTCCCGAGCGGCGGTGGTGGTGAGCTGTACCTGGCCGTTCTGGCCGCCGATGGAGATGAGCACCTTCTTGCCGGCCGCCTGCTTGGCCTTGATGGCGGCCTTGAACTCGGCGTCGCTCTCGACGCCCGGGCACTCGGTGGCCGGGCAGCGGTCGAAGCGGATGTCGCCGGACGTCACGGAGGTGGGCTCGCCGAAGGCCAGGTCGATGACGTCCCAGCTGTCGGGGACATCGGCGAGGCGGGTGTAGCCGGAGCCGTTGGCGAAGCTGGCGTGGAGGTAGCCGACGAGGGCGTGCGGCGGGAGGTCGGAGGGGCCGCCGGGGTCGGCGTCGGCGGTCGTCGCGGAGACCGTGGCCGAGCGCGCCGACTCACCGGCGTCGTTGACGGCCGCGACCTGGAAGGAGTACGCCGTCGAGGGCGTGAGTCCGGTGACGGTGGCCGCAGTCCCGCTCGCCGTGCGGACCTTGGTGCCGTCGCGGTAGACGGCGTAGCTCGTGGCGCCCGCGACCGGTGACCAGGACAGGGCGACGCTGGTCGAGGTGACCGTGCCCGTCTTCAGTCCCGTGGGCGGGGCGGGCGGCTGTCCGGTCTCGCCGCCCGGGCCGACGAGGGAGATGTCGTCCGCGTGGTAGGCGCCGGTGCCGTACCAGCCGTGAGTGAAGAGGGTGACCTTCGTGGTGGAGGGGCCGGTGCGGAAGGTGGTGGTGAGCTGCTGCCAGTCGGGGGCGGACTGGGCCCAGGTGGAGACGTCCGTGGTGCCGGTGCCGCTCGCGCCCAGGTAGACGTAGGAGCCGCGGACGTAGCCGGTCAGCGTGTACTGGGAGTCCGGCTTGACGGTCACGGTCTGGGAGCAGCGGGCGTTGTCACTGCCGGCCGGGGTCGCCTTGAGCGCCGAACTGCCGCTGCGCACGGGTGAGTTCACGGTCGTTCCGGCGGTGCAGGTCCAGCCGTCGAGGCCGGACTCGAAGCCGCCGTTCCTGGTGAGGTCCGCGTCGGCCGCACGGGCGGCCGACGAGATACCGGAGGCGGCCAGGGCGGCCGCGGTGGTGAGGATCGCGAGCAGTCTGAACGGTCTGGGGCGGTCGGGGCGTTCCACAAGTGCCTCCGGAGATGGGGGAGATGGAGGGTGGAGCGCCTCAAAGTTGGTCCAGACCAATCAGGTTGTCAAGGCTCGCGTCACTCCTGGAGCCCGGCCGCCGCCTCGTGCATGGCCAGTTCGAGCAGCGCCGGGTCGGTGAGCGTGCCCGAGCCGTCCGGCGGGACCAGCCAGCGCACGCCTCCGGTGGAGGAGCGCAGCGGATGCGGTACGACGATCCAGGTGCCCTCCCCGGCCGTGCGGATCCCGGTGCCGAGCCAGCGGGCGGCGGTGCCCGGCGGCACGAGGAAGCCCATCCGGGCGTCCCCGAAGTCGACCAGGACCGGGCCCGGTTGGTCGAGGACCCGGGTGAGCACGTCGAGCGTGGGATAGCCCAGCTCGCCCGGCAGGATCAGTACGTCCCAGGCCCTGCCCGCGGGCAGCAGGGCCACCCCGTGGGGGTTGCGTTCCCACTCCCAGCGGCACGCCTCGGGATCGGGTGCGACGGATGAGAGCCACTCGACCGCCGACTTCGCCCCTGTCATGTAAACGACCTCCCTCTCACTCGTGAACGCTTCTCGCGTCATGAGGGAGAGGGAGGCGGGGGGCGGGCATTACGCGGGTTACGGCACCTTTTTCAACTCTGCGTCTCAGCTGTCGAAGCCCAAGCCCAGCCGGTCCATGGTCCGCAGCCAGAGATTGCGGCGCCCGCCGTGGGCGTCCGCCCGGGCCAGTGACCACTTGGTCAGGGCGATACCGGTCCAGGCGAACGGCTCCGGCGGGAACGGCAGCGGCTTCCTGCGCACCATCTCCAGCTCCGTGCGCTCGGTCTGCTCCCCCGCCAGCAGGTCCAGCATCACCTCCGCGCCGAACCGGGTGGCGCCCACGCCGAGCCCCGTATAGCCGGCCGCGTACGCCACCTTGCCCGCGTGGGCCGTGCCGAAGAACGCGGAGAAGCGGGAGCAGGTGTCGATGGCGCCGCCCCAGGCGTGGGTGAAGCGCACGCCCTCCAGCTGCGGGAAGCAGGTGAAGAAGTGCCCGGCGAGCTTGGCGTAGGTCTCGGGCCGTTCGTCGTACTCGGCGCGCACCCGGCCGCCGTAGGGGTAGATCGCGTCGTAGCCGCCCCACAGGATCCGGTGGTCGGCGGACAGCCGGAAGTAGTGGAACTGGTTGGCGCTGTCCCCGAGGCCCTGCCGGTTCTTCCAGCCGATGGACTCGAGCTGCTCCGCGGTGAGCGGCTCGGTCATCAGGGCGTAGTCGTAGACCGGGACGGTGTAGGAGCGGACCCGGCGGACCAGGCTGGGGAAGACATTGGTACCGAGCGCCACCCGGCGGGCGCGGATCGACCCGTACGGGGTGCGGACGGCCATGCCGGCGCCGTACGGCTTCAGGGTGAGCGCGGGGGTGTGCTCGTAGACGCGCACGCCGAGCTCACGGCAGGCCCGCTTCAGTCCCCAGGCCAGCTTGGCGGGGTTGAGCATGGCCACGCCGCGCCGGTCCCACAACCCCGCCTTGAAGGTCGGGGAGTTCACCTGCTCGCGGACCGCCTCGGCGTCCAGCAGCTCGACGCCGCCGGCGAGGCCCTTGCGGTCGATCTCCTCGTACCACTCACGCAGTTCGCGCGCCTGGTAGTCCTCGGTGGCGACGTCGATCTCGCCGGTGCGTTCGAAGTCGCAGTCGATGGAGTGCCGGGCGACCGCCGCCTCGATCTCGTCGAGGTTGCGGGCGCCCAGCTCCTCCAGCTTGTGGATCTCGTCCGGCCAGCGGGTCAGCCCGTTGGGCAGGCCGTGGGTGAGGGAGGCGGCGCAGAAGCCTCCGTTGCGGCCGGAGGCGGCCCAGCCCACCTCGCGGCCCTCGACCAGGATCACGTCCCGGGACGGGTCGCGTTCCTTGGCGATCAGCGCGGTCCACAGTCCGCTGTAGCCGCCGCCGACGACGAGCAGGTCGCAGGTCTCGGCGCCGGTCAGCGCGGGCTCGGGGGCGGGGCGGCCGGGGTCGTCCAGCCAGTACGCCACCGGGCGTGCTTCGGAAAGGGATTTCGTCCAACGGCTCATGGCACCAGGGGCCATGATTTCAACTCCCTACAGGGGACTGCGATTGCTTTTCTGTGCCTGCGGCCGGCTTTATGCCTTCTGCCGCTTGCGGCGGTTTCCGACGGCCATGGATACCAGCACCAGCAGGACGGCGACGATGAACATGGCCGTGCCGATGACATTGATCTGGACGGGCGTTCCGCGCTGGGCGGAGCCCCAGACGAACATCGGGAAGGTGACGGTGGATCCGGCGTTGAAATTGGTGATGATGAAATCGTCGAAGGAGAGCGCGAAGGCGAGCAGCGCGCCCGCCGCGATTCCGGGCGCCGCGATCGGCAGCGTGACCCGGAGGAACGTCTGGACCGGGCCAGCGTAGAGATCCTGCGCGGCCTGCTCGAGACGGGGGTCCATGGACATCACGCGGGCCTTGACGGCGACCACGACGAAGCTGAGGCAGAACATGATGTGGGCGATCAGGACGGTCCAGAAGCCCAGCTGGGCGCCCATGTTGAGGAACAGGGTCAGCAGCGAGGCGGCCATGACCACCTCGGGCATCGCCATCGGCAGGAAGATCAGCGAGTTCACGGCGCCGCGGGCGCGGAAGCGGTAGCGGACCAGCGCGAAGGCGATCATCATGCCGAGCACGGTGCCGCCGAGCATCGCCCAGAAGGCGATCTGCAGGCTGAGCGAGAGCGAGCCGCACAGCCCGGAGACCCCGCACGGATCCGTCCAGGCGGCCGTGGAGAACTCCTGCCACTCGTAGTTGAAGCGCCCCTTCGGATTGTTGAAGGAGAACACCGTGACAATCACGTTGGGCAGCAGGAGATAGGCGAGGGTCAGCAGTCCCGCGATGACGACGAAATGGCGCTTGAGCCAGTTGACGAAGGTCATTTAAACCAGATCCTCCGTGCCGGACTTGCGGATGTACAGCGTGACCATGATGAGGATGGCCGCCATGAGGATGAACGAGAGTGCCGCGGCCGTCGGATAGTCGAGGATCCGCAGGAACTGCGACTGGATCACATTGCCGACCATGCGGGTGTCGGTGGAGCCGAGCAGATCCGCGTTGACGTAGTCACCCGTAGCCGGGATGAAGGTCAGCAGCGTCCCGGACACCACGCCGGGCATCGACAGCGGGAAGGTGACCTTGCGGAAGGTCGTGGACGGCTTGGCGTACAGGTCGTTCGCCGCCTCGTGCAGCCGCGGGTCGATGCGCTCCAGCGAGGTGTAGAGCGGCAGGATCATGAACGGCAGGAAGTTGTACGTCAGACCGCACACCACCGCGAGCGGCGTGGCGAGCACGCGGTCGCCGGCGGTCCAGCCGAGCCAGCTGGTGACGTCGAGGATGTGCAGCGCGTCCAGGGCGCCGACGACGGGTCCGCTGTCGGCGAGGATCGTCTTCCAGGCGAGGGTGCGGATCAGGAAGCTGGTGAAGAACGGCGCGATCACCAGAATCATGATCAGGTTCCGCCAGCGACCCGCGCGGAAGGCGATCAGATACGCCAGCGGATAGCCGAGCAGCAGACACAGCACGGTCGCGGCGCCCGCGTAGAGCACCGAGCGGACGAACTGCGGCCAGTACTCGGACAGCGCGTCCCAGTAGGTGGCGAAGTGCCAGGTGACCTTGTAGCCCTCCTCCAGGGAGCCCGTCTGCACGGACGTGGAGGCCTGGTAGATCACCGGCAGGGCGAAGAACACGACCAGCCAGAGCAGGCCGGGCAGCAGGAGCAGATACGGCGTCCAGCGGCCCCGCTTGCGCGGCGGTTTCTTCTCCGGGGCGGGTGTGGGCGCCAGGGGCGGCGCCTCGGTGACCGCTGCCATCAGGCCACCTCTTCCTCGACGGTCTCCACACCGGCGTCGATGTCCTGCGCGGCGTCCAGGCCGAAGGTGTGCTCCGGGTTCCAGTGCAGGACGACCTCGGCGCCGGGCACCAGGCGCGCGTCGCGGTCGATGTTCTGGACGTAGACCTCGAAGTCGGAGCAGACGGGGCTGTCGATCACGTACTGCGTGGAGACGCCGATGAAGCTGGACTCGGCGATACGGCCGGTGATCCTGTTGCGGCCCTCGGGTATCTCGCCGGCGTCGTCGGCGTGGGTGAGGGAGATCTTCTCCGGGCGCACGCCGACCAGCACCTTGCCGCCGGTCGTGGTGGGCGCGCTGTTGCGGGCCTCGGGCAGGATCAGCTTGCCGCCGCCCGCCTTGAGGACGATCTCGGCGCCGGACGCGGTGTCGACCTCGGCCTCGATGAAGTTGGAGGTGCCGAGGAAGTTGGCGACGAAGGTGGTGCGCGGGTTCTCGTACAGGTCGGCGGGCGCGCCGAGTTGCTCGACCCGGCCGGCGTTCATCACGGCGACCGTGTCGGCCATGGTCATGGCCTCCTCCTGGTCGTGCGTGACGTGCACGAAGGTGATGCCGACCTCGGTCTGGATGCGCTTGAGCTCCAGCTGCATCTGGCGGCGCAGCTTGAGGTCGAGGGCGCCGAGCGGCTCGTCGAGCAGCAGGACCTTGGGGTGGTTGATCAGCGCGCGGGCGACGGCGACGCGCTGCTGCTGGCCGCCGGAGAGCTGGTGCGGCTTCTTGCGGGCCTGCTCGCCGAGCTGGACCAGCTCCAGCATCTCCTCGACCTGCTTCTTGACGCTCTTGATGCCGCGCCGGCGCAGACCGAAGGCGACGTTCTCGAAGATGTCGAGGTGCGGGAAGAGCGCGTAGGACTGGAAGACGGTGTTCACCGGCCGCTTGTACGGCGGGAGCGCGGTGACGTCCTGGTCGCCGAGGTGGACGGTGCCCGCGGTGGGCTCCTCCAGGCCGGCGATCATGCGCAGGGTGGTGGTCTTGCCGCAGCCGGACGCGCCGAGCAGGGCGAAGAAGGAGCCCTGCGGGATGGTCAGGTCGAGCGGGTGTACGGCGGTGAAGGAGCCGTAGGTCTTGCTGATGCCGGTGAGGCGGACGTCCTCGCCGTGAGTCGCCGTGTCGTTGGTGGTCTTCATCTCGTCACGCCCCAGTGAGCTTCGCGAACTTCTCTTCGAATGCCGTTTCTTCCTTGGAGCTCAGGGAGCGGAAGGCACGGGACTTGGCCTGCATGGCCTTGTCGGGGAGGATCAGCGGGTTGTTCGCCGCGTCCTCGTCGATCTTCGCCAGTTCGTCCTTCACTCCGTCGACCGGGCAGACGAAGTTGATGTAGGCGGCGAGCTGCGCGGCCGGCTGCGGCTCGAAGTAGTAGTCGATCAACCGCTCGGCGTTGGTCTTGTGCCGGGCCTTGTTGGGGATCAGCATGTTGTCGCTGGACGTCATGTAGCCGCTGTCCGGGATCAGGAAGTCGATGTCCGGGTTGTCGGCCTTGAGCTGGACGACGTCCCCGGCCCAGGCCAGACAGGCGGCGAAGTCGCCCTTGGTGAGGTCGGAGGTGTAGTCGTTGCCGGTGAAGCGGCGGATCTGGCTCTTGTCGACGGCCTTCTGCAGCCGGGCGATCGCCGCGTCGTAGTCGTCGGCGCTGAACTTCCCCGGGTCCTTGCCCATGTCGAGCAGCGTCATGCCGACGGTGTCGCGCATCTCGGTGAGCAGTCCGACCCGGCCCTTGAGCTTGGGGTTGTCCAGCAGGTCGGAGAGGGTCTTCACCTCGACGCCGTCGAGCGCCTTCTTGTTGTAGGCGATGACCGTGGAGATGCCCTGCCAGGGGTACGAGTAGGCGCGGCCCGGGTCCCAGTCGGGGTTGCGGAACTGGGCGGAGAGGTTGGTGAAGGCGTTCGGCAGGTGGGCCGGGTCCAGCTTCTGCACCCAGCCGAGGCGGATCAGACGGGCGGCGAGCCAGTCGGTGAGGACGATGATGTCGCGGCCGGTGTCCTGGCCCGCGGCGAGCTGCGGCTTGATCTTGCCGAAGAACTCGGTGTTGTCGTTGATGTCCTCGGTGTACTTGACCTTGATCCCGGTGCGTTTGGTGAACGCCTCCAGCGTGGGGTGCCTCTTGCCGCTGTCGTCGACGTCCATGTACTCGGTCCAGTTGGAGAAGCTGACGGTCTTCTCCTCCTTGGAGTGGTCCTCCGCCGAGACCCCGCCCTCGGTGGTGCCGGCCGCGGGGATGCCGCAGGCGCTCAGCGCCCCGAGCCCGCCGACCGCGAGCGCGCCGCCGGCGGAGGCGCGCAGCAGACTGCGGCGGGTGAGGGCGGCC
>NZ_JAOCQE010000196.1 GCF_025290915.1 Streptomyces sp. 15-116A | reverse complement strand
CGGGCGTGGCGGCGCTGCCCGCGCTGGTGCGGCAGGTCGGGCGGTCGGCGGGTCTGCGCACCGAGTTGCGCACCAGCGGTGAGCCGCGTCCGCTGCCCCCGGACACGGAGATCGCCGTCTACCGTGTGGTGCAGGAGGCGCTCACCAACACGGTGAAGCACGCGTACGCTTCCTGCGCGACCGTGCGACTGGACTGGGCGGAGGACTCTGTGATGCTCACGGTGACCGACGACGGACGGGGACCGTCCGCGGAGGGCGGCGGGCACGGGCTGATCGGCATCCGGGAACGGGCCGCCGCGTGCGGCGGCAGCGCCGAGACCGGCCGTGGCCCGGACGGCGGCTTCCGGGTCGTCGTCCGGCTGCCCGTGCCGGCCGGCCGGCACGCGGCCCTCGGGTGAGCATCCGGGTGGTCGTCGCCGACGACCAGGAGCTGGTGCGGGCCGGGTTCGGGATGATCCTGGACGCGCAGGACGACATCGAGGTGGTCGCGGAGGCCGGTGACGGCGAGGAGGCGGTGGCGGCGGTGCGCCGGCACGCCCCCGACGTGCTGCTGCTCGACATCCGTATGCCGGTGATGGACGGTCTGGAGGCGGCCCGGCGGGTGTGCGCGCAGTCGGACTGCAAGGTCGTCATGCTGACCACCTTCGACCTGGACGAGTACGTGTACGACGCGCTGTACGCGGGCGCCAGCGGCTTCCTGCTGAAGGACGTGCGCCGGGACGACCTGGTGCACGCGGTGCGTGTCGTGGCTGCCGGCGAGTCGCTGCTCGCGCCGACGGTGACGCGCCGGCTGGTCGCCGATCTCGTACGGCGCCGCCGGGAGCAGGCCGCCGCCGAGACGGCCACCCCGCAGCGCCTGGACGCCCTGACCGCGCGCGAGGTGGAGACGCTGCGCCTGCTGGCCCGGGGGCTGTCCAACGCGGAGATCGCCACCACGCTGTTCGTCAGCGAGCACACCGTGAAGACCCATGTGAGCAATGTGCTGAGCAAGCTCGGTCTCAGGGACCGGGTGCAGGCCGTGATCTGCGCGTACGAGTCGGGTCTGATCACCCCGGGATCCCCCTGAGGGGTGAGCCGGGCCCGCGTCTCCCCCGTGCGGGCGAGGCACGCGAACCACTCCCGTCGGCGATCCGCCGCACCCCTGTCCGGGACGAGTCTGAGGGCGTCACCGACGCATTCACTCGCCGGGAGGGACCGTGCTCCTCGCACTCGCCCGGGCGGCCACCCGCCGCCCCTTGACCGTGATGCTCCTGTGGGGGCTGTTTCTGCTGCTCGGCTTCGGGCTGGGGACGGGCGTGTTCGCGCGGCTGTCCGACAATGTTCCCGAAGTGCCGGGAACGGAGTCCGAGTCGGCCGCCCAGTACCTGGAGCGGGAGGACCCGGCGGGCGACTCGATCACCGGTGTGGTGGCGGGCACCGCCGTCGCGGATCCTGAGCTGCGCGCCGAGGTCGGGCGGACCGTGGCGGACCTCCGTGACCTCGCCGGGGTCGCCGCCGTGCCGGATCCGTACACCACCCGCGGGCTGACTGCCGAGGACGGGCAGGCGCTGCTCGTCTCCGTCACCCTCGCGGGCGGGCTGGACGACGCGGACCAGGAGCGGACGCTGGACGCGGCGGCCGACCGCATCAAGGAGATCGACGCCCCCCAGGTCCATGTGAGCGGCGGCCCGCTGCTCGGGGAGCAGCTCGGGGAACGGGCCCAGCAGGATGTGAAGAACGCCGAGTTGATCTCCCTGCCGGTGGTGCTGGCGCTGCTGCTCGTGGTGTTCGGCGGGCTGCGCTCGGCGCTGCTGCCGCTGCTGGTGGCGGTGAGCGGCATCGCGGGGGCGTTCCTGGCGCTGTTCGCGTTCAGCGAGGTCACCGACATCTCCGTGTACGCGATCCAGGTGACGACGATGCTGGGGCTCGGGCTCGCGGTGGACTACGCGCTGCTGATGCTGGTGCGGTTCCGTGAGGAGCGCCGGCACATCGAGGACGTCGTCGAGGCGGTGCACCGCACGGTCGCAGCGGCCGGGCGGACGGTGCTGTTCTCGGGTCTGACGGTGGCGGTGAGTCTGACCGGGCTGCTGGTGTTCCCGAGCGTGTTCCTGCGCAGCATGGGCCTGGCCGTCGCCGCGGTGGTCGTGGTCGACATGCTGGCGGCGCTGACCCTGCTGCCGGCGCTGCTGACGCGGTTCGGCGGGCGGATCGCCCCGGCGAAGACGCGGCCGGAGGGCGAGGAGGGGCGGCTGTTCGGCCGTATCGCCGCCTTCGCCGCGCGGCGCCGGATCGCCGTCCTGGCCGTGGTGGTCCCGGCGCTGCTGGTGCTGGCGCTGCCGGTGACGGGCATGCGGATCTCCGTGGGCGACGCCCGGCAGCTGCCCACCGACACCGAGGCGCGGCAGCTGTACGACACCGTCGGCGAGCACTTCCCGCCGGGCACCGGGGTCTCGCCGATCACTGTGGTCGTCAAGCCCGGCACCGACGCGGCGACGGCGGACCGGATCCGCGCGCTGTCGCCGGGCGCGGTGACCCGTGAGCTGCCCGGTGGCGGCGAGGTGATCGAGGTCCGGCCGCCCGGCGAGGTCGACGGAACGGCGGCCACCGACCTGGTCGAGCGGGTACGGGACCTGCGCGGCGGCGAGCCGGTCGAGGTCACCGGGACCGCCGCCCGGCTGGTCGACTTCCGGGCGATGCTCTCCGACCGGGCGCCCTGGGCGGTCGTGACCGTGCTCGGCGGGATCCTGCTGCTGCTGTTCGCGTTCACCGGTTCGGTGCTGCTGCCGCTGCGGACCATCGCGACGACGCTGCTGAGCCTGGCCGCCGCGCTGGGTGTGGTGGTGTGGGTGTTCCAGGACGGTCATCTGGCCGGGCTGCTGGGCGCCGAGGGGCTGGGCGCGCTCAGTCTCACCGCGCCGCCGCTGATCGTGGCGATCGCGTTCGGACTCGCCATGGACTACGAGCTGTTCATCCTGGCGCGGATGCGGGAGGCACGGCAGCACGCCCGTGACGAGCGGGAGGCCGTGGTGACGGGTCTGCGCCGCTCGGGCCGCGTGGTCACCTGTGCGGCGCTGCTGCTGGCCGTGGTGTTCGGCGCCTTCATGACGGGCGGCTTCTCGCCCATCCTGCAGATCGGTCTCGGTCTCACCCTGGCCGTGCTGGTGGACGCGACCGTCGTCCGGATGCTTCTCGTCCCGGCCACCATGGCCCTGCTGGGCCGCCGCGCCTGGTGGGCCCCGGCACCGCTGCGCCGGGCGCACGCCCGCTTCGGCCTCCACGAGGAGGCGGAGACACCCCGGCCGCGGGTGCCGGAGAAGGTCTGACCGCAGGGTGCCGTTCGCGGTGGGGGCAGGCGCAGTGCGCTTGCCCCCATTCGCACCGTTCATGAGCTGAACTCACCTGTCCCGCAAGGACTTTCTCGGTTACACCTCTTGACGGCCAAGAGGTCGGGGAGCACATTGGCGACACCCTTGAGAGCGCTCTCAGAACAGCGACCGGGCGCTCCCGAAGGCACTCCCCGCATTCGGCCATCCGTATCCGAGAGGCATCCCCACATGAGTGACCCCTCCGGCACACCCCGCACCTCTCGCACCCCGCACAGACCCCGCCCCGTGCGGCGGGCCCTCCTCGCCGTCGTCAGCGCGCTCGGCCTCGCGGCGGCCGCCACGAGCATCGCCAGTCCGTCCGCGAGCGCCGCCGCGCCGCCTCCCCCGTCGGGCTGGAACCAGGTCTTCGTCGACGACTTCGACGGCCCGGCGGGCAGCGGCGTCGACACCTCCCGCTGGCAGTACGCGACCGGCAAGGGCTACCCGGGCGGCCCCGCCAACTGGGGCACCGGTGAGATCGAGACGATGACCTCCAGCACGGAGAACGTCTCCCTCGACGGCAACGGCAACCTGCGGATCACCCCGCGCCGCGACGCCGCCGGCAACTGGACCTCGGGCCGCATCGAGACCAACCGCACCGACTTCCAGCCCCCGGCCGGCGGCACGCTGCGCGTCGAGAGCCGCATCCAGGTGCCGAACGTCACCGGCGCCGCCGCCAAGGGCTACTGGCCGGCGTTCTGGATGCTGGGCGCCCCCTACCGCGGCAACTACTGGAACTGGCCGGCGGTCGGCGAGCTGGACATCATGGAGAACACCCAGGGCATGAACACGGTGTTCGCCACGATGCACTGCGGCACCGCGCCGGGCGGGCCCTGCAACGAGCACAGCGGCATCGGCGGTTCGACCACCTGCCAGGGCACGACCTGTCAGGCCGGCTTCCACACCTACCGGTTGGAGTGGGACCGCTCGACCAGCGTGGAGGAGATCCGCTTCTACCTGGACGGCACCAACTTCCACACCGTGCGCGAGAACCAGGTGGACGCGACCACCTGGACGAACGCCACGAACCACGGCTACTACATCATCCTCAACGTGGCGATGGGCGGCGGCTTCCCCGACGCCTTCGGCGGCGGCCCGGACGCCGGCACCCAGCCCGGCCACTCCATGCTCGTCGACTACGTGCAGGTGCTGACCTCCGGCGGCGGCAGCACCGAGCCCCCGCCGGGCGGTGGCCGTGACGCCTACGGCACCATCCAGGCCGAGTCCTACGACGGCCAGTCGGGCGTGATGACGGAGACCACCTCGGACTCGGGCGGCGGCCGGAACGTGGGCGCGCTCGCGAACGGCGACTGGCTGCACTTCAAGGGCGTCGACTTCGGGTCGAACCCGGCCCGCCAGTTCTCCGCGCGGGTCGCGAGCGGCGCGGCGAGCGGCGTCAGCGGACTGGTCGAGGTGCGCCTGGACAGCCGCGGCAACGCGCCCATCGGCAGCTTCGCGGTGGGCAACACCGGCGGCTGGCAGTCGTGGCGGACCGTCCCCGCGAACATCAGCGCCGTGACGGGCACGCACGACGTGTACCTGACCTTCACCAGCGGCCAGCCGGCGGACTTCGTGAACGTCAACTGGTTCACCTTCGGCCACTGACCCTCACCCGCTCCACCCCCCACAAACCGGCCCTCCCCGGCCGGCCGGAAGGGGCCCCACGCACGCGTGGGGCCCCTTTCAGCGCGTCTGCCGGGCTGCGTCCCGCCGCCCGGACGGGGGCATCGTCGCAGGTCAAGCGAGGATCCGGCGCGTTTCGGGGGCGGTGGGGAGTTAGAGTCGAAACATGCCGATATGCCGGGACGGGCGGTCTCCCGACGGGGCCAGTGATCAGACCGGAAGTGAAGGATCCGGCATACCGGGACACCCTGTATGGGAGGAGCTGATCGTGCCGGGGCATAAACGCGCGGTGCCGGAGGCTCAACACCGTGACGAAGTCGCTGGACGACAAGGGAGTTGACGCCCGATGACCGACGAGACGACCCAGGATCCGGTGGACGACGGCGCGGTGCCGCCCGCAGCGTCGGCGGCCGGCTGGGCGAACCCGCTGCGGGACGCCCAGGACCGCCGGCTGCCCCGGATCGCGGGCCCGTCCGGGCTCGTCATCTTCGGGGTGACCGGTGACCTGTCCCGGCGGAAACTGATGCCCGCGGTGTACGACCTCGCCAACCGGGGACTGCTCCCGCCGGGATTCTCACTGGTGGGCTTCGCGCGCCGGGACTGGGAGGACCAGGACTTCGCGCAGGAGGTGCACGACGCGGTCAAGGAGCATGCCCGCACCCCGTTCCGCGAGGAGGTCTGGCAGCAGCTCTCCGAGGGCATGCGGTTCATCCCGGGCGACTTCGACGACGACGAGGCGTTCAAGCAACTGCGCGCCGCGGTCGAGGAGTTGGACCATTCCCGGGGCACCAGCGGCAACTACGCCTTCTATCTCTCCGTACCGCCGAAGTTCTTCCCGAAGGTCGTCCAGCAGCTGAAGGCGCACGGGCTGGCCGAGGGATCCGAGGGCTCCTGGCGGCGCGCGGTCATCGAGAAGCCGTTCGGGCACGACCTGAAGTCCGCCGAGGAGCTCAACGCGATCGTGCACGACGTGTTCGATCCGGAGCAGGTCTTCCGTATCGACCACTATCTCGGCAAGGAGACCGTCCAGAACATCCTGGCACTGCGCTTCGCCAATCAGATGTTCGAGCCCATCTGGAACCGGTCCTTCGTGGACCATGTGCAGATCACCATGGCCGAGGACATCGGCATCGGCGGCCGGGCCGGCTACTACGACGGCATCGGCGCCGCCCGTGACGTCATCCAGAACCACCTCCTCCAGCTGCTCGCCCTCACCGCGATGGAGGAACCGGCCGCCTTCGACGCGGCCTCGCTGCTCACCGAGAAGCTGAAGGTGCTGCGCGCGGTGCGGCTGCCGCGGGACCTGGGCCGGCACACCGTGCGCGGCCAGTACGCGGGCGCCTGGCAGGGCGGCACCAAGGTGCGCGGCTATCTGGAGGAGGACGGCATCGACCCGTCCTCGACCACCGACACCTACGCCGCCATCAAGCTGGGCATCGACAACCGCCGCTGGGCGGGCGTCCCCTTCTACCTGCGCACCGGCAAGCGGCTCGGCCGCCGGGTCACCGAGATCGCGGTGGTCCTCCAGCGCGCGCCGCACTCCCCCTTCGACACCACCGCCACCGAGGAACTGGGCCAGAACGCCATCGTCATCCGGGTCCAGCCGGACGAGGGCATGACCGTGCGCTTCGGCTCCAAGGTGCCGGGCACGTCGATGGAGATCCGGGACGTGACGATGGACTTCGCCTACGGCGAGTCGTTCACCGAGTCCAGCCCGGAGGCGTACGAACGGCTCATTCTGGATGTCCTCCTGGGGGATGCCAACCTGTTCCCCCGTCACCAGGAGGTGGAAGAGTCCTGGAAGATCCTCGACCCGATCGAGGAGTACTGGGCGTCCCACGGCACACCCGCGCAGTACGCCTCGGGCAGCTGGGGACCCGCGGAAGCCGACGAGATGCTCGCACGAGACGGACGGAGCTGGCGCAGGCCATGAAGATCGACCTGACCGACACCACGGCAAGCAAGATCAACAAGGCGCTGGTGCAGGGCCGCCGGGCGATCGGCACCCCGGCCGTCGGCATGGTGCTGACGATGGTGATCGTCACGGACGAGGAGAACGCCTACGACTCGATCAAGGCCGCCGAGGAGGCCTCGCACGAACACCCCTCGCGCACCCTGGTCGTCATCAAGCGGCACGCCCGCACCCCGCGCGAGCGCACCCACCCCCGGCTGGACGCGGAGGTCCGCGTCGGATCCGAGGCCGGCACCGGCGAGACCATCGTGCTGCGCACCTACGGCGAGGTGTCCGAGCACGCGGACTCGGTGGTGCTGCCGCTGCTGCTGCCGGACGCGCCGGTGGTGGTGTGGTGGCCCGCGGACGCCCCCGACGCCCCCTCGAAGGACCCGCTCGGCGCCCTGGCCCAGCGTCGCATCACCGACCTGTACGCCGCCGAGCACGCCCTGGAGGCCCTGCGCACCCGGGCCCGCACCTACGCGCCCGGCGACACCGACCTCGCCTGGACGCGGCTGACGCCGTGGCGTTCGATGCTGGCCGCCGCCCTCGACCAGGCCCGGCTGAAGGTGACCTCGGCGGCCGTGGAGAGCGAGGCCGACAACCCGAGCGCGGAGCTGCTGGCCCGCTGGCTCGAGGCCCGGCTGCACGTGCCGGTGGAGCGGGTGGAGACGCCGGGGCCGGTGGTCACGGGCGTCCGCCTCGGCACCGTCGACGGCGAGATCGTCATCGACCGCCCCGAGGGCCCGCTGGCCACGCTGTCCCTGCCGGGCCAGCCCTCCCGCCGGCTCGCCCTGAAGGTCCGGCCCACCTCCGAGCTCATCGCCGAGGAGCTGCGCCGCCTGGACGCGGACGAGATGTACGCGGTGGCGCTGCGCGGCGAGGTGGGCGAGGGGGTACCTGCCCATGCCTGACACGGCCGTGCCGACGCGGCGCCGCGGGTGCGGTGCCCGACTCGGCGAGGTCCGGGTCCAGCGCCTCGCACCCGCCCTCCCCTCGGGCACCGCACTGCCCGTCCCCGGTCCGTCCGATCCGTCCGATCCGTCCGATCCGTCCGATCCGTTTACGGCCGCCCGCGTGGGCCGCCCCACCCGAACTCAGGAAGTGAACTGACATGCAGATCGGTCTTGTTGGTCTCGGCAAGATGGGCGGCAACATGCGCGAGCGCCTCCGCAACGCCGGCCACACCGTCGTCGGGTACGACACCAATCCCGAGCTCTCCGATGTGCCCAGCCTGGCCGACCTGGTGGACCGGCTCGACCGGCCGCGCGCGGTCTGGGTGATGGTGCCGGCCGGCGGGCCCACCCAGCAGGTCGTCGACCGGCTGGCGAGTCTGCTCAAGCACGACGACATCGTGATCGACGGCGGCAACTCCCGCTGGACGGACGACGAGAAGCACGCCAAGGAGCTGGCCGCACGGGGCATCGGCTTCGTCGACGCCGGTGTCTCCGGCGGCGTCTGGGGGCTGGAGCACGGCTACGCCCTCATGGTCGGCGGCGAGAAGCAGCACGTGGACCGGCTCAAGCCGGTCTTCGAGGCGCTCAAGCCGGAGGGGCCGTACGGCTATGTCCACGCGGGGAAGGTCGGCGCCGGGCACTTCGCGAAGATGGTCCACAACGGCATCGAGTACGCCATGATGCAGGCCTACGCCGAGGGCTGGGAGCTGCTGGAGAAGGTGGACTCGGTGGACAACGTCCGCGAGGTGTTCCGCTCCTGGCAGGACGGCACCGTCATCCGGTCCTGGCTGCTGGACCTCGCGGTGAACGCGCTCGACGAGGACGAGCACCTGGAGAAGCTGCGCGGCTACGCCGAGGACTCGGGCGAGGGCCGCTGGACGGTGGAGGCCGCCATCGACAACGCGGTCCCGCTGCCGGCGATCACCGCATCGCTGTTCGCCCGGTTCGCCTCCCGCCAGGACGACTCGCCGCAGATGAAGATGGTCGCGGCGCTGCGCAACCAGTTCGGCGGGCACGCCGTCGAGACGGCGAAGAAGGCGTAACGGGCCGTGGGGGACCTGCTGCTGGCCCGGCACGGGGAGACGGAGTGGAGCAGATCGGGCCGGCACACCGGGCGGACCGATCTGCCGCTCACCGCCACCGGCGAGGACCAGGCGAAGTCCCTCGCTCCCTTGCTGGCGGGCCGGCGTTACTCCCTCGTGCTCACCAGCCCGCTGCTGCGCGCCCGCCGTACCGCCGAACTGGCGGGCCTGGCCGACGCCGTGACCGAGCCCGACCTGCGGGAGTGGGACTACGGCGCGTACGAGGGCGTCACCACCGCCGAGATCCGTCGCACCCGCCCCGGCTGGGACCTGTGGACGGACGGGGTGCCGCCCGGCCCGGAGCTGCCCGGTGAGTCGCCGCGGCAGGTGGGCGAACGGGCGGACCGGGTGCTGTCCCGGGTGACGGGCGCCATGGAGGAGGGCGACGTCCTGCTCGTGGCCCACGGTCACCTCCTGCGCGTCCTGACGGCCCGTCGCCTGGGGCTGCCGCCGAGGGAGGGCAGGCTGTTCCGCCTGGAGACGGGCACGTTGTGCCGTCTGTCGCTGGAGCACGGGAGACCGGTGATCGAGGAGTGGAACACCCGGCCCTGACAGCGAGGGCCGGCCCTCAGCCTCCCGCGCTCACCTGCACCGCGTGCTGGGCCGCGAGGCGCACCGGGGCGTTGCGGGCGCCGTAGCCGCGGTGGCCGCCGTCGCGTTGGAGGAGTTCGAAGAAGACGCGGCCGGTGGTGAGCGTGTAGCAGTGGCGCAGGGCTCCGTGGGTGTCGCGGTCGTAGAGGATGCCCAGCTCACGGTACGTCTCCAGCTCGTCGTCGGGGAGGTCGTAGCGGGCGGCGAGGTCGTCGTAGTAGTTCGCGGGGATGGGTAGCAGCCGGCCGCCCGCGTCGCGGAAGCGGCGGGCCGCGGCGACCACGTCGTCGGTGGCAAGGGCGATGTGCTGGGCGTGGACGGTGTCGTCCGTCGGCGAGGCGGCGACGGTCAGGGCGATCCGGACGCTGCCGTCGGCGCTGCTGACCGCGCGGCTGCGGCGCAGGCCGTAGGGGTCGGCGACGTCGACGCTGTCCTCGGCGCGCAGGCCCAGCACGGTGCGGTGGAAGAGGACGGCGTCGTCGAAGTGGTGCCAGGGCTGGGTGAGTTGGAGGTGGTCGATGCCGTGCATGAGCGGAGGGGCCGCTGGTGTGGGCTCGGGCGGTGTGTGCGCGGCACGTGTGTGATCGGGCTGTATGTGCCGCTCGGTCGGTGTGTTCCCCGCCCGTGTGGGCCCGGTCCGTGTGTCCCCCGCGCCTGTGCGCCCGGTCGGTGTGTCCCCAGCACGTGTGCGCCCGGTCAGTGTGTCCCCAGCACGTGTGCGCCCGGTCAGTGTGGGCTCCGCACGTGTGCGCCCGGTACATGTGTGCCCGGTCGGTGTGGGCTCGGTCGGTGTGGGCGCGGTGGCGTCGAAGTCGGTTCGCCAGTCGGCCGGTGTGGTGCCGCAGAAGAACAATTCCGTGCCGTCGGGGGCGGCGACCGCGTCCAGTGGGGCGTCCTCGGTGGCTCGGCGGCGCGGGAGGACGGGCGCGAGCAGGGCCTCGGCGCGGCGTGCGGCGCCGGCCGGGTCGGGTGACTCCAGGCCGACCGCGGCGAGCCGGGCGCCCTCACGGCGTACGGCCGTACCGGTGTTGACCAGGATCCGGGCCTCGCCCTGCTCCCACAGGTCGACGGGCTTGGTGCGGTGGCGGGCGGTGCGGGCGAAGCCCAGCGCGCCGAGGAGCCCCGCAAGGGGTTCGGTGTCGGGGGTGAGCAGTTCGGCGAAGGCGACGCCGGTGGGGACGACGGGCGGGGGCGGCGCGGCGACGCCCACCTCCTCCTGGAGCGCCAGCAGCGAACGCCGGGCGTCCACGGCGGTCGGTCCGGCCTCGGCCTGCCGGAAGACGTCGTTGAACACCTCGAGCGACAGCGGCCCGGTGTATCCGGTGCGCAGTACGTGCCGGACCAGTCCGGCGACGTCGAAGCCGCCTTGGCCGGGGAAGCAGCGGTGATGCCGGCTCCATTGGAGGACGTCCATCGCGGGCAGCGGGGCGTCGGCGAGCTGCAGGAAGAAGATCTTCTCGCCGGGGATGTCCTCGATGCCCTTCGGGTCGGAGCCCCGGGAGAGGATGTGGAAGCTGTCCAGGCAGGTGCCGAGCGCCGGGTGGTCCGCGGCTTCGACGATCCGCCAGGCGTGGTCGTACGTGTTCACGTGCCGCCCCCAGGCCAGTGCCTCGTAGGCGACCCTGATGCCGAAGTCGGCGGCGAGATCGGCGAGTTCGGCGAGCTGCGCGGCGGTGAGGGTGTCGTCGTCCATGGCGGCGGGGTCGACGCTGGAGCAGACGAGGACGGTGTCGGCGCCGAGCGCGCGCATCAGCTCGAACTTGTGGCGGGCGCGCCGCAGATTGGCGGTGAACACCTCGCGGGGCACGGCCTCGATGTCGCGCAGCGGCTGGTAGAGGTCGACACTCAGGCCCAGGTCGGCGCAGCGGGCGCGGAGTTCGGCCGGGCCGAGGGGGCTGGCCAGCAGATCGTTCTCGAAGATCTCCACCCCGTCGAAGCCGGCCCGGGCGGCGGCGGTGAGCTTCTCGGTCAGGGTGCCGCTGAGGGAGACGGTGGCGATGGACGTACGCACGTCGGTACCTGCCTTGGGAGTTCCGTGGTCGGCGGACTAGTGGGAGGCGCCGACGGGGGCGGTGAGTTCGGTGAGGTCTGCGAGCATGCGGGCGCTGTCGGGCTCGCGGCCGGTGAACAGGCGGAAGGCGTCCAGGGCTTGGAAGGCGGCCATGCCGCCGCCGTCGAGGACTGCGCAGCCGGCCGCGCGGGCGGTGCGCAGCAGCTCGGTCTCCAGCGGCCGGTAGACGACCTCGGCGACCCACAGCCCGGGGTGCAGCAGTTCGGCGGGCAGGGGCAGCCCGGGGTGGGCGGCCATCCCGGTGGGCGTGGCGTGCACCAGGCCGCCGTTGCCGTCGGCGTCGGCGAGGAGGCGGGGCAGCCGGTCCGGGGGCGCT
>NZ_JAOCQE010000195.1 GCF_025290915.1 Streptomyces sp. 15-116A | reverse complement strand
GAAGGCCAGCGGACCGGCCGCACCCCAGCGCTCGGCTGCCCGGCGCGCCGCGTCCACCGCGTCGACGAGCCCCTCCACCGCCGCCTCCGGCACCGGATCGCCCGGCGTCACATGCTCCGACAGCCGCAGCGGCCACTTCGCCGTGTGCACCGGCAGGGGCGCCCCGCCGTCCGTGTCCGCCACCACGAGTCTGACCGTCTTCGAACCCACATCCACCACGCTCGTCCGCATGGCCCGGTGGGTACCCCGCCGGGGGTGATTCACCCGTTCTTCACCCGCACGCCGGCTCCCCGACATGCGAATTCAGGCCATCTGCCGCCGCACCAGCTCGTGCAGCCGGCCGCTCGTGTCGGCGAGGAGCCGGGCGGGCGGCCCCTGCTGGACCACCTTGCCGTCCTCCATCACGATCACCCGGTCCGCGTCCAGCACCGTCGACAGCCGGTGCGCGATGACGATCCGGGTCGCTTCCAGCGCCTTGGTGCTCTCGATCACCGTGCGCTGCGTCTCGTTGTCCAGGGCGCTGGTCGCCTCGTCGAAGAAGAGGATCCGCGGCCGGCGGATCAGCGCCTGGGCGATCATCAGCCGCTGCCGCTGACCGCCGGAGACCGCACCGCTGCCGGACACGATGGTGTGCAGCCCCATCGGCATCCGTTTGATGTCCTCGGCCAGCCCCGCCATCTCCGCCGCCGCCATCGCCTCCTCCGGCGTGTACGGCTCGGTGCCGCAGATGACGTCCAGGATCGAGCCGGTGAACGGCTGCGCGTGCTGGAGCACCACACCGCACTGCCTGCGCACCGCCGACTGGTCGAGCGCGGCCAGGTCCTGACCGTCGTAGAGCACGCTGCCGGACAGCGGCTTGTCGAAGCCGATCAGCAGCCGCAGCAGCGTCGACTTGCCGCAGCCGCTGGGGCCGACGATCGCCACGAACTCGCCCGGCCGCACCTCGAAGGACACGTCGTCGAGGACCAGCGGCCCGTCGTCGGTGTAGCGGAACGACAGCCGCCGCGCCTCGATCGCCCCGGTCAGCGGCCCCGGCCGGGTGCTCGCCGCACGCACCTCCGGGGTGGCGTCGAGGACCGGCTTGATCTGTTCGAACAGCGGCAGCGCGGCCACCCCGGACACGAACGCGCCGGTCAGCTGGGTGACGGAGGTCAGCACCATCGTCACCGAGGTGTTGAAGGTGAGGAACTCGGCCGCCGTCATCGAGCCCCGCGCCGGTCCCGCCAGCAGCATGAACATCGCCAACGTGCACAGCGGCAGATAGACCGAGCCCAGCACCGCCGTCAGGTTCTTGATCCGGCCCGCCTTCTGCTGCAGCTCACGGCTGCGGGCGAACTCGGACGCCCAGGCGGCGTACGCGTAGTTCTCGGCGGCAGCCACCCGCAGCTTGGGCAGCCCGCGCAGGGTCTGGAAGGCCTGGTTGTTCAGCTTGTTGGTGAGCACCACGAGCCGCCGCTGCCAGCGCACCTGCCACAGCCCGAGTCCCAGGAACACGCCCGCGATGACGACCAGCATCCCCATCGCCGCGAGCGCCATCGGCACGCTGAACCACAGCAGCAGCCCCAGGTTCATCGCGCCCACGGTGACCGACTGGGCCACCGTCGGGCCCACCCCGGCCAGCAGCCGGCGGATCGCGCTGATGCCCATGGCGGCGCTCGCCAGCTCACCGGTCGACCGCTCGGTGAAGAACGTCGTCGGCAGCCTCAGCAGCCGGTCCCAGACGGCCGGCTGGAGCGTGGCCTCCACCCGCCCCTCCAGCCGCAGCAGCGTCAGGTTCTGCAGCAGCATGAACACCGCCGCGACCACGCTGCTGAGGATCACCGCGAGACACACCTGCACGATCAGCCCGGTCTGCGCCTTCGGCACGAACTCGCCGAGCACCTTGCCGGTCGCGATCGGCACCAGCGCCCCGATCGCCACCGTCACCAGACCGCTCAGCAGCAGCGCCGTCAGATCACCGCGGGTGCCCGTCATACAGAACCGCATCAGCCGGAGCGGGCTCAGCCGCCGCTCGGGCAGCGGCCGGTAGAACATCACCGCGCGCGGCTCGAACTCCTCGGCGTTCGCCCTCTCGATCGGCGTCTCCCGGCCGGTCGAGGGATGCACCGCCACATAGCCGCCGCGCCGCCACAGCAGCGCCACCGGCGCACCCGACAGGGCCCGGTGACCCACCAGCGGCCCCACGTTCTCCCGCCACCAGCGGCCGTCCAGCCGTACGGCCCGGGTCCGCAGCAGGGAGGCCACGGCGATCCGCTCCACCGGATCGAGCCGGTCGCCGCCGGTCCCCGCCTGGGCGGGCTCGGCGAGGGTGATCCCCGCCGCGCGCGCCACCAGCTTGCACGCCGCGTAGGTGGCGTCCGCGTCGGCGGCCGTGGTGCGCTGCGCGGAGCGCTTGCCGATCGCGGCGAGCAGCGTCCGGTCGGCCTGGGCGCGCACCGCCTCACCGGCCTTGATGCCCTCCGCGGTGCGCGTCTCGTGGGTCTGCTCCAGCTGCTCGATCCAGCGGTCCAGCGTGGTCATCAGCCGGTACTGCTGGTCCACCATGGACTGCCACAGCGCCGGGTCCATCAGCAGATCGGCCGCCGCCTCGGCGCCGTACAGCGAGCCGTACTGCACGCTGCCCGGCGGCACCTGCATCCAGAAGACCTCGTCGTCGGCGGGCGCCGCGCCGCGCTCGCTCGCCATCGGCGCCTGGAACAGCACCGCCAGGCTGCGGCCGACGCCGAGGGCGAGAGCGTACTCCAGCGGGCTGGTGGCCGGCGGCACGTACTGGGGGTTGCCGTACTCGTCGTACGACCAGGTCTCGGTGGTCGCGGGCTGGTACAGCTCGCGCAGGCCGATGCGGTGCACCACGCAGTCCCGCAGCGGACGCGCCACCAGCGTGTGCCGGGGGCCCGCCCCCGGACCGAGCAGCAGCGAGCCCGCCTCCAGCCGGCCCAGGTGGTGCCAGTGGCCCTGCTGCTCGGCGTCCACCGCGAACAGGTCCACCGCGCCGGACGCGATCAGCCACAGCACCTGGGGACCTTCCAGGTCGAGGCGGCTGAACCCGGCGCAGTCGATCCGCGTACCGAGCTGCCCGAGCGCGTCGAGGACGAGGTCCCCCTGATGTACCGAGGTCATCTCACCGCTCCCTGACCAGCGCCGCGTACGCGCCGCCGCGCGCCACCAGCTCCTCGTGCCGTCCGCGCTCCACCACCGTGCCGTGGTCGAGGACGACGATCTCGTCGCTGTCGCGGACCGTGCTCAGCCGGTGCGCGATCACCACGCAGGCGCAGCCGCGGCGGCGCAGGTTGTCCATCACCACCTGCTCGGTCTCGGCGTCCAGCGCGCTGGTCACCTCGTCGAGCACCAGGATGCTGGGCCGCCGCACCAGGGCCCGGGCGATCTCCAGGCGCTGGCGCTGCCCGCCGGAATAGTTCCGCCCGTCCTGCTCGACCGGACTGTGGATGCCGCCCGGACGGCGCATGATCACGTCGTACAGGGCGGCGTCCTTCAGCGCCTCGACCACGGCGTCGTCCGGGATCGACGGGTCCCACAGCGCCACGTTGTCGCGGACCGTTCCCTCGAACAGGAACACGTCCTGGTCGACGAAGGAGACGGACGCCGCGAGCGCGCCGCGCGGGATGTCCTCGATGCGCCGGCCGTCGATGCGGATCACGCCCTCCCACGGCGCGTACAGGCCCGAGATGAGCCGGGACACCGTGGACTTGCCGCTGCCCGAGCCGCCGACGAGCGCCACCTGCTGCCCGGGTCCCACCGTCAGGTCGAAACCGGTCAGCAGCGGCTGGTCGAGCGGGTTGTAGCCGAAGGTGATGTTCTGCAGCTCGACATGACCGTGCAGCCGGCGCGTCGACTCCCCGGCGCCGGGCCGCCCGTAGAGCGGGTCGGCGCGGAAGTTCTCCACGTCCTTCAGCCGGGCCACGTCGGCCGCGAAGTCCTGGATCCGGCCCACGACGCCGTTGAGCCGGGTCAGCGGTGCGGTGAAGCGGGTGACCAGCGCCTGGAAGGCGACCAGCAGACCCACCGAGATGTGCCCCTCGACCGCCCGCATCCCGCCGATCCACAGGATCAGCGCGCTGTTGAGCGTGGCGAGCGTCGGCGCGACCACACCCAGCCAGGCGCTCGGCACCCCGAGCCGCTGCTGCTCCTCCAGCGTGGTCGCGTGCTGCCCCGCCCACTTGCGGAAGTAGCCGTCCTCGCCGCCGGTCGCCTTCATCGTCTCGATCAGCTGCAGACCGGTGTACGCCGTGTTGGTGAGCCGTGCGGTGTCCGCGCGCAGCTTCGCCGTGCGGGTCGCGCGCAGCCGGACGACGACCCGCATCGCCACCAGGTTCAGCAGCGCCACCCCGACGCCGACGAACGTCAGCTGCGGGTCGTAGGTGTACAGCAGCACCGCGTACAGCACGACCACCACCGCGTCCACGCCCGCCGCCGACAGATCGCGGGCCAGCGTCTCGGCCACGGCGTCGTTGGACTGCAGTCGCTGCACCAGATCGGCCGGGCTGCGCTGGGAGAAGAACGTCACCGGCAGCCGCAGCAGATGGCGCAGGAAGCGCGCGCTGGACAGCGTGGAGGAGATGATCCGGCCGTGCAGCAGATTGGCCTGCTGCAACCAGGTCAGCACCAGGGTGAGCAGCACACACGCACCCATCGACAGGAACAGCACGTCCAGCGTCGACGTCCGGTGACCGATCAGGAAGTCGTCGATGAAGGTACGGCTGAGCCCGGGCAGCGCAGCGCCCACCGCCACCAGCAGCAGGCTGGCGAGCACCACCGCGGGCATCGTGCCCGCCGTGCCGCGCAGCCGGGCCGGCATCGCCCCGAGCACCCCCGGCTTGCGGCCGCCCCGCTTGAAGTCCTCGCCGGGCTCCATCACCAGCACGACGCCGGTGAAGCTGCCGTCGAAGTCCTCCAGCGGGACGAAACGGCGGCCCTTGCCGGGGTCGTTGACGAACACCCCGCGGCGGCCGAAGCGGCGCCCCATGCCGTCGTAGACGACGTAGTGGTTGAACTCCCAGAACAGGATCGCCGGCCCCTGCACCTCCGCGAGGGCCGCGAGGTCCATCTGCATACCCTTGGCGGTCAGGCCGTAACTGCGCGCCGCCTTCAGCAGATTGCTGGCGCGCGAGCCGTCGCGGGAGACACCGCAGGCGATGCGCAGCTCCTCGAGCGGGACATGGCGGCCGTAGTGGCCGAGCACCATCGCCAGGGAGGCGGCGCCGCACTCGACGGCCTCCATCTGCAGCACGGTGGGCGTACGGACGGTCCGGGTGCGGGACTTGGGCACGCTGCGGCGGGGAGGGGCGGCGCGGCGTCTGCCGCGGGACTGCTGCGCGGTGCTCACGGCAGCAGCCAGTCGACGGGACGCCGGTCGGCCAGCCGGATCGAACCGGTGGCCAGGGTCATCGACGTCAGCTCGAACGGCGGGCCGTCCGCCGAGGACCATGCGTAGCCGCTCTTCGTGGCGGACGACTTCTCCAGCTCGACCGTGACGGCCACGGGCCTGCCCTTCTTGGTGAACTCCTCGCCCAGCTGGCTGTCGCCGAGGAACGCGGCGATCTGCTGCGGGGACTGCGCCGAGCGGTCCACGGACTTCACCTCGCCGTGCAGCACGCCGTACTCCTCGCTCGGCACCGACTGCACGGTCAGGTCGACGGAGGCGTGCGCGGGAATCCCGGCGGCGCTCTCGGCGGGGACGTACACGGTGGCGTAGAGGGGGTCCTTGGCGCGGGCGACCTTCTCGACGGCGGCGACGTTCGCGCCCGTCCGGATGATCTGCCCCACGCTGGCGGCGAGCGCGGTGACGCGGCCCGCGTCCAGGGTGCGCACGACGGTGTCGCCCTGTCCGGTACGGACTTTCAGCACCGGGGAGTTGGCGGGCAGGCGTGTGCCCTGCTTCGCGAGGACCGCGGTGACCTGGCCGGCGACGGGGCTCTGGAGGACGTAACTGCCCTGCCCGTGCGTGAGAATGGCGGGCGCGCTGACCGTGGACGACACCGATCCGGTCACCGCCCACACCGAGGCGGCGGCCATCGCGATCACGGCCACGGACAGCACCAGCCACCCCTGCGGGCGGGCGAGACGCACCGGGAGGTCCAGCTCCTCCGGTGACTGGAGCTTGGCGAGGGCCTGTTGGCGGAACTGCACGGGTCTTCCCTCACCTGCGGGACTCGAGCGACGTGACGACGGGTGACGGCACCGCTGAGTCCCGGAACCGCGGGTACGGCTCCGGGACTCAAGGGGCACAAGGCGCGATCAGAGACCGGCGACCAGGTTCGTGACCGGGGCGGTGTTCAGGCCGGTGGCACCCTCGACGGTGCCGACGACCGTGTCCACCACGGCGGAGACCGGGGCGATGCTGTCCACCGCGCCCGTCAGGGTGTTCACGGCGTTCACGGACAGGCCGCCGGAGACGCTGTCGAGCTCGGCGTCAGAGATCTCGACGGTCTCGAACTGGGGGGTGGAGTTCATGATGGAACTTCCCTTCGTATGGATATTTCACAAGGGGGAGAGCGGCCCCCTCTGGGGACAGCGAAGGCCGCGACCGCGCGGGCGCCGAACGCCCGTCGCCGGGAGCCCGGAACGGCCTTGCGGTGCGATGGATCAAAGCACGCGGCGGGCGCGGGCTTCCAATCAACCAAGCCCCTCACCAGGGAACTTGCGGCGCTGCGGCGCCCAACCGTGCAGATCGGCGCACGGCTCGGTGGCGACTTCTTCACATGCCCCACCGCATCGGCTCATCCCGCCGCTTGCCTCCCGGGGGAAGGAATCCGGCACACCGGCCCCAAAGGCGTGAGTGGGGCCGCCGGCGTGTGGACGGTTGCCTGCGCCGGTGACCGGGTTGGGCATTCGATGTGCAGATTCGCTGAAGCCAGGATTCCGCTCCGTGATCGCAACGGATCGCATCCGGCCGATCGCTGTGTGTGTTGATCGCGTCTCGTTTCGATCGGTGTGCCGTGGCCGGTTCCGTTCCGTCAACCGCGCGTCCGCACAGGCATTTGAACGCCCCGTACGACCCGTGCGTACCACCTGCCATCCAGGCGCCCCGAACTGCTGCCGCACGGCGGCACGACTCCCGTCCCCCCAGGAGGTCGAGAAGTTTGAGTCACAAGCGAATTCCGAAGCGCAAGGCCGCGATCGCGGCGGGCAGCGTGGTGGCGCTCGGCGCCGCCGCCATCCTGCTGCCGAACGCCAACGCGTCCCAGGACGGCGCGTCGGACGATGCGGCGGCGGCGCCGAAGACACTGAAGGCGGGCGATGCCTCGGATCTCGCCTCGCAGCTCTCCGGGCTCCTCGGTGACGCGTTCGCCGGCTCGTACTACGACGGCGACAAGCAGCAGCTCGTCGTCAACGTCATACCCGGCGACAACAACAACGTCATCGTGCAGGCGAAGCGGGCGGGCGCGGTCGTCCGCGAGGTCGACAACAGCATGCAGGAGCTGGAGAGCGGGGCGCAGACCCTGAAGGCCAAGGCCACCATCCCCGGCACCTCGTGGGCCGTCGACCCGCGCACCAACAAGATCCTCGTCACCGCGGACAGCACGGTGACCGGCGAGAAGTGGGACAGACTGGAGTCCACCGTGCGGAGCCTCGGCTCCGGCATGGCGACCATCAAGAAGTCCGCGGGCACGTTCAAGCCGTTCGTCTCCGGCGGCGACGCCATCTTCGCGGGCGGCTCGCGCTGCTCCCTCGGCTTCAACGTCACCGCGAGCGACGGCACCCCCGCCTTCCTGACGGCCGGTCACTGCACGCTCGGCGGCAACGAGTGGTCCGACCAGCAGGGCGGCCAGCCGATCGCCACCGTCGACCAGTCCGTCTTCCCCGGCGAGGGGGACTTCGCGCTCGTCAAGTACAACGACCCGGCGACCGAGGCGCCCAGCGAGGTCAATGTCGGCGGCCAGACCGTGGCGATCAGCCAGGCCGCGGAGGCCACCGTCGGCCAGGAGGTGTTCCGGATGGGCAGCACCACCGGGCTCGCCGACGGCCAGGTGCTCGGCCTCGACGCCACGGTGAACTACCCCGAGGGCACGGTCACCGGCCTCATCCAGACCAACGTCTGCGCCGAGCCCGGCGACAGCGGCGGCTCGATGTTCACCCAGGACGGCCTCGCCCTCGGCCTCACCTCGGGCGGCAGCGGCGACTGCACCCAGGGCGGCGAGACCTTCTTCCAGCCGGTCACCACAGCACTGGCCGCGGTGGGCGCGACCCTCGGCGAGGGCGGCGAGGGCGCCGGCGACCAGGCGGGCGGCGAGGAGGCCGGCGCCGGTGAGCAGGGCGCGGGCGAGGAAGCCGGCGACGACCAGGGCGCGGGCAACGGCCAGGGTGCCGGAAACGGCCAGGGCGCGGGCAATGAGCAGGGTGCCGGCAACGGTCAAGGCGCGGACAACGGCCAGGGCGTCGGCAACGGGCAGGAGGCCGAGGACGGCTCCGGTCTGACACAGACCGGCTGACCCGGCTCCCGAGCCGACCGCCCGGTGAAGGGCGATCACCGGCCCGGCCCCGCACCCCACGGTGACGGGACCGGGCCGGCTCCGCGCCGCCCGCGACGGTTGCCTCCGCGCCGCCCGCGACCGGCGTCAGCCGTCCGGCAGCGCCCGCAGCAACAGCAGCGCGATGTCGTCCAACCGCCCCTCCGCATCGGCCGCATGCTGCACCAGCGCGTCGGCGAGGTCGTCCAGAGGACGGTCGCCGAGGTCGGTGAGACGGTGGCGGAGGTCGGTCAGGGCGTCCTCGAAATCCGTGCCGGGGGATTCGACCAGGCCGTCGGTGTAGAGCACCAGCAGGGAGCCGGGGGAGAGGGCGACCTCCGTCGTCGGATACGTCGCCGAACCGTCGATCCCGAGCAGCGGCCCACCGGCCAGATCCAGCACCCGCGCCCGCCCGTCCGGCTTCCTCAGCAGCGGCGGCGGATGACCCGCACGGGCCATCACGGCCCGCCCCCGCGCCGGATCCAGCCGCAGATACAGGCAGCTCGCGAACAGATCGGACCCCAGGTCGAGCAGCAGCCGGTTGGTGCTGCGCATGACCTCCTCCGGCGCCTGCCCCACCGCCGTGTACGCCCGCACCGCCGTACGGACCTGCCCCATCAGCCCCGCCGCCGTCACGTTGTGCCCCTGGACATCGCCGATGACCGCCGCGGCCTTGCCCTGCGTCGGCACCAGGTCGTAGAAGTCGCCGCCGATCTCCATGCCCTGAGTGGCCGGCAGATAACGGGCCGCCGCCTCGATGCCGTCCAGCGAGGGCAGCGAGTGCGGCAGCAGCGCCTCCTGCAAGCCGTGCGCCAGCCGGTGCTTGGCGTCGTACAGCAGCGCCCGCTCCAGCGCCTGCGCGATCAGGCTCGCCAGACTCGTCAGCACCGCCCGCTCCTCCGTCGCGAAGTGGTGCGGCGCCGCGTACGACAGCACACACGTCCCCACCGGCCGCCCCGAGGCGATCAGCGGCAGATAGGCGAACGCGGAGAAGGAGGACGGGTTCACGGTGATCGCCGGATACAGCCGCTCGATCTCGTCCCGGGTCTCGAAGAACGCGGGCACGCCGCTGCGCAGCACCTGGCTCCCGGGCGTCGGCTCGGACAGCGGCATCCCGTCGTACCGCTCCACGACCCCCGGATCCTCGTATCCCCGGTGCCCCAGCACCCGCAGCCGCCCGGCCCGGGACCCCAGCACCACCAGCCCCTGGCTGCCCACCGCGGGCGCGATCTCGTCGGCGACGAGCTGCACCACGTCCTGCACGCCCACCGCCTCGGTCAGCGCCCCCGCGAGGCTCAGCACCTGTGTGATGCTGACCAGCCGTCTCGGCGCCTCGCCGGGTGGCGGGGCGGCCCGGTTCATCTCCGCCACGCCGCGGGCCCGGCTGATCCGCACGCTCAGCCCGTTCGTGCTCGGGTACAGCCGGAACGACAGCCACTCGCCGGGCGGCCGCAGCGCCACGAACGACGTCACATGCTGGCTGAACAGCGCCGCCCGGTAGCGGTCCTCGTACACCGGATCGTTCAGCCACGGCACGGACGCCCACAGATGCGCGCCGATCAGCCGCGTGACCGGAACGTCCAGCAACTCGCTCGCCGCCGCGTTCGCGAAGCCGACCCGTCCGTGCAGGTCGAGCGAGCACAGCCCGTACGGCAGCCGCGCCACCATCCGGGCCGCCTCCACCGAGCCCAGCGTGCCGGCCACCCCGCCCACCAGCGGCGCGGCCAGCAGATCGGGCTCCGGCAGCACCGGCACGCTCTGCTCAGCGGCCCGCTCCAGCCGCATCGCCAGCCGGTCGCAGGCCGCGGTCAGATGATCGCGCTCCCAGTCGGACAGCTCCGGCGGATGGGTGCCGGGCCAGGTCACGAAGATCGCCCCGTACGCCTTGGTCTCGGTCGCCACCGGCAGCGCGGCCAGGGAGAAGGGGTACGGCAGGACGACCGCGATCCGGGGATAGCGACGCGCCATGTCCTCCTGGTCGCCGACCCACACCAGCCGGCGCTCGCGCACCGCGTCGGACACCGGGATCGGCGCACTGAGCCCCACCCGCTCCCAGGGCGCCGCGAAGGCGCGGGGCAGGCCCGCCATCACCGCCATCTCCAGCACCGGCTGCTCCGGCGAGAGCAGATACACCGCCCCGGAGTGGGCGTGCACCTCGTCCATCATCGAAGCCAGCGTCAACGAGAGCAGCGGACGCCCGACCGGCGCTCGCACACTCGCCGGCGCCTGCGCGGACGACTGCCCGTCGGACACGCCGACCACCTCCTCGCACGGCCGCCCCACCGACTCCGGATCCAATCTCCTCCCTACGGGGCGGTCCCGCACGGCGAGCGCCGAAGAGGGGGCGGGGTTCCCGGCCCCCGTGGGGAGCAGAGCGCGGCCGGCGGCCACGGTGCACTTCCGTCTACCCCGGTCTTGCGCCCGCACGCCGGGGCCGCGCCCCCGCACGCCGGGGCCGTGCCCCCGCGCGCCCCCCGTTTCCCCGCCGTGCCCGGCGCGCGCCCGTGAGCGCGCCGCCCAGGTCCGTACACCGAGTCGCCCAGGTCCGTACATTCGGCACGTATCGTGCGCCCACGCACCCCTGACCTCCACGGATCGCCCGCAGGGGCTGCGCGGGTGTCTCATTAGCGCTGTAATGGCCAACGTGGTCGGTGAGGGCGCTGCGGGACGCAGCACGAAGATTCTGCGTGCGGAAGGCGCCCTCAGGACGATCACGGTCGACCAGGAGTCCCCCGAACGTCTGCGCAGGGTCCTGGAACAGGCGCTCGTCTTCGCGGGCGCCGCCTTCGTCGCCGTGTACACGCCCTCGACCGACGGCGAGCTGCTGCACCTGGTCGAGTCGGCCGGAGCCCCGGGCACCCTCTACGGCGTACGCGACAGCTACCCCACGGCCGGACGCTCCCCGGTCGCCGAGGCCCTGCGCGGCGGGCAGCCGGTGTGGCTCGGCCCGAAGGAGCTGTCCGAGCACGCGCAGTCCCGGCGCATACCGGCCCGTGACTTCTCCCTGGCCGCCCTGCCCGTGCGCGACGGCGGCGGCTGTCTGCTCGCCGTCACCGAGCGCCCCGACGGCTTCGGCGCCGACGACCGGGCCTGTCTGCGGCTCGTCGCCGACGCCGTCGCCTTCCCCGCCCCGGCCGCGGCCCCCGACGGCGCGGACCTCCCGCCCGGCGCCTTCAGCCTCGCCATGGACAGCGGCCGGGTCCGCGTCGGCGACGGCATCCTGGAGCTGTTCGGCCTCGACCCCGACGACTTCGACGGCCGGGTGGAGACCCTGCTGAGCCTGACCGTGCCGGAGGACCTGCCCTCGCTGATGTCCGTCGTCGAGGCCGACCACATGTCCATCGGCGACCGCGAGCTGGAGTTCCGGGTGCTGCAGCCCGCCGGCCCGCCGAAGTGGCTGCGGCTGCGCGGCCGGCTGCTGTCCGGCGGCGAGGGCCGCCCCGCCCGCCTGGTGGGCTCCGTCGCCGACGCCTCCACCCTGCGCTCC
>NZ_JAOCQE010000194.1 GCF_025290915.1 Streptomyces sp. 15-116A | reverse complement strand
CGCCGCCCGCCCCGCCGGAGCCCCAGCGACCCCGGCGCGAACCGCGCGAGCCGCGCCGGCGCAGCGCGAACCCGATGCGGATCCCCGGCCTCGGCTGCCTCAAGGGCTGTCTGTTCACGATCGTCATCCTGTTCGTCGCGGGCTGGCTGATCTGGGAACTGAGCCCGCTGCAGTCGTGGATCGGCACGGGCAAGGGCTACTGGGAGCAGCTGACCGACTGGTTCGGCCAGGCGACCGGCTGGATCGAGAAGCTGGGCGGCAGTTCCGGAACCCAGTGAGCGGACCGCCCTCCGCCCGGTGGCGGGTTTGCTGATTTGTCGACATCCAGCGGGTGATTTCCGTCTCCGCGGTGAAGGTTGGCTTCCCGGACGCGTAGTTTTATCGGCAACACGCGTCGGTAGGAGCAGTCTTGGCACGGAAGATCGGCAGCCGGTACACCGCCCATCAGATCCTCGGACGGGGCAGCGCCGGCACGGTGTGGCTGGGCGAGGGTCCCGAGGGGCCCGTCGCGATCAAGCTGCTGCGCGAGGATCTCTCCTCCGACCAGGAGCTCGTCGGCCGCTTCGTGCAGGAGCGCACCGCGTTGCTGGGTCTTGAGCACCCGAACGTCGTCTCCGTACGCGACCTGGTGGTCGACGGCAACGATCTCGCGCTGGTCATGGACCTGGTCCGCGGCACGGATCTGCGCACCCGCCTGGACCGGGACCGCAGGCTCGCACCGGAGGCGGCGGTGGCGATCGTCGCCGATGTCGCGGACGGGCTGGCGGCGGCGCACGCGGCGGGCGTCGTGCACCGGGACGTCAAGCCGGAAAACGTCCTGCTGGACATGCAGGGCCCGCTCGGCCCCGGCGGCTCGCACCGCGCGCTGCTGACGGACTTCGGCGTGGCGAAACTCATCGACACCCCGCGCCGGACGCGCGCCACGAAGATCATCGGTACGCCGGACTATCTGGCCCCCGAGATCGTGGAGGGCCTGCCGCCGCGCGCCTCCGTCGACATCTACGCGCTGGCCACGGTCCTGTACGAGCTGCTGGCGGGCTTCACGCCCTTCGGCGGCGGCCACCCGGGGGCGGTGCTGCGCCGCCATGTCACCGAGACCGTGGTCCCGCTGCCCGGCATCCCGGACGAGCTGTGGCAGCTGCTGGTGCAGTGCCTGGCGAAGGCCCCGGCGTCGCGGCTGCGGGCCTCGGAGCTCGGGGCGCGGCTGCGGGAGCTGCTGCCGATGCTGGCGGGGATGCCGCCGCTGGACGTGGACGAGCCGGACGTGGAACCGGTACGGGAGGACGCGGCCGATGTGCCGGAGGGGCCCGAGGGGCCGGTGCGGTCGGCCGGTACGGCGGTACGGCGGGGAGCTGTGCCGCTCGTGCCGGGCGCGAAGCCGTCGGACTCCAACCGGGACACGCATACGTCGATGAGGGTGCCGGCGCCTGATGAGCTGGCCGGGGGTGCGCACGGAACGGCTCGGGCGCCGCGGGCGGCGGGGGCACCGCGTCCGGGGTCGGCGCGTAACCGGGCGGTGACGCGGAGGCGTCGGCTGGTGCTGGCGGCGGGCGGAGTGGTGGTGGCCGCGGTGGTGGGTGTGGGCGCGTGGCTGGCGGCGTCCGGGGACGAGGAGGATCCGGCGCCGCAGGACACGAACAATTCAGCGCCGGCGTCTCCGTGAACGAACCAGGGGGCTCCGCCCCCTGGACCCGGGGTCTGGGGCATAGCCCCAGGGACGTGCACCCCCCCTCACCCGCACCCGACGCCGCCGCCCCCACCTGACCACCCCCCGGAGCCGTTACGCTGGAGGTGTGGCAGTCGTCGATGTATCCGAAGAGCTCAAGTCCCTCTCCTCGACCATGGAGTCGATCGAGGCCGTCCTGGACCTCGACAAGATGAGGGCAGACATCGCCGTGCTCGAGGAGCAGGCGGCCGCGCCGTCCCTCTGGGACAACCCGGACGAGGCGCAGAAGATCACCAGCAAGCTCTCCCACCTCCAGGCCGAGGTCAGGAAGGCGGAGGCGCTGCGCGGCCGGATCGACGATCTCGCCGTGCTGTTCGAGATGGCCGAGGAGGAGGACGACCCGGACACCCGCGCGGAGGCCGAGGCCGAGCTCACCGCCGTCAAGAAGGCGCTGGACGAGATGGAGGTCCGCACCCTCCTCAGCGGCGAGTACGACGCCCGCGAGGCCCTCGTCAACATCCGCGCCGAGGCCGGCGGCGTCGACGCCGCCGACTTCGCCGAGAAGCTCCAGCGCATGTATCTGCGCTGGGCCGAGCAGCGCGGCTACAAGACGGAGCTCATCGAGACGTCGTACGCGGAAGAGGCCGGCATCAAGTCGACCACCTTCGCCGTCCAGGCGCCCTACGCCTACGGCACCCTCTCCGTCGAGCAGGGCACGCACCGTCTCGTGCGCATCTCGCCCTTCGACAACCAGGGCCGCCGCCAGACCTCCTTCGCGGGCGTCGAGGTGCTCCCCGTCGTCGAGCAGTCCGACCACGTCGACATCGACGAGTCCGAGCTGCGCATCGACGTCTACCGCTCCTCCGGCCCCGGCGGCCAGGGCGTGAACACCACCGACTCCGCGGTGCGCATCACGCACCTCCCCACCGGCATCGTGGTCTCCTGCCAGAACGAGCGCTCCCAGATCCAGAACCGCGCCACGGCGATGAACGTCCTCCAGGCCAAGCTGCTCGAGCGGCGTCGTCAGGAGGAGCAGGCCAAGATGGACGCCCTCAAGGGCGACGGCGGCAACTCCTGGGGCAACCAGATGCGTTCGTACGTCCTGCACCCGTACCAGATGGTCAAGGACCTGCGCACCGAGTACGAGGTCGGCAACCCCGAGGCCGTTTTCAACGGCGAGATCGACGGCTTCCTGGAGGCCGGAATTCGCTGGCGCAAGCAGCAAGAGAAGTAACTTTGTCGACAAAGGCAACTGCCGCCCATCGGGCGGCAGTTGCCTTTTCCATACCCGATGTCTGGGTTTTACATCACACTCACACCTTCCCCCTTCGGCAAAGCGCCCGTTCTCGGACATCGCGTACGCAACGGCCTTGACGTGTCTTTGAAAAATGGGAAGGGTGAAGCGCGGCATGCGTATCTCTGGGACGCATGTGAACCGGGGGGCTCTTCACCGCAGTTACCTCCGTCGATCACAGTCCCGAGCGCCGCCTCACTGACGATGAGCTACTGGGGGTAGCAACCAGATGACCAAGAAGACGCGGATCCGTGTCGCACGGATCGCGGCCGGCGCCGTGATCGCGGCCGGCGCCTCGCTGACCGCCGCCGGTGCGGCCTCCGCCCTCGACATAGGCGTGAGCGCCGGTATCGGCGAAGAGGGCGCCGAAGTCGACGCCAATGTGGGCCTCGGCGAGGAGGAGGAGCCCACGGGCGAGCCCACCGAGCCGGAGGAGCCGCCGACGACCATCCCCGAGGAGCCCACGGGCGAGCCGACGGAGCCGGAGGAGCCCACCGGGGAGCCCACCGAGCCCGAGGAGCCGGAGGAGCCCACC
Source organism: Streptomyces sp. 15-116A (assembly GCF_025290915.1). Classification (GTDB taxonomy): domain Bacteria; phylum Actinomycetota; class Actinomycetes; order Streptomycetales; family Streptomycetaceae; genus Streptomyces. The sequence continues at coordinate 8,517 of NZ_JAOCQE010000194.1, read as the reverse complement.
AGCGAGCCCGAGCCGACCGAGGAGCCGACCACCCCGGGCAACGGCGGCGACAACGGCACCGGCGGCGGCAACGGAGTCGACCCCGACGGTGGCACGTCCACCCAGGAGCAGGGCTCGTCCTCCCTCACCGACACCGGCGACGAGGCGCCCGCCACCTCGGCGCAGGGCAACGGCAAGGAGCTCGCCGAGACCGGTGCCGCCGAGACGACCTTCCTGGTCATCGGTGCGGCCACGATGATCGCCGGTGGTATCGGCTTCCGTGTGCTGCCGCGTCTGATGACCGGCCGCGGCGGAGCGGCTGCCTGAGGCTAGCGCCGTGTAGCGTTGCGCGTACGCAGCGTACGTGGACGTAAGTTCGAGGGGCCCGGAGCGCATCACACGCTCCGGGCCCCTCGGGCGTTCGCTACGTCACACGGTCTGGTGGGCGAGCAGGGCCAGCGCCGCGACCAGGACCGCGAGGAGCGCGATCAGGGCCATCGGGTTCAGGCCCGCGAAGAAGTTCTCCTGCTGCAGCCGCTCGCGGTTCGCGCGGCACACGGGGCACCGGCCCTCGTTCACGGGCGCGGCGCAGTTCGCGCACACCAGCCGGTCGTACGTCATGCGCGGTCGCCCTTTCTTGCAGCGGTTTCATGTAGCCAACGCTCGCGGGGGTGCGAACGTTCCCCTTCCACTGTGCCAGGTTCCTGCGGAGCTTGCGCCGGGGCGCCCAGTAAAGGGGGGCTTGCTGTGGTTCGGCGGGTGCGGATCGTGGGGGGTTGCTCGCGCAGTTCCCCGCGCCCCTTCAGGTTGGCGAGCTCACCGGCGGTGCAAGGGTGCGGGCGGCGTTCCGGTTCGCGTATGGTCACGCTCATCTACCCCCGGCGACCCGTGGTGCATCCGTGATCCGATTCGACAATGTCTCCAAGGTCTACCCCAAGCAGACCCGCCCCGCACTCAGGGATGTGTCCCTGGAAGTGGAGAAGGGCGAGTTCGTGTTTCTCGTGGGGTCCTCCGGCTCCGGAAAGTCCACCTTCCTGCGGCTGATCCTCCGCGAGGAGCGGGCCAGTCACGGGCAGGTGCACGTCCTCGGCAAGGACCTCGCGCGCGTCTCCAACTGGAAGGTGCCGCAGATCCGGCGCCAGCTGGGGACCGTGTTCCAGGACTTCCGCCTGCTGCCGAACAAGACGGTCGGCGAGAACGTCGCCTTCGCGCAGGAGGTCATCGGCAAGTCCCGGGGCGAGATCCGCAAGTCTGTGCCGCAGGTGCTCGACCTGGTCGGGCTCGGCGGCAAGGAGGACCGGATGCCGGGCGAGCTCTCCGGTGGTGAGCAGCAGCGCGTGGCCATCGCGCGGGCCTTCGTCAACCGGCCCAAACTGCTCATCTGCGACGAGCCCACCGGCAACCTCGACCCGCAGACCTCCGTCGGCATCATGAAGCTGCTCGACCGCATCAACCGGACGGGCACCACCGTGGTGATGGCGACGCACGACCAGAACATCGTGGACCAGATGCGCAAACGCGTCATCGAGCTGGAGAAGGGCCGCCTCGTGCGCGACCAGGCACGCGGCGTCTACGGCTACCAGCACTGACCGACCGGTTCCACGGAAAGGCTTGACCAGACGCCATGCGCGCCCAGTTCGTTCTGTCGGAGATCGGTGTGGGTCTCCGCCGCAATCTGACGATGACCTTCGCCGTCATCGTCTCCGTCGCCCTGTCACTCGCCCTGTTCGGCGGGTCGCTCCTGATGAGCGACCAGGTCAACACCATGAAGGGCTACTGGTACGACAAGGTCAACGTCTCCATCTTCCTGTGCAACAAGAACGACGCCGAGTCCGATCCCAACTGCGCCAAGGGCGCGGTGACCGAGGACCAGAAGAGCCAGATCAAGACGGATCTGGAGAAGATGTCGGTCGTCGACACGGTCACCTACGAGTCGCAGGACGAGGCGTACAAGCACTACAAGGAGCAGTTCGGCGACTCCCCGCTGGCCAGCTCCCTCACGCCGGACCAGATGCAGGAGTCGTACCGCATCAAGCTGAAGGACCCGGAGAAGTACCAGGTCATCGCGACCGCCTTCGACGGGCGTGACGGAGTGCAGTCCGTGCAGGACCAGAAGGGGCTGCTGGACAACCTCTTCGAGCTGCTCAACGGCATGAACTGGGCGGCCCGCGCGGTGATGGCGCTGATGCTGGTGGTCGCCCTGATGCTGATCGTCAACACCGTGCGCGTCTCGGCGTTCAGCCGGCGGCGCGAGACCGGGATCATGCGCCTGGTCGGCGCCTCCGGCTTCTACATCCAGGCGCCGTTCATCATGGAGGCCGCGGTCGCCGGACTCATCGGCGGCACCCTCGCGTGCGCGTTCCTGCTGATCGGCCGGTACTTCCTCATCGACCACGGACTCGCCCTGGCCGACCAACTGGAACTGATCAACTTCATCGGCTGGGACGCGGTGTTGGCGAAGCTGCCGCTCATCCTCGCCACGAGTCTGCTGATGCCTGCGATGGCGGCGTTCTTCGCGCTGCGCAAGTACCTGAAGGTGTGACATGTACCAAGAAGGGGCGTGCGGTCAACGGGCCGTGCGCCCCTTCCTGTTGTCCTAGACTCACCGGCATGTCAGGTCGTGACCTGTTCTGTCAGCCCCGCCGCATCGGCCGCGGGGCCGCCCTGACATTGGTGTTCGCGAGCGTGCTCGTCGCCGGTGCCGCCACCGGGAACCTGCCCGGGGCCGACCGCAAGTCCGCGGCGGACGGGGCCCGTTCGGCCGCTCCCGCCTCGCACCACGCGGACGTCGCACGGGCGGCCGAGGAGGCGCTGGCCGACGGCACCTCCCCGATGGAGGCCGCGCAGCGCGCCGTCAGCCGCAGCGGAGACCGCTGGGGCGCCGTCTACTCCCCAGGCGAGTACGAGGAGTTCGAGGAGACCCTCGACGGCCAGTACACCGGCGTCGGCCTGTGGGCCCGCCAGCGGCACGGCCGTATCGAGGTGACCAGGGTCGGCCGCGGCACGCCCGCCGCCGAGGCGGGGATTCGCCCCGGTGACCGGCTGCGCAGCGTCGACGGCGAGAAGGTCGACGGACGTCCGGTCACGGAGGTCGTCTCCTTACTGCGCGGCGACACCACGGGCGAGGCCGCGGGCACCTCCGTACGCCTCGGTCTGGAACGCGGCACGCGCGCGTGGACCGAGACCCTGCGCCGGGCCCGGCTCTCCCGGGACCCGGTCACCGTCCGGCAGCTGGCCGGCCGGGTCACCCTGATCAAGGTGGCCGCCTTCACCAAGGGCTCCGGCAAGGAGGTCCGCGAGGCGGTGCGCCAGAGCCCGCCCGGTGCCGGCCTCGTCCTCGACCTGCGCGGCAACTCCGGCGGACTGGTCGCCGAGGCCGTCACCGCCGCCTCCGCCTTCCTCGACGGCGGCCTGGTCGCCACCTACGACGTCGAGGGCGAGCAGCGCGCCCTGCACGCCGAGTCCGGCGGCGACACCACCAGACCCCTGGTCGCGCTCGTCGACGGCGGGACGATGAGCGCGGCCGAGCTGCTCACCGGCGCCCTGCAGGACCGCTCGCGGGCGGTGGTCGTGGGCTCCCGCACCTTCGGCAAGGGCTCGGTGCAGATGCCGACCCGGCTGCCCGACGGCTCGGTCGCCGAGCTGACCGTCGGCCACTACCGCACCCCCTCCGGCCGCGGCGTCGACGGCCACGGCATCACCCCGGATCTCGAGGCCGAGAAGCAGGCCCTGCAACGCGCCGAGACGATCCTCACCGGGCTCGGGCGCTAGAGGCCGCGGCGGGCCCGGCATAATCCGCTTCCCGCCGGCCCCCTCCGTAGTGCGAAAATGGGCCGCACTATGGCTAAGGAAAAAGGGCGCAAGCTGATCGCGCAGAACAAGAAGGCGCGGCACGACTACCTCATCATCGACACCTACGAGGCCGGGCTGGTGCTGACCGGCACCGAGGTGAAGTCGCTGCGCCAGGGCAGGGCGTCGCTGGTGGACGGCTTCGTCCAGCTCACCGACCACGAGGCCTGGCTGCACAACGTGCACGTCCCGGAGTACAGCCAGGGCACCTGGACCAACCACAGCGCCCGGCGCAAGCGCAAGCTGCTGCTGCACCGCGAGGAGATCGACAAGCTGGAGTCGAAGTCGCAGGAGACGGGGCACACCATCGTGCCGCTGTCGCTGTACTTCAAGGACGGCCGCGCGAAGATCGAGATCGCGCTGGCGAAGGGCAAGAAGGAGTACGACAAGCGCCAGACGCTGCGCGAGAAGCAGGACCGGCGCGAGGCCGAGCGGGCGATCTCGGCGGTCCGCCGCAAGCAGCGGGCGTAGGGCTCGCGGCCTGCGCGGGAATACGCTGGCACCGACCCGCGTTGGTCACGTACGATGGCACCTGCACCTCACAGCGGGTGCGTGCGACCCCTCTACGGAGGGTTTGAGAAATCAACATGGGGATGATCGGTTTCGACAGCGGCTGTCGAAGCAGGGGAAGCGTGTCGAGGAAGCGGCCATGATCTCGTAAACCACAGGCCGAAAAAAATAATCGCCAATTCCAAGCGATCCATCTCCCAGGGCGAGCTCGCCCTCGCTGCCTGATCTTCAGGTAGCGAGCAGCGGCTCCCCTACTTAAAGGGAGTGTCAGCCCGGGGGTGTTCCCGACCCGGATCCTGGCATCATCTAGGGAACTAAACCTCGATCCCGGTCACGGGGTGACGAGGGAAACCACACAGTGACTGGGCCCGTCGGAGACTTGTCGGCGTGATCTCCGGGGCCGAGAAAAGCACAGCCGACTGCACACGGAGAAGCCCTGGTTCTGCACCGTTGGACGCGGGTTCGATTCCCGCCATCTCCACAATCTCCATGTGACGAGGACCCGGTGGTGTCACACCACCGGGTCCTCGTCGTGTTTGTGGGGCGCGACTCCATATCGAGGGGTGCTTCACGCTTCTACCTTCCCTCCCCATGACGCTCCCCATGACTCCCCCCAGGAAACAGACCAGGGCCGCGACCCTGCTCACCGTCCTCGCAGCACTGCTCTCCGTGCTGCTCACCCCGGCCCCGGCCGCCGCCGCCTCCCTCCAGGAGGTCACCGGCTTCGGCTCCAACCCCGGCGCCCTGAAGATGTACCGCTACGTCCCCGACGGACTGCCCGCCGGCCGCCCCGTCGTCGTCGCCCTGCACGGCTGCACCCAGAACGCCTCCGGGTACGCCACCGGCACCGGCTGGACGCAGCTCGCCGACCGCTGGGGCTTCTCCGTGGTGCTGCCCCAGCAGCAGGCCGCCAACAACGCGTCGAGCTGCTTCAACTGGTTCCAGACCGGCGACATCGCCCGGGGCCAGGGCGAGGCCGCCTCCGTGGCGCAGATGGTGGACCGGCAGCTCGCCGACGTCTCCGGCGACGCCTCCCGCGTCTATGTCACCGGGCTGTCCGCGGGCGGCGCGATGACCGCCGTGATGATGGCGGCGTACCCCGAGAAGTTCGCCGCGGGCGGTGTCGTCGCCGGGCTGCCGTACGGGTGTGCGCAGGCCGCGGGCTCGCCGTACGTGTGCATGTACGTCGGTGCCACGCAGACCCCGGCGCAGTGGGGCGACCGGGTGCGGGCCGCGCGGCCCGGGTACACCGGCCCCTGGCCCACCCTCACCGTGCTGCACGGCACCGCCGACTACACGGTGAAACCGGTCAACATGACCGACCTCGTGGAGCAGTGGACCCACGTCCACGGGGCCGACCAGACGGCCGACGTCAGTGACACCGTCGCCGGTTACCCGCACCAGGTCTTCCGGGACGCGGGCGGACGCGCCGTCGTCGAGACGTACAGCGTCACCGGGATGGGACACGGCCAGCCCGTCGACCCGGGCACCGGGAGCACGCAGTGCGGGACGGCCGGGGCGTACTTCCTGGACGTGAACCTGTGCGCCGCGCACCGGCTCGGGGCGGCCTGGGGGCTGGGCTGAGCGAGGGCCTCAGGCCCTGCGCGGTGCCGTGCTCGCCCGCTCCGTCAGCCGGGGCGGCAGCACCGTGACCTGCGGTACGGAGGCGCCGGACAGCTTCCGTACCAGCAGGCGCACCGCGCGTGCGCCCAGCTCCGTGGACGGCACGTTCACCGAGGTGACCGGGAGACGGGCACCGGCCGCGACGGGGGCGGGGCAGACGGCGACGAGCGACAGGTCGCCGGGGATGCGCAGGCCGAGCCGTCCGAAGGCGTCGATCAGCGGGTCGATCAGCGGCTCGTTGTGCACGACCACCCCGGTCAGCCCGGGCTGCTCGCGCAGCAGCCGCTCGGCGAGCGCACGGGCGGCGTCCCGGTCGTCGGCGCACGGGTGGACGGAGGAGGCGAGGCGCTGCCGGTCGGCGGCGGCGGTGAAGCCCTGCACCAGCCGCCGCGCGTACGCCGTGCGCCGTAGGTACACCTCCGGCGGCGAGCCGACCAGCGCGACCGTGCGGTGGCCGAGCCGCGCGAGATGATCCGCGCACAGCTCGCCGGCCGCGTGGAAGTCCAGGTCGACACAGGTCAGCCCGTCCGGGTCGGCGGGGACGCCGATCAGCACGGACGGTAAGGGCAGTGCGCGCAGTAACGGCAGCCGGGGGTCGTCGAGCTGGACGTCCATGACCACCACCGCGTCCGCCGCGGCCGTGTCCGCGAGGCGTCCGATGCCCTCCTCGCCGGCCCCGTGGGTGAGCAGCAGCACGTCGTGGTCGTGGGTGCGGGCGGCGGTCACCACCGACACCGCGAACCGGGTCACCACCGGGACATGGACGCCGGAGCGCAGCGGGAGCGACAGCGCCAGCACCTTCGAACGGCGGTCGGCCGGGCCGCGGGCGCCGGGGTGGGGGCGGTAGCCCAGTTCACGGGCGGCCGCCTGGACGCGTCGCCGGGTCGCGTCGGAGATGGGGCGCTTGCCGCTGAGCGCGTAGGAGACGGTGCTGGGGGAGACCCCGGCACGCCGGGCCACGTCCGTGATCTTCACCATGGGGGGTCCTTCTGCCGAAGGGGGAAGCGGGATGGGCGTCGAAGCGCTTCGACGGATGCTTCGACGGGTGAAGGTATGGGCGGGGCCTGGGGCCGTCAATGGGGCGTACGAGAATCGGTGGAGCGGTTCGACGCCACCGACCGGAACGAGGGGGCGGGCAGCTCCCGTGGATCACGGCGAGAACCAGCCATCCGGTTCTGACCATGGCGGACTTCCCGCCGGTTGTGTCGTCGGGACGTCCGCGTGATGTCTCACGATTGATACGAAAGCCCACGCGGCGAACACGGAACCTCCGCGTGCGCTACATTCGACCTCCGAGCACAGTGTGATAAACGGGGCGCTCGGAGCGGGTGGGGGCCCGGTCCGACGACGAGTGCTCAGGTCGTATGCGCACCCGTACATGTCCCGTGGGGGGAAGTGCGTGCGCGTGGAGAAGTGGCGAGAAGACGCCCAACCGGAAGGCCCCGAGGCCGCTGCGGCGACCGAGGAGCACCCGGAGAGCAACAGACACCGGGACCGGGAATCGGCCACCGTGAAGCGGGACACCGACACCGCCGTGCTCGGGGACGTCCATCCCGAGGCGGGGGATGCGGCACCGGCCGACAAGACGCGGATCCTGCGCGATGCGGCCCGCTTCGTGAAGCAGCAGCCTGCCGACCGGGACGTCACGAAGGACGAGCCCGGGCCGAAGTCCCCGTCGGGCGCCGCCGATTCGGTGCTCGGTGCCGTCCCGGCCGCCCCGAAGAGCCCGTGGGACGCGGTGACTTCACGCGCCCTCAAGGACAGGGCCGGGACGCAGGCAGCGCCGGCTCCGAAGCCCCGGGTTGCCGCGGACGCCGAGCACGGGCCGAAGGACTCCGCTGCCGCGCCCAGGAAGCGCGAAGTGCCGGTGGGCACCGGGTCCGCCGAGCGCGACGACAAGCGGACCGCCGAGACCGCCGAGACCGCAGAAGCCCCCGCGAGCTCCCCCCGCGCGACCTCCGCCTCCGCCTCCGCCTCCGCCGACTCGGACCAGACCACGGCCCTCCTGATCAAGCCACGCCCGGCACGCGAGGCAGGCGATTCCACCGACCGCCCCCGGCGTTCCCTGGACCTGCCCGTCACCCCCGCCGCCCCCCTCGATCTCCCCGTGCGGGACCCCTGGGAGGAAGGTGCCGGGGAGGATGTGACGCATGATCCGCATGAGGTGACGGTTCAGCTGGATGCCGTGCAGTTCGTGGACGGTGTGCTGCGGCGGACCTCCGGGGCGGGCCAGGACGGGTCCGACGGGCCCGTGTTCGTGGACGAGTCCGGGCGTCGCAGCCGGCGCTTCCGGCGGATCGGACTCGCGGTCGGGCTCGCCTGCGCCGGGTACGCCGTCGTCATCGGCGCCACCCTGATGTCCGGCAACTCCAACGCCCCGTGGCTGCCCGTGCAGGGACCGAAGGAGGAGCAGCCCGCCGGGAAGGTGGAGACCACTCCGGGTCCCGCCGAGTCCGCCGCCACCCCCGGATCCGGCTCCAGCCTCCAGCCGGGCGGCGACCCGTCCGCCGGCGGGGCCACCCTGCCCGCGCCCGGCGCCAGCGTCCTCGCGCCCGG
>NZ_JAOCQE010000193.1 GCF_025290915.1 Streptomyces sp. 15-116A | reverse complement strand
GCGCGGTGCAGCGGGGCGGTCGGCTCGTCGGCGAACAGCACCGTGGGCGCCGGGGCGAGGGCGCGGGCGATGCACACCCGCTGCCGCTCGGCGTGCGTCAGCTCCTCGGGGTGCTTGCGGGCCTGGTCGCCGACGTCGAGGCGCTCCAGCCACTCCAGCGCCGCGGTCTTGGCGCGGCGGCGGCCGGTGCCGCGCAGCAGCAGCGGCAGCGCGGCGTTCTCCCAGACGTTCAGCTCCGGGACGAGCACCGGGACCGGGTCGATCCAGCCGAAGCGCTCCCGGCGCAGCCGCTCCCGGGCGACGGGGCCCAGGGTGTGCATCGGCCCGCTGTTGAACCAGACCTCGCCGTCGTGGACGGGGGTCAGACCTGCGAGGCAGCGCAGCAGTGTCGTTTTGCCGCTGCCGCGCGGCCCGCCGACGGCGAGGATCTCGCCCTCCCGGACGCCGAGCGAGACCCCGCTCAGCCCGGGGGAGCCGTCCGCGTGCCGGAACTGCAGGGCACGTGCCCAGAGCACGTCGTTGTCCGGTGGGGCCACCATGGCGTACACCTCGGTTCGGATCGGAAATGCCGTGCGCGGTTCGTGTCTGTCCCCCGTGCGGGGGAACGAAGGCAGGGCCGATCGGTCACTGGCACGCTAGGCAGGCGGCGGCGACACGCCGGACAGCACGCGGCCCCGGGCCGCCGTTTCTCACTCGAACGGGCGGCACCGGGGCCGGTGTTGATCATCCAGAAGGAAGATCGGAACCTCGGTCGGCCTACAGACCGGGGAGGCGTATCGACCGGAGCGTGGCCTACAGCTTGGTCCAGGCCTCGGAGAGGGTCGCGCGCAGGATCTGCTCGATCTCGTCGAAGGTCTGCTGGTCGGAGATCAGCGGCGGGGCGAGCTGGACGACCGGGTCGCCACGGTCGTCGGCGCGGCAGTACAGGCCGTTCTCGAAGAGCTTCTTCGACAGGAAGCCGTACAGGACGCGCTCGGTCTCCTCCTCGTTGAAGGACTCCTTGGTGTCCTTGTCCTTGACCAGCTCGATGCCGTAGAAGAAGCCGTTGCCGCGGACGTCGCCGACGATCGGCAGGTCGTAGAGCTTCTCCAGGGTCGAGCGGAAGGTGCCCTCGTTGTCCAGCACGTGCTGGTTGAGGCCCTCGCGCTCGAACAGGTCGAGGTTGGCGATGCCGACGGCGGCGGAGACGGGGTGGCCGCCGAAGGTGTAGCCGTGCAGGAAGGTGTTGTCGCCCTTGTAGAACGGCTCGGCGATGCGGTCGGAGATGACGCACGCGCCGATCGGGGAGTAGCCCGAGGTCATGCCCTTGGCGCAGGTGATCATGTCCGGCACGTAGCCGAACTTGTCGCAGGCGAACGTCGTGCCGAGGCGGCCGAAGGCGCAGATGACCTCGTCGGAGACGAGCAGCACGTCGTACTGGTCGCAGATCTCGCGCACCCGCTGGAAGTAGCCGGGCGGGGGCGGGAAGCAGCCGCCCGCGTTCTGCACGGGCTCCAGGAAGACCGCGGCGACCGTGTCCGGGCCCTCGAAGAGGATCTGCTGCTCGATCTGGTCGGCGGCCCAGCGGCCGAACGCCTCCGGGTCGTCGCCGAAGATCGGGGCGCGGTAGATGTTGGTGTTCGGCACCTTGTGCGCGCCCGGCACCAGCGGCTCGAAGGGGGCCTTCAGGGCCGGCAGACCGGTGATGGACAGGGCGCCCTGCGGGGTGCCGTGGTAGGCGACCGCACGGGAGATGACCTTGTGCTTGGTGGGCTTGCCGGTCAGCTTGAAGTACTGCTTGGCCAGCTTCCAGGCGGTCTCGACCGCCTCGCCGCCGCCGGTGGTGAAGAAGACCTTGTTCAGATCGCCCGGGGCCTCGTTCGCCAGCCGCTCGGCCAGCTCCACGGCCTTGGGGTGGGCGTAGGACCACACCGGGAAGAAGGCCAGCTCCTGGGCCTGCTTCGAGGCGGTCTCCGCGAGCTCCGTGCGGCCGTGGCCCGCCTGGACGACGAACAGGCCGGCGAGACCGTCGAGGTAGCGCTTGCCCTTGTCGTCGTAGATGTAGGTGCCCTCGCCCCGGACGATGGTGGGGACGGGCGCGTTCTCGTACGAGGACATGCGGGTGAAGTGCATCCACAAGTGGTCGTACGCGGACTTGCTGAGGTCGTTGGGGCGGTCGGTGCTCACGATTATCGGGTTCCCCACATGTAGGTCTGCTTCTTGAGCTTGAGGTAGACGAAGCTCTCGGTGGAGCGCACTCCGGGCACGGCCCGGATGCGTTTGTTGATGACCTCCAGAAGGTGGTCGTCGTCCTCGCAGACGATCTCGACCATCAGGTCGAAGGAGCCGGCGGTCATCACCACGTACTCGCATTCGGCCATGGCGGTCAGCGCGTCGGCGACGGACTCCACATCGCCCTCGACGTTGACACCGACCATCGCCTGCCGGCGGAAGCCCACGGTGAGCGGGTCCGTGACGGCGACGATCTGCATCACGCCCTGGTCGAGCAGCTTCTGGACGCGCTGGCGCACGGCCGCCTCCGACAGGCCGACGGCCTTGCCGATGGCCGCGTAGGGCCGCCTGCCATCCTCCTGCAGCTGCTCGATGATCGCGAGGGAGACGGCGTCCAGCTGGGGACTGCCGCCGTTTCTGGACTCGCGGGAGTCCTTCGGGTCTGCGCTTCGACTGGCCACGAGGTCACTGTGCACGACGTCTCGACAGTTTCGCAAGGCGCCAGCGATGAAATCCGTTGTTGAAGGGTTCGTAACGTGCGGATTTCGCAGAAGGGGAGCGGCTGGGGGTGTTGAAAACGTCAGCGCTCGGATTAGGGTGGGTGTCTCAGAGGTTGGACAGTTGGACACCTCGGACATCCACAAGGAGCACCAGGAGGGCCTGCAGTGAGCACCGAGCTGCGTCGTCTGCGCAACTACATCGGCGGTGAGTTCCGTGACGCCGCCGACGGACGGACCACCGAGGTGGTCAACCCCGCGACCGGCGAGGCGTACGCGACCGCTCCGCTGTCCGGACAGGCGGACGTGGACGCCGCGATGGCGGCCGCCGCCGAGGCCTTCCCCGGCTGGCGGGACACCACGCCCGCCGAGCGCCAGAAGGCCCTGCTGAAGATCGCGGACGCCTTCGAGGAGCGCGCCGAGGAACTGATCGCGGCCGAGGTGGAGAACACGGGCAAGCCCGTCGGGCTGACCCGCACCGAGGAGATCCCGCCGATGGTCGACCAGATCCGCTTCTTCGCGGGCGCCGCGCGGATGCTGGAGGGCAAGAGCGCCGGTGAGTACATGGAGGGCCTGACCTCCATCGTGCGCCGCGAGCCGGTCGGCGTCTGCGCCCAGGTCGCCCCCTGGAACTACCCGATGATGATGGCCGTGTGGAAGTTCGCCCCGGCGATCGCCGCGGGCAACACGGTCGTGCTGAAGCCGTCGGACACCACTCCGGCGTCGACCGTGCTCATCGCGGAGATCCTCGGCTCGATCCTGCCCAAGGGCGTCTTCAACGTCATCTGCGGCGACCGCGAGACCGGCCGCATGATGGTGGAGCACGAGGTCCCGGCGATGGCGTCCATCACCGGTTCCGTACGGGCCGGTATCCAGGTCGCCGAGTCCGCGTCCAAGGACGTCAAGCGGGTCCACCTGGAGCTGGGCGGCAAGGCGCCCGTCCTGGTCTTCGAGGACGTCGACATCGCCAAGGCCGTGGAGGACATCTCGGTCGCGGGCTTCTTCAACGCGGGCCAGGACTGCACGGCCGCCACGCGTGTGCTGGTGCACGAGTCCATCCACGACGACTTCGTCTCCGCGCTGGCGAAGGCCGCCGCCGACACGAAGACGGGCATGCCGGACGACGAGGACGTGCTGTTCGGTCCGCTCAACAACCCCAACCAGCTCAAGCAGGTCGAGGGCTTCATCGAGCGTCTCCCGGCGCACGCGCGTGTGGTGGCGGGCGGCAAGCGGGTCGGCGACAAGGGCTACTTCTACGCGCCGACCGTGGTCTCCGGGCTCAAGCAGACCGACGAGATCATCCAGAAGGAGGTCTTCGGGCCGGTCATCACCGTCCAGTCCTTCACCGACGAGGAGCAGGCCGTCGAGTACGCGAACGGCGTGGAGTACGCGCTGGCGTCCTCGGTGTGGACCAAGGACCACGGGCGTGCGATGCGGATGTCGAAGAAGCTGGACTTCGGGTGTGTGTGGATCAACACGCACATTCCGCTGGTCGCGGAGATGCCGCACGGTGGGTTCAAGAAGTCGGGGTACGGCAAGGATCTGTCGGCGTACGGGTTTGAGGACTACACGCGGGTGAAGCATGTGATGACTTCGCTGGATGCGTGATTGGCCCTAGGCGCCGTTGGGGCGTGGGGTTTGTGTGAGGCTGCGGCGTGCGTCGTGGCTGGTCGCGCAGTTCCCCGCGCCCCTTTGCGGTGATGCTCTGGCGTAGTTGACAAGGTGTCGGGGTTGGTCGTTTCTGCTTGACGGGGCGTCGATTGTGTCGGTGCTCGGGGGCGGGGATGCTGCCGGGATGTCGATGAAATCCCGGTCTCTGTCTCGTCGTTCGCTGTTGCTGGGCGGGGGTGTGTTGCTCGGGGCGGTTGCTGGTTGTGGGGTGCCTGCCGCTTATGTGCCGGCCGGTGAGCGGGCCGCTGTCGATCTGTCTCGGCGGGACAAGCGGCTGACGTGGGCGAACTGGCCGCTGTATATCGACACCGATGACGAACGTCCCTCGCGGCGGCCGACGTTGGAGGCGTTCGAGCGGCGGACGGGGATATCCGTCGAATACGTCGAGGAGATCAACGACAACGACGAGTTCTTCGGCAAGATCAGCCCCTCGCTGATGAACCACCAGCCGACGGACCGCGATCTGATCGTCATCAGTGACTGGATGTGCGCGCGGTTCGTGCGGCTCGGGTGGGTGCAGGAGATGGACAGGGCCCGCCAGCCGAACGTCACGAAGTACCTGGATCCGCTGCTGCGGTCGCCCGCCTTCGACCCCGGACGGAAATTCACGGTGCCGTGGCAGTCGGGGATCACGGGGATCGCGTACAACAGGCGCAGGGTCGGGCGGGAGATCCGCGGCGTGGCCGATCTGTGGGCGGCGGACCTCAAGGGCAGGGTGACGCTGCTGTCCGGGCTGGACGAGGCGTTCGCGCTGCTGATGCAGGGCAACGGGGCCGACATCACGCGGTGGACGGCGGACGACTTCCACGCCGTGTGCGACCAGGTGGAGCAGCAGGTGGCCAAGGGCCAGATCCGCCGCTTCACCGGCAACGACTACATCAAGGACCTCAGCAGCGGGGATGTGCTGGCCTGCCAGGCCTACTCCGGTGATGTGATCCAGCTCCAGGCCGACGACCCGGACATCGAGTTCGTCGTGCCGGAGGAGGGCGCCGAGCTGTGGTCGGAGTCCCTGATGATCCCGAACCTGGCCCGGCACAAGGCGAACGCCGAGTTGCTGATCGACCACTACTACGACCCCGAGGTCGCCGCGGAACTCGCCGCCTGGGTCAACTACGTCTGCCCGGTACCGGCCGCCCAGGACGTCCTCGCCTCCTCCGACGACGAGGAGACCGCCGCGCTGGCCGAGGACCCGCTGATCTTCCCGGACGCGGAGATGCGCAAGCGCCTGGCCATCGCCCGGGACATCGAACCGGGGGAGCGGAGCGAGTTCGCGAAGCGGTGGAACGCCATCGCGGGGCTGTAACAGACTCGGCCGCATGGAAGCGGACGAGCAGAAGGTGGGCGCAGTCGTCACGTTCGGGCTGTTGGCGGCCTGGGCGGTGCATGACGCGGAGGAACTGGTCACGGTGCCGGGGTGGTTGCGGCGCCATGTGCCCGAACTGCGCGCGCGGTACCCCGCTGTGCCCTCATCGGTGTGGCGGCGGGCGGAGGCGGTCGACCGGGGTGAGTTCGCCGCGGCCGTGGGGGTGATGGGAGCCGTCGTCGCCGCCTCGGCCGCCGGGCGGCTCAGTGGAGGGCGGTCGGCCTTCTACCAGGCCGCCGTGGACGGCTTCGGGCTTCATGGGCTCGTGCACATGGCGCAGGCCGTCGCGTTCCGTGGCTACACGCCTGGCTCTGTCACCTCGCCCCTCGTCGTGGTCCCCTACGCGCTCTGGGCGCGAACTCGGCTGCGCCGGGCCGGGGTTCTGCGGCCCGCCCGGGCCCGGGACCTCGCCGTCGGGCTGGCCGTGGCGTGGGTGGCGACGGTCGGGGCGCATGCCGTGGCCCGAGTGGTTTTTGAACATGTTCAAAGGGGGCGTACAGTGTCGCCATGAGCGACAGAGCCGCCCTGCTCAAGGGCATTCGTGTGTGGCTGGTCTTCTTCGTCGTGTGTCTGGTGCTCAGTGGGGTCACCGCGTTTCCGCTCGTGAGCGAGTTGCGGTGGATCGAGGGGGTGTTGCGGTCGCTGTCCGTGGGAGAGTTTCTGCCGGGGTTCATGCAGTGGATCGAGCGGGTGCGGGACGGGCTGGATGCCGCCGATGCCGAGTATCCGTTCCTGCTCTACGGCACCGACTGGCTGGCGTTCGCCCATCTGGTGATCGCTGTCGCCTTCTACGGGCCCTACCGCGACCCCGTGCGCAACATCTGGGTCGTCGAGTTCGGGATGATCGCGTGCGCCGGGATCGTGCCGCTCGCGCTCGTGTGCGGGCCGATCCGGGGGATCCCTTTCTGGTGGAGCGTCATCGATATGGCGTTCGGGGTGTTCGGAGTGATCCCGCTGTATGTCGTGCGGAAGAAGATCAAGCGGCTGGAGGCGCTCAGTCCATACCGCGCGCCTGCTCTCGCCGTCTGACGTCGCCGCCGTCGCGCAGAGCGCACAGGACGTCGATGCGGTTGGTGGTGATCGAGTCGACGCCCATCGCCAGCAGGCGGCGCATGGAGCGGCGGGTGTCCGGGGTCCAGACGGAGAGCAGATAGCCGTCGCGGTGGACCTGGTCGGCGAGGGCCCGGTCGACCAGGGTGAAGCGGTAGTTGAGCCAGCGGGGGCGGATCGTTTCCAGCAGCGCGGGCCGGGGCGGGGCCAGGGTCGAGCGGGTGAGGGCGATCTCCGCGGACGGGTCGGCCGCGCGGACGGCGAGCATCGCGCGGGCGCCCGCGCAGTAGTAGACGCGGTCCTGGGCGCCGGCGGCGCGGACCGCGTCCACCACGCGGCGCGCGTCGCGGGTGTCCGGGGTGCCGGGGAGGTCCAGCATCACGCGGCTGCCCTCGGTCGCCGCGAGGGCGGCGGAGAGGGTCGGTACGCCGTCGTCGGTCGCGGCGCGGACCTCCTCCCACGACAGGGACAGCAGCGGGCGGTCGTGTTCCCACAGGCGCTTGAGCGTCGCGTCGTGCAGCAGGACCGGCACGCCGTCACGGGTGAGGCGTACGTCGACCTCCACCGCGTCGGCGCCTCGCCGCAGCGCGGAGCGCAGCGAGGCGAGGGTGTTCTCGCGGACGCGGTAGGGGTCGCCTCGGTGGGCGACGGCGGTCACCTGCTGCATGACGTCAGCCTCTCCATGGCGTCGGCTTCTCTTCCGCGGCCCGCCCCGGCGGTCAGGACGCGAGCCAGGAGGCCGTGTACGTGTCGATCTCGGCGGCCAGCTTCGCCTTGCCCGCCGCGTCCATGAAGGACGCCTCCACCGCGTTCTTCGCCAGCTCGGCCAGGCCCCGCTCGTCAAGGTCCAGCAGCCGGGCGGCGACCGCGTACTCGGTGTTCAGGTCGGTGCCGAACATCGGCGGGTCGTCGGAGTTGATCGTCACCAGGACACCGGCCTGCGCGAACTCCTTGATCGGGTGCTCGTCGAGATCGGTCACCGCGCGGGTGGCGATGTTGGAGGTGGGGCACACCTCGAGCGCGATGCGCCGCTCGGCGAGGTGCGCGAGCAGCTCGGGGTCCTGAGCGGAGCTGGTGCCGTGGCCGATGCGCTCGGCCCGCAGGTCGTTGAGAGCGTCCCACACCGTCTCCGGGCCGGTGGTCTCGCCCGCGTGCGGGACCGAGTGCAGTCCGGCGGCGATGGCCCGGTCGAAGTACGGCTTGAACTGCGGGCGCGGTACGCCGATCTCGGGGCCGCCGAGGCCGAAGGAGACCAGGCCCTCGGGGCGCAGCCGGTCGTCGGTCGCCAGCCGCGCGGTCTCCTCGGCGGACTCGAGCCCGGCCTCGCCGGGGATGTCGAAACACCAGCGCAGCACGGTGCCGAGTTCCTTCTCCGCCGCCTTGCGGGCGTCCTCGATCGCGTCCATGAAAGCGCGCTCGTCGATGCCGCGGCGGGTGGACGAGAACGGGGTGATGGTCAGCTCGGCGTACCGCACCTGCTGCCGGGCCAGCTCGCGGGCGACCTCGTACGTCAGCAGCCGCACGTCCTCGGGAGTGCGGACCAGGTCGACGACGGACAGATACACCTCGATGAAGTGGGCGAAGTCCGTAAAGGTGAAGTAGTCGGCGAGGGCCTCGATGTCCGTGGGGACCTTGGAGTCGGGGTGGCGGGCGGCCAGCTCCGAGACGATACGGGGGGAGGCGGAGCCGACGTGGTGGACGTGCAGTTCGGCCTTCGGCAGCCCGGCGATGAAGGCGTGCAGGTCGCGGTTCAGACCGGCGGTGGCGGCGGCGAGCTGGTCGGTCAATGTTCCTCCCCGGGAACGGCGTCAGCGGCCGGTGGGCGGCGCGACGCGGGTGATCGGCTGATCGGTGGATCCGGGATCATCGTAGGCCGGGGGCGCGCGGCGCGGAGACGCGCCGTAGCATGACGGGACGTTCGACTAAGGGGGCCCCGCGCATGTCCGACGACGCGCATGCCGGAGACACCACAGACACCGGTGACCTTCGGCAAGCCGACTGCGCCGGGCACGCCGGGAGCATCCACGGGTGCGTCGAGTGCATCGGCCGACCATGCGACGCCCGACCCCTGGGCGCCCCCGACGAACTCCGCCTCTGCCACCGGCCCCCGAGCCGCGGGCGACTCCGGCAGCTCGGATGGCTACCCAGGTCCGGGCCAGACCATCGCGGACAACACCCCGCAGCCCTGGTCCTCCCCGACCGGCCCCGCCGCCCCCTCCGTCCACGACCAGCAGACGCTGACCTCGTTCCCGGCGATGGGCGGCCCCGCGTCGCCCCCGCCGCCGTCCCAGCCCTGGGCCGGGCCCCAGCCGCAGACGCCCGCACCCAACCCCTTCGCGCCCCCGCCGTCCACCGGCTCCGTCCCGCCGCCGCCCATAGCTCCCGACGGTCCCGGGCAAGTCCCGTACGGCTACCCGGGCGGGTACGTCGGCGCACCGGGGCCGGGCCAGGCGTACTACGGCTGGTCCATGACCCCGATGCCGAGCAACGGACTGGGCGTGGCCGGACTGGTGCTGGGGATCATCTCGGCCGCCGGGTTCTGTCTGTGGCCGCTCGCCATCGTCCTCGGCGTCCTGGGCGTGATCTTCGGCTCGGTGGGCCGCGCCAAGGTGACCCGCGGTGAGGCCACCAACCCGGGTCAGGCGCTGGCCGGCATCATCTGCGGGGCCGTCGGCCTGGTCCTGGGCATCGGCTTCGGCGTTCTCCTCCTCACGACGTAGCCGACGGAGACGCCGTAGATGACGGGGCCGCCGTAGGGTACGGAGCCGCCGTACATGACGGAGCCGTCGACGAAGACGAAGCTCCGTCCCCCTCCCGCAGCCGTCTCCGCGCCTCCATCAGGGCGAAGCCCAAGAGATTCGGGCCGCGCCAGCGCTCCGGATCCGACGCGCCCTCGTCGCTCGCCGCCAGCCCGATGCCCCACACCCGGTCCACCGGACTCGCCTCGACCAGCACTCTCCCCCAGCCTTCGGCCGGGGGGACCCCCATCTCGCTTCGCTCGCCCGTCCCCAGCAGGAACTCCCGCAGCTCCGCATGCGCCGCGAACTTGTGCACGCTGCCCTCGACGACGATCCCGAAGCGCTCCCGCCGCCATATCGCCTCGTCGAAGCCGCGCACCAGACGCCCCGCCTTCTTCGCCTCGGCCGGGTGGCCGGCCTCCAGCACGCGCCGTTCCCCCTCCGCGTCCCCGAAGAGCCGTGCCTTCGCCGCCATCATCCAGTGCTCGGCGGTCGCGTACTCCACGCCGTCCACCGTGAACGGCGACGGCCACCACTGGCTCAGACAGCTCGCCCCGATACGGCCGTCCGGCAGCGGGCGGTGACCCCAGAAATGCAGAAACTTGATCCTCTCCCCGGCCCGCAGCGCCTCGATCAGCGCTTCCCGGGAATAGGTCGCCCCCGTGATCTTCTCCATGCACGCGAGTCTGGCACGCACCACTGACACTCCGTCCTGCCTTTTCCGCGGCCACTCGACACCTGGTCGACAGATTCCGTCGCGTAACCAAAAGGCAACAACGGAATCACTTGTTGGAGTCCCGTTGCTCTGTCAGGATCGGCACTCAAATCGAGCTGGAGCCACGCCGCCCCCTCAATGGGGACACGGAGGAGAGCGACATGCACAACCCGGGCAACGCCACCCCGGAGCGATTCCCGGCCCAGGACCGTTTCGCCGACGGCGCGCAGTTCATCGCGGGCCGTCCGGCCAAGGGCACCTCGGGACGTACTCACACGGTCGTCGACCCGGCCACCGGTGAGGGCGTCTACACCTACGACCTCGCCTCCACCGACGACGTGGACGCGGCCGTCGCCGCCGCCCGCGCGGCGTTCCCGGCGTGGGCCGGTGCCACGCCCGGCGAGCGGTCCGACGCGCTGCACCGCTTCGCCGCCGTCGTCGCCGAGCGCGCCGAGGAGTTCGCGCGGGCCGAGTCGCTGCAGTGCGGCAAGCCGCTGAAGCTGAGCCGTGAGTTCGACGTGCCGGGCACGATCGACAACATCGCCTTCTTCGCCGGTGCCGCCCGTCATCTGCAGGGCCAGTCGGCCGGTGAGTACTCCGGCGACCACACCTCGTACATCCGCCGTGAGCCCATCGGTGTCGTCGGCTCCATCGCGCCCTGGAACTACCCGCTCCAGATGGCCGCCTGGAAGATCCTCCCGGCGATCGCCGCGGGCAACACCGTCGTGCTCAAGCCCGCCGAGCTCACCCCGCTGACCTCGCTGCTCTTCGCACAGGCCGCCACCGACGCCGGTATCCCGGACGGCGTGATCAACATCGTCACCGGCACCGGCAAGGAGGCCGGCGAGCACCTGGTCGGCCACCCCGATGTGGCCATGACCTCCTTCACCGGCTCCACCGGCGTCGGCAAGCGCGTCGCCGAGATCGCCACCGCCACCGTCAAGCGCCTCCACCTGGAGCTCGGCGGCAAGGCCCCCTTCGTCGTCTTCGACGACGCCGACCTGGACGCCGCCGTCAACGGCGCCGTCGCGGGCGCCCTGATCAACACCGGCCAGGACTGCACGGCCGCCACGCGCGCGTACGTGCAGCGCCCCCTCTACGACGCGTTCGTCGAGCGGACCGCCGCCCTGATGGAGACCGTAAGGCTCGGCGACCCCTTCGCCCCCGGCACCGACCTCGGCCCGCTGATCTCGCACGCCCAGCGCGACCGGGTGGCCGGGTTCGTCGACCGGGCGCGTGGCTACGCGCGCGTGGTGACCGGCGGCGAGGCGCCCGGAGGCGAGCTGAAGGCCGGCGCCTACTACCGGCCCACTCTCATCGCCGACGCGGCGCAGGACAGCGAGGTCGTGCAGTCGGAGATCTTCGGCCCGGTGCTCGTCGTCCTGCCCTTCGACACCGACGACGAGGGTCTCGCGCTGGCCAACGACACACCGTACGGGCTCGCCGCCTCCGCCTGGAGCCGGGACCTGTACCGCGCCAACCGCGCCACCCGCGAGATCAAGGCGGGCTGTGTGTGGATCAACGACCACATCCCGATCATCAGCGAGATGCCGCACGGCGGCTACAAGGCGTCCGGCTTCGGCAAGGATATGTCCGTGTACTCCTTCGAGGAGTACACGCAGGTCAAGCACGTCATGTTCGACAACACGGCGGTCGTCCGCAAGGACTGGCACCGCACGATCTTCGGGGACCGATAGCAACCAGGCCGCCCGACCCGCGGCCACCCTCCCGAAAGGGCACCACGCGCATGGAGCAGCACGAGCCCGACCGCCTCTCCC
>NZ_JAOCQE010000192.1 GCF_025290915.1 Streptomyces sp. 15-116A | reverse complement strand
GGAGACCCTGGCCACCCGGTCGGCGGCCGCGCGGTGGCGCAGTACTGCCTCGGCGGCCTGCCAGGCCGAGTACAGCGTGCGCGCGTCGGCGAGTTCCCGCTTCTGCGCGGCGGCGGACTTCTCGGCGGCGGCCAGCGCCAGGGAGGCGTTGCGGTAGGCGAGTTCGGCGGAGATCAGGGCGCTGCGTTCACGGGCGCTCTCGGCGTGCGTCACCGCGTAGGCCGCGGCGGTGACGCGCTGGGCGAGGTCGGCCGCCCGGAGGCGCTCCTGGGCGCCGCGTGCGGAGAGCCGGCGGGCGAGGGTGCGGGTGCGGCGCTCGGCGGCCGTGTGGATGTCACGCGCGCGGGCCCGTGCGTCGGCCGCCTCGACGATCCGGCCGAGCAGGTCCACCGACCCGGCGGTGAAGTCCCGTTCGGCGATCAGTTCGGCGCGCCGCCCCAGCTTGTTGCCGAAGCCGCTGACCAGGTCGGCCAGTCCGTCGGTGTCGCGGGTGTCGGTGACGGCGCGCAGCAGCAGGTCGGTGAAGTCGGAGTCCTTCTTCACGGCGAACAGACCGGCCGCCTCGCCCTCGTCGGCGTTCATCTCCCGCTGGTAGCGGAAGAGTTCGGGGTCGAGTCCGAGGTCGCCGAGGTGTTCGGTCCAGCGTTCGTGGATCTCCTCCCAGTGCACCTCCAGATGCGGGTACGTCTTGCCCGCCTCGGTGAGGGCGTCGCGGAAGCCCTTCATGGTGCGTCGCCGCCCGCGCGCGCCCGACTGGCCCTCGGCGGGCGGCCGTACGGCGGTGGACTCGGCGACCGGGAGATTGTCGAGGCTGAGACCCGGGCCGGGCCGGAAGGAGTACCAGGCCTCGGCGAACTTGCGCGGGTCGCCCGAGACCTGCCGCCCCCGCCATTCGCTGACCTTGCCGACGACGACGCACTCGCCGGTCTGCACGTGCTGCCACTCCAGCGCCACATGGCCGCAGTCGTCGGCGAGCAGGAACTTGCGCAGCACACCGGAGCTGGCGCCGCCGAGGGTGTTGCGGTGGCCCGGCAGCATCACCGAGAAGATCAGCTTGAGCAGGACGGACTTGCCGCCGCCGTTCTCCAGGAAGAGCACGCCGGCGGGCGCGGGCCGGCGCGGCGGACCGGCGGGCTCCTCCTCGAAGAACTCCGCCTGCGTCGGCGCGGGGTCGGGTACGACCTCGCCCACGCCGCGCAGGTCAAGCACGGTGTCGGCGTAGCGCGCACCGGCGGGCCCGATGGAGTAGAGGCGGACCCGGGACAGCTCGTACATGGCGGACTCTCGTAAGGCTGGGTGAGACGGGAGGTTCAGAAGGACGTCAGAGGCGGTCAGGACGAGTGGAACGGCAGGCCGGCGTCGGCGACCAGCTCCAGGTCGTCCCCGTCCTCGGGCGGCAGCAGCGTCGGTGTGCCGTCGGTGACCGGTACGACGCCGAGCTCCAGCAGTTCGGCCAGGGCGGCGCTGCCCGCCATGTCGCGCACCTGGAGCTGGTAGCGGGCCGTGGTGCGGTAGGTGCCGCCGTGGTCGTCGCCGGTGCGCTGCAGGAAGCCGGAGTCGGTGAGGAACGTGACGGCCTTGGCCACGATGCCGGTGGTGGAACCGGCGAGTCTGCGCGCGTCCTTGGTGGCGCCCGTCGCGCTGCGCCGGGCCCAGACGCGCCAGGCCGCCTCGAGTCCGGGGGCGTCGCTGGCCGGGTCGGTGTTCTCGCCCTGTTCGGCCGCGCGCTCCTCCAGACGGTGGCAGGCCTGGCGTACGAAGGCGTCGACTCCGTTGACCGTGACCCGTCCGATGTAGCCGTCGTCGGCGAGGTCCTCCGGGCGGGGGTAGGCCATGGCGGCGACGGCGAGATGGGCCAGCCCGTGCAGGAACCGGTCACCGCCGTCGGCGGAGGTCCGGCGCGCGTAGTCACCCATGCGCACGGCGAACACCGAGTCCTCGGCGGCGGTGACGGCCATCCCCGCGCGCGGGGAGACCTCCAGCACGATCAGCCCGAGCCCGGTGGCGACGGCGTCCGCGAGCCGCGCGAACGGAGGGTCCTCCCGGTACCGGCGCAGCAGGTCCGCGTACTCCTGATCCCGCGCGGGCTGCAGCTTCGGCTGGAGCCCGAAGGCCACGAGCCGCGCGGCATCGGCGGCATCGGCAGGCGTGACGGCACCACTGCCCGCCGGGGCGGGAGCATCCGGTTCACTCCAGTCGACCTGCTCATTCACGACGGCAACTCCTCAAGCTTCACAACGAGCGGCAGGTCCACATCCCTAGGGGCGCGGGCGGTATCGATATGCGGTTCCGCCGCGCGGGCGCGACCAGCCACGACGGATCCGCGGCCGCCCACGAACCGACACCTCACGCGGCCTCCGTTCCCGCCGCGTCCAGCAACGCGGTCCCCACGATGAGATCCGCACCCCCGAACTCCGGATCGTCCAGCTCCGTACCGTCGTCCACGGCGAACAACAGCCTCCGCTCCCCCTGCCGGACCGCCGTCCCCACCGGCGGGCTCGCCGCGTGCACGGCCAGCAGCGCCACCAGATACGGCAGCTCGGGATCCCGCCGCCGCGCCTCCGCCAGCAGCCCCGACAGCCGCCGCGGCGCGTCCGCCGGCAGATCCAGCAGCTCCGTCGCCGCAGCCAGCTGCTCCTCGCTGAAGCGGCTGTCGTCCGGCGTGGCGATCAGGTCGGGCTCGGGCATCTCCGCACCGAGGTGCTCCCGCTCGACGGGCGGGGTGAGCAGTATGTCGACGAGGTCGGCGACCCGCACGGACACCGGCGTCCGCATGCCCGTGCCGTGTGCGAAGAACGCGTCGGTGACCCGGACCGCCTGCTCCACGGGCAGCGGCAGCGAGGGGGCCAGGAGGTGGCCGTACAGGTCCGTACCGGAGGTCGCCGCGGGCGTGGCGAAGGCCTGCCGGTCCTGTTCGGCGCGGAACAGCGGGCCCGCCTCCAGCAGCCGGGACTGCAACTGCGTATGGCGCCGGATGCAGTCCTTGACGATGTCCACCAGCTCGGCGGCGCGGCGCTTGTGCTCGGGGTCCTCGGACTCGTCGCGGGCCTTGCGGATGTTGGTGAGGATCGCGTTCTCGTGGCGGTACCGGTCGGCCACGTGGTCCAGGGCCTCGGCGATCATGTCGGGCACGGCGCTGAGCCAGTCCACGGCCCGCACATTGCGCCGGGTCGCCTCCAGGGCGCGGCGCAGCGTCTCGGAGTACTGGACGGTCCGATAGCGGGCCTGCTCCGCGGCGAGCTGGGCGTCGGCGAGCCGGCCGCGGCTGATCAGCACCTCGAGCTTGACCTCGGCGGCGATCTGGGCGCTGGTGACGTCGGTGTCCAGGGCGCCGACGAGGACGTTGACGGCCTCGTCGGTGGTCCGCAGATAGACCGCGCCGCCGGGGCCGGGCACCTCCTCGATCAGCTTGAAGTCGTAGTCGCGGCGGACGTAGGTGCCGTCGGCGCCGAAGACGCCGTACACGGCGCGGAAGCCGCGGTCGACGCTGCCGACGTTGATCAGGTTCTCCAGGACCCAGCGGGCCACCCGCTCGTGCTCGGCGGCGGGGCGGCGCGGGGCCTGGGCGGCGATGCGGGGGATGAGCCGGGCGACGATCTGGTCGTGGTCGGCGCCCGTGTCGAAGTCCATGTTGAGGGTGACGAGGTCGATGGCCGCGAGGGCGATCTCCGCCATGCCGTACACCGAGTACTCGCCGGCCAGGTTGGCCTTGCGCGCGTCCAGGTCGTGCAGCGGGGCCGTGCAGGCGAGCGCGCGCAGCCGCCGCGCCAGGCCCTCGTCGGCGGCCGGGCCCGGTGCGGGGCGCGGCCCCGCGCTGAGCTGGGGCGGAACGCTGTCCGTCGTTGCAGGCGAAGTCACGGTGCACAGACTAGGTCCTCGGTCTGACAACGACCCAAACGACCCAGATGCACCCCGTGCTCAGGCGCCCGGACCCTCGTCCCCCACCCTGCGCCGGTACACGTCCACCACCCGTTGGAGCGAGTCGTCCAGATAACCCGCCAGCAGTTCCTCGGCGCGGTCCCGCTCCCCGGCCTGCAACGCCTGAAGAATCCCGACATTTCGCGCGATGTACGGCTCATGCAGCCGCTGCGGTTCGTCCACCACGTGGAAGGCCAGCCGCAGTTCGGCGAAGACGCTGCGCATCAGCTCGTCGGTGCGTTCGCTCGCGGCGAGGGCGACCAGTTCCCGGTGGAAGTGGATATTGGCCGTACCCACCTCTTTCCAGTCACCTTCACGCGCCGCCCGGCGCCCCTCCTCGACCGCTCCGGCGAGCCCGTCGAGCTCGTACGGCGGCTTGCCCAGGCCGCGGACGACGGCGCACTCGACGAGCCGGCGGGTGCGGTAGATGTCCTCGACGTCCTCGACGGTCAGCACCCGCACGAAGACGCCCCGGTTCAGCTCGTGGACGAGCAGCCGCTCGTGCGTGAGCAGCCGGAACGCCTCCCGCAGCGTGTTGCGCGAGACGCCGAGCGCCCCGCCGATGCTGTCCTCCGACAGCCGCGTCCCGGGCGGGAAGTACCCCTCGGCGATCCGGCTCCTGAGGATGTCCGAGACCCGTTCCGCGGTGCTGGTACGGCCCAACAGGGCGCGGTCGTCGGCCAGTCCCCTCAGCTGCTCTGCCATGCCCGGAATTCAATCGCACACGGAAGGGCGAGACAACATGGGTATTGAAGGATCGTTCAACGATCCTCTACCTTGCTGGGCACGGCACGGCTCACTTCCCCGCTCATCCCCCGCACGCACCCTCCGTCCCCCCTCTGCGAGGTGCCCATGAGCACGACCCCTCCACCGCGGTCCCTGACCGACTCCGCACGCCCCGCCCCGGCGGAACACCCCACCGACGACGGGGCGTTCGGCTGGCTGCGCGCGCTCGGACCACGCGGCCGGCGCGCCTTCGGCGGCGCGTTCGGCGGCTATGCCCTGGACTCGTACGACTACTTCACGCTGCCGCTGACGATGGTCGCGCTGTCGGCGTACTTCGGCCTGAACAGCGGTCAGACCGGTCTGCTCACCACCGTCACCCTGGTCGTCTCGGCGATCGGCGGCGCCCTCGCGGGCGTGCTGGCGGACCGGGTGGGCCGGGTCAAGGCGCTGCTGCTGACGGTCATCACGTACGCGGTGTTCACCGTCGCCTGCGGCTTCGCGCCCAACTACGAGACCCTGCTGGTGTTCCGCGCGCTGCAGGGCCTGGGCTTCGGCGGCGAGTGGGCGGTCGGCGCGATCCTGGTCGCCGAGTACGCGAGCGCGAAGCACCGGGGCCGCACGCTCGGCGCGATCCAGAGTTCGTGGGCCGTCGGCTGGGGACTCGCCGTGATCGTGTACACGATGGTCTTCACGTTCGTCGCCGACGACCTGGCCTGGCGGGTGATGTTCTGGACCGGCGCGCTGCCGGCCGTGCTCGTGGTGTGGGTGCGGCGCAGTGTGCACGACGCCCCCAAGGCGACCGCCGCGCGCGAACAGAGCCCGCGGAAGGGCTCGTTCTCGGCCATCTTCCGGCCCGGCCGGGACGGGTCCCCGGGCCTGCTGCGCACCACCGTGTTCGCGGTGCTGCTCTCCACCGGTGTGCAGGGCGGCTACTACACCCTCGCCACCTGGGTGCCGACGTACCTCAAGACCGAGCGGGAGCTGTCGGTCGTGGGCACCGGCGGCTATCTGACGTTCCTCATCTCGGGTGCCTTCATCGGCTACCTCACCGGCGGCTATCTCACCGACCGGCTGGGCCGCCGCCGCAACATCTGGCTGTTCGCGCTGCTCTCGGCGATCTGCATCCTGGTGTACGCGAACCTGCCGAGCGGCGCCGACTCCCTGGTGCTCGTGCTCGGTTTCCCGCTCGGCTTCTGCATGTCGGCCATCTTCAGCGGCTTCGGCTCCTATCTGAGCGAGCTGTACCCGACGGCCGTGCGCGGCACGGGACAGGGCTTCACGTACAACACCGGACGCGCGGTGGGCGCCGTCTTCCCCACGACGGTGGGTTTCCTGGCCGACAGCTGGGGCGTGGGCGGCGCGCTGGTGTTCGGCGCGATCGGCTACGGGCTGGCGGCGCTGGCGCTGCTGGGACTGCCGGAGACGCGCGGGAAGGAACTGGTGTGAACCGCACCCACGACCGCACCCACGACCGCATCGACGACCGCCCCGTCACCCTCGTCGACGAGCACGCGCACGCGTGGAGCCCGGCCACGGCACGCGCGCGCTTCCGGGACGGGCTCACGGGTCCCACGGCCGGTGTCGCGGCGGGGCACACCCAGGCCA
Source organism: Streptomyces sp. 15-116A (assembly GCF_025290915.1). Taxonomy (GTDB): domain Bacteria; phylum Actinomycetota; class Actinomycetes; order Streptomycetales; family Streptomycetaceae; genus Streptomyces. The sequence continues at coordinate 5,926 of NZ_JAOCQE010000192.1, read as the reverse complement.
ATCTGATCGCGGTGCCCGCCGACTGGGCGTACGACATGCTGCTCTTCTGCCAGCGCAACCCCAGGCCCTGTCCCGTCCTGGACGTCACGGACGCGGGATCGGTGACCACCGTGCTCGCCGAGGGCGCGGATCTGCGCACCGATCTGCCGCGCTACCGGGTGTGGGAGCACGGCGAGCTGGTGGACGAGCCGACGGATGTGCGGGCGCACTGGCGGGACGATCTGGTGTCGTTCCTGATCGGGTGCAGCTTCACCTTCGAGTGGGCGCTCGCCGCCGCGGGTGTCCCGCTGCGCCACATCGAGCAGGACCGCAATGTGCCGATGTACGTGACGAGTTGGCAGTGCCGTCCGGCGGGGCGGCTGCGCGGGCCCATGGTGGTGTCCATGCGGCCGGTGCCGCCGCGGCATCTGTCGGCGGCGATCCGGGAGAGCGGTCTGATGCCGGCGGTGCACGGCGGTCCTGTGCACTGCGGCGATCCCTCGGCGCTCGGCATCGACGACCTCGGCAGCCCCGACTTCGGCGATCCGGTGGAGCCGGCGCCCGACGACATCCCGGTGTTCTGGGCCTGCGGGGTGACCCCGCAGGCGGCGGTCATGGCCTCGCGTCCGCCGTTCGCGATCACCCACGCGCCGGGCCGGATGTTCCTCACCGACGCCCGCGACGACCAGTACCGCGTGGCCTGATCAGGAGACACGAAGGATCCATGACCTCGATCGATCTCAACGCCGACCTGGGCGAGGGCTTCGGCCGCTGGCGGCTCACCGACGACGAACGGCTGCTGTCCGTCGTGACGAGCGCCAATGTGGCCTGCGGCTTCCACGCGGGCGACGCGGCCACCATGCGCCGGGTGTGCGAGCTGGCGGCGGAGCGGGGGGTGCGGATCGGCGCGCAGGTCTCCTACCGGGACCTCGCCGGTTTCGGTCGGCGTGCGATGGACGTGCCGCCCGCCGAACTGGCGGCCGAGGTGGCCTACCAGATCGGCGCGCTCCAGGTGTTCGCCCGCGCGGCGGGCTCCCGCGTGGCGTACGTCAAACCGCATGGGGCGCTGTACAACCGGGTGGTGCACGACGAGGCACAGGCGGGCGCGGTCGTCGACGGGGTGCTCCTCGCGGACGCCGCGCTGCCCGTGCTCGGCCTGCCCGGCTCGCGGCTGCTGGAGCTCGCCGGCAAGGCGGGGCTGCCGGCCGTCACCGAGGCGTTCGCGGACCGCGCGTACACCGACGAGGGCACGCTCGTACCGCGCGGCGAGGAGGGCGCGGTGCTCACCGACCCGGAGGCGGTCGTGGTGCGCTCGCTGGGCCTGGCCCGCTCGGGTGAGGTGGAGGCGCGGTCGGGGCGGCGGATCGAGGTGCGGGCGCGGTCGCTGTGCCTGCACGGTGACACGCCCGGGGCGGTCGATCTGGCGCGCCGGGTCCGTGAGCGGCTGGCGGCGTCGGGCGTGCGGGTGGAGGCCTTCGCATGAGGGTGCTGCCCGTCGGCGGGGACGCCCTGCTCGTCGAGGTGTCCTCGGGCGAGGAGGCGCAGGCGCTCCACGCGGAGCTGCTGCGGCGCCGCGCGGAGGGCTCGCTGCGGGTCGGCGAGATCGTCCCGGCGGCCCGCACGGTCCTCCTCGACGGCCTGCCCGACCCGCACCGCACCGCCGCCGAACTGACCGCCGCGGACATCCCGCCCGTGCCTCCGCGCGCGGGGGAGACCGTCGAGATCCCGGTGCGCTACGACGGCCCCGACCTGGCCGACGTCGCCGCGCACTGGGGCGTCCCCGTGCACGAGGTCGCCCGCATCCACGCGGGCACCGGGTTCCGGGTCGCCTTCTGCGGCTTCGCCCCCGGCTTCGGCTATCTGACGGGGCTGCCGCCGCGCTACGACGTCCCGCGCCGCTCGACTCCGCGGACCACCGTCCCGGCGGGCTCGGTGGCCCTGGCGGGCCCCTACACCGGCGTGTACCCGCGCTCGTCCCCCGGCGGCTGGCAGCTCATCGGGACGACGGACACCGTCCTGTGGGACCACACCCGCACCCCGGCGGCCCTGCTCTCCCCCGGCACCCGCGTGCGCTTCGTTCCGGTGGACGGGACGGGAGCCGCGGGAGGGGCGGACGCGATGGCCGGGCCGGCAGGTGCGGCATGACGGACCGTGCGCTCGCCGTCGTGCGGGCGGGTGCGCTGACCACCGTGCAGGACCGGGGCCGACCCGGGCACGCCCATCTCGGGGTGCCTCGGTCCGGTGCCCTCGACGGTCCGGCGGCGGCGCTGGCCAATCGGCTGGCCGGGAACGGCCCGGAGACGGCCGTCCTGGAGACCACCCTCGACGGGTGCTCCCTGCGCCCTCGTTCGGCCGTCACCGTGGCGGTCACCGGGGCGCCCTGTCCGGTCAGCGTGGACGGGCGCCCGGTTGCCTGGGGTGCGCCGGTGCGCGTGCCCGCCGGGGCGTTGCTGGACGTCGGTGCGGCGATGTGTGGGGTACGCGCGTACGTGGCCGTCTCCGGTGGGATCGCCGTCGAGCCGGTGCTCGGCAGCCGCTCCACCGATCTGCTGTCGGGGCTCGGCCCGGCACCGCTCACGGACGGTGCGGTGCTCCCGCTCGGGGCCCCGCTCACGCACCACGCGCGCGTGGATGTCGCCCCGCAGCCGGCGCCCCCCGCCGAACTCGTCCTGCGGGTGACGCTCGGCCCGCGCGACGACTGGTTCACACGCGAGGCACTCCGCGCCTTCACCTCTCGCACGTATCACGTCTCACCGGCGAGCAACCGCATCGGCCTGCGCACGACCGGGCCCGCGCTGCAACGGTCCCGGTCCGGCGAACTGGCCAGCGAGGGCATGGTGCTGGGGGCGGTCCAGGTACCGCCGGACGGCACACCGGTGGTGTTCCTGGCCGACCACCCGACCACCGGCGGCTACCCGGTGATCGCGGTCGCCCACCCCGCCGACCTCCCGTCCGCCGCCCAGGCACGCCCCGGCACCCCCGTCCGCTTCGTGGCCGTCCGACGCCGCTGACCCACGCGGGCCCCTCTCAGCCGACCGAGTCGCCATGCGGGTCCCTCGCAGCCGACCGAGTCGGGTGGCGGGTGGGCATAGGCCGGGGGTCCAGGGGGCGGAGCCCCCTGGACGGTCCACAGACACACCGCCCGCCCTCAAGCAACCCCTTGCCGCTGATCCCCCACCAGTGCCGCCAGCGCCGCGGACACCGCGGCCGACGCACGCAGGTCGAGCCGGATGCTCGTACCGCGCGCGTGGTGGCGTACCTCGTCGGCGGCGAGCATGAGCAGCTGCGGCAGCAGGTCGGTGCAGCGGCGGGCCACCCAGCCGGTCCCGGCCGTGGCCAGCCACCACAGGCTCGCCCGAGCGGTCGGAGCCGGTGACTCGGGCTCCAGCGAGGGCGCCGCGCCCGAGGCGAGACCGTGTTCCGCCAGCAACGCATGGAAGCGGTGCGCCAGTTGGCGGTGCCCTCGCTCACCGGGATGCAGCCGGTCCGCGCTCCACATCGCACGGTCGGTGATCCAGTCGCCCTCGCACGCGTGCAGATGGACCGCCCCGTACCGCTCGGACAGCGCGTGGACCACGGTGTTCACGGCCCGCTGCCGCCGGGCCAGCGGGCGGGCCAGCGCCCCCGGCAGCCCCAGCATGCCCCCGGGGTCGGGCAGACAGGCGGTGAGCAGCACGGCGCCCTGTCCGGTGCAGGCGGCGTACACCTCGTCGAGCCGGGCCGCCACCGCGCGGATGTCGAAGGTGCGGCGCAGGGTGTCGTTGACGCCGACGACGACGGACACCAGGTCGGGCCGCAGGGCGAGCGCGGCGGGCAGCTGGCGTTCGAGGACGTCGTGCGTCTGGGCCCCGCTCACCGCGAGGTTGGTGAACCGCAGGGCCTCCGTGCGGGGCGACCGGCCCAGGGACTCGGCGAGCAGGGCCGCCCAGCCCCGCCACCGGCCCTCGACGCGATCCCCGACGCCCTCGGTGAGTGAGTCCCCGAGGGCCACGAACCGCGTGGGTCTCATCTCGGCCCTCCCGGCATCACGGGCCGCAGGGGAACGGAGTGTTCGGCGCGGACACCGGCGCCCGGTGCGTCGTGCGCAGCGAGGAAGGCGGCGACGGCGGTGTTCCATCCGAAGCACTCCGCACGCGCGCGTGCCGCTTCCCGCCGGTCGTTCTCCCGCGCGGCCAGGACCAGTTCGACGGCGTCCGCGAACGCCTCGCCCCGGTCGTCCGCGACGGCTCCGGCCGAGCCGATCACCTCCGGCAGCGCCGACGACGCGCTCGCCACCACCGGCGTGCCGCACGCCATGGCCTCCAGGGCGGACAGCCCGAAGGTCTCGGCGGGGCCGGGCGCCAGACACACGTCGGCGGAGGCCTGCAGCGCGCCGAGGAACCCCCGGTCGCGGACGTGGCCCATGAAGACGACCGGCAGGCCGTGCTCCCGCGCGCGCAATTCGAGCCGCGCCCGCAGCGGACCGTCCCCGGCCACCACCAGCACCGCCCGCCGCCCGCGCGCCCGCAGCGCCTGGAGGGCGTCCAGTGCCGTACCGGGCCGCTTCTCCACGGACAGCCGGGAACACATCACCAGCAGCGTCTCCCCCACGCGCGCGTACCGCTCCCGCACGCCCGGATCGCGCAGCGCCGGGTGCCGCTCGACGAGGTCGACGCCGAGCGGGGCGCGTACGACGTTGCGCGCGCCGATGCGCACGAACTCCCGCGCGGCGAACTCGGTGGTGCACACCACGCGCGCGTAGGTGTGCGCCGTCCGGGTGTTGAGGGCGTCGGCGGCGCGCCGGGCGGCGCCCTCGGGCAGGCCCCAGGTGCGCAACACGCCGTCGGCGGTCTCGTGGGAGACCATGACCGCCGGGATCCGCTCCCGCCGCGCCCACCGGCCGGTCCAGCGCAAAGTGGTGCGGTCGGACACCTCCAGGCGGTCGGGGGCGAGTTCCTCGAGCAGGCCGGCGATCCGCCGCCTGTCGGTGAGGACGCGGTAGCCGCCGGTGCCGGGCAGCAGCGGCCCCGGCAGGGTGATGACCCTTCCCTGCTCGGTCTGGCGGTCGCTCTCCCGCTCACCGGGGACGACGAGCACCGGTTCGTGTCCCGCCGCCCGGTATCCCTTGCCGAGCTCCCGCAGCGCGGTGCGCAGCCCTCCGGAGGCGGGGGCGACGAAGTTGGCGAGCCGCACGATGCGCAGCGGGGCGGCGTTCCGGACGAGCCGCTTCATGCCGCCACCGTCGTCCTGCGTCCGGCGAGCACGTCCGCGTAGTGCCCGATCAGCAGGTCGCCGACGGCCGCCCAGGTGCGCCCCTCGACCATCGCGCGCCCGGCAGCGCCGTAGGACGCCCGCAGCCCGGGGTCGGCGGCCAGGGCGGCCACCGCGTCACGTACGGCGTCGGCGTCGCGTGGCGGGACGAGCAGCCCGGTGTGCCCGTGGGCGACCAGGTCGAGGGGTCCGCCCACGGCGGGCGCCACCACCGGCACCCCGCTCGCCATGGCCTCCTGCACGGTCTGGCAGAAGGTCTCGAAGGGACCGGTGTGCACGAAGACGTCCAGCGAGGCGAAGATCCGGCCGAGTTCCTCACCGGTACGACGGCCCAGGAAGACGGCGCCGGGCAGTGACTGCTCGAGCCCCGGCCGGCTGGGCCCGTCGCCCACGACGACGACCCGCACGCCGGGCAGGCCGCAGACCCCGCCCAGCAGCTCGACCTGCTTCTCGGGGGCGAGCCGGCCGACGTAGCCGACGATCAGCTCACCGTTCGGGGCGAGGGCGCGGCGCAGCGTCTCGTCGCGCCGGTCGGGCCGGAAGCGCTCGGTGTCGACGCCGCGCGGCCACAGCTTGACGCGGGGCACACCGTGCGCCTCCAGGTCGCGCAGGGCGGCACCGGACGGGGCGAGGGTGAGGTCGGCGGCGGCGTGCACGGAGCGGATCCGCCGCCAGGCCGCCGCCTCGCCGGCGCCCA
>NZ_JAOCQE010000191.1 GCF_025290915.1 Streptomyces sp. 15-116A | reverse complement strand
GAGCCGGTCCTCGGGCGTGGGCCCGAGCAGCGCGGGCGCCCACCGGGCCAGCAGCGCACCGGCCCCCGCGGAGACACCGGCCAGCGCCAGCAGCGACACCACGCCCGCGACCGGCGAGAGCACCAGCGCCCAGGTGGTGCCGAGGAACTCCGGGAACCAGGGCGCCGCCCCCGCAAGACCCGACACAAGCGGCAGCACGATCAGCGCCCCCGCGAACGGCGGCAGCGCCAGCGACATCCCGGCGACGATCCCGCCGATCCCCACATGCAGCGTGAACCACAGCGCGGTGCGGCCGCGCGCCGCCCGGCCGCGGGCCGGTTCGTACGCCAGCCGGTCCGCGTCGACCCCGCACAGCACCCGTACCACGGTCGCCTCCAGCGGCCGGGTCAGCGGGAACAGCGACGCCACGGCGGCGAGCGGCAACCCCACGATGAACGCGGCGAGTTGCAGCGGGAGGGGACCGAGGACCGTGGCGCCCACGGCCGGGCCGAGGATCACCTCCCCGACCAGCACGAACGGCATGGCGAGCGCGCCGCCCAGGACCAGATGGACCCAGCGCAGCCGCGCCCGCCGCCCGAACAGCGCCCGCAGGAACGCGCTCACGGGGCGGGCCGGCCGGCCTTCGAGCGCGCGACCAGGAAGCGCACGGCCAGACCCGCCACGAGGAGGCCGACGACCGTCTGGCCGGCGTAGGTCAGCTGCATCAGTGCGGTGGGCCGTTCCGAGGCGTCCTCCGTGACGACCAGCGAGGCCACCGACTGCCAGCCCGCCCAGCAGGCGACGGCCGCGGACGTGATCCAGGCGAGGGCGAGCGGCACCCTCACCGGCACCGCGCGGCCACGGCGGAAGCCGAGCATCAGCCCGGCCGCTGCGGCACCCGCCACGAACACCGCGCTCTGCGCCTCCACGACGTGGAAGTCGCTGGTCCGGTCGGCGATCAGGTCGGCATTGAGACCGGTCGTGGCACCGCACGCCCACAGCAGATGCGCGGTCAGCGGCAGCAGGGCGACCACGGCGGCGGCGACGGCGGCCGTCCTCTGCGCCGGGGTGCCGAAGCGGGCGCACGGCAGGTCCCCCAACCGGCCCTGCCACAACCGGCCCCAGCGGTCACGCGCGTACAGCGCGAAGAGCGCCCCGAGGGCGAGACCCTGCACGAGGAAACCGCCGTACACGACACAGAACACCCAGCTGTGCAGGAAGGGTTCGCCCCCGTCGTCGGTCGCGTCCACGGAGCCGCCGAACGCGCTGACGACCAGCTGCACCGGGAAGCCGGTCATGATCGGCGTGAGCAGCCCGGTCGCCACCCATACGGGGACCGCCAGCAGCCACGCGGGCAGCCTGAGGCCCCACGGCCGGGTCAGCACCAGCGCCAGCACGATCACGCACGCGTCCATCAGCACGGTGACGCCGTTGGCCACGGCCACGGCCGTGCGGTGCTCGAGGAGCGGGCTGCCGTCGGGGATCCCGAGGTGACTCCCGGCGAGCCAGGCGACCTTGAGGCTCAGATACGGCACGCACGAGGCGACGGCGACGGCCCGCAGCACCCTGCGGGCTCGGGTCGTGGCGACGGTCGGGCTGCCGGCCCGCACGGAGTCGGCGACTGTCTGGGTCATGCCCTCACCCTCCCGCCCCCGGGGCCCCGCGCGCGTCCTGCCGCCCGACGATCCGCCTCCGCCGCACGGGGGAGATCCGCCGGCTCAGGCGTCCAGCCTCAGCACGAGCTCCTCGATCTCGGCCTTCCGCGCGGGCGCGTACGAGGTGACGCGCTCCGTGACCTCGAAGCCGCACTTCTCCAGCACCCGCAGCGACCCCGCGTTGTCGGCCGCCACGCGCGCGTACAGGGGGCGTTCGGTCTCCCCGGCCAGCAGCGCGCGCAGTGCGGTCGTGGCGATGCCCTTGCCCCAGTAGGCGCGGTCGATCCAGTACGTCACCTCGCGCTCGCCCGGCTGCCCGTACACCGCCGCGTGGCCCACCACGTCCCCGTCGCCCAGCACCGTCCGCGTGACGATGCCCGGCGTGGCGCGGATCTTCGCCCAGTGGGCGTCGAAGGCGTCCCGGTTCGCGGGGTCCTCCGGGGTGAAGGCCGCCATGCGCAGGGCCTCGGGGTCGTTCAACTGCCGGTAGAAGACGGGCAGATCACTGTCGTGCACCTCGCGCAGGGCGATGTCCATGGGGTCAGAGCCTCCGGGTGGCCAGGGTGAGCCGGTCGCGTGCGTCGAACAGGGCGTCCTTCACCATCTGTTCGTGGGCGGGGGTGAGCCGGGCGACCGGCACCGAGCAGCTGATCGCGTCCCGCGCGGGAGTGCGGTACGGGATCGCCACGCCGAAGCAGCGCAGCCCGAGCGTGTTCTCCTCGCGGTCGACGGCGTAGCCCTGCTCCCGCACCTGCTGGAGCTCCTCGATGAGCTTCTCCCGGTCGGTGATCGTGTTCTCGGTCAGCGCGGGCAGCGTCTCGGGGAGCATCTTGCGCACCTGCTCGTCGCTGTAGGTGGCGAGGATGGACTTGCCCAGCGAGGTCGAGTGGGCGGGCAGCCGGCGGCCGACCCTGGTGAAGGGGCGCAGATAGTGCTGCGACTGGCGGGTGGCCAGATAGACCACGTTGGTGCCGTCGAGCCGGGCCAGGTGGATGGTCTCCGTGGTGTCGTCGGAGAGCCGGTCCAGCGTGGGGCGGGCCGCCGCGACCACCTCGTCGCCGTCGATGTAGGAGGTGCCCACGAGCAGCGCGCGCACGCCGATGCCGTACCGCGTCCCCGTCGCGTCCGTCTCCACCCAGCCGAGGTCGACCAGGGTGCGCAGCAGCATGTAGAGGCTGGACTTGGGGTAGCCGACGGCCTCCTGGACCGCGGCGAGGGAGTGCATGCCCGGGCGGCCGGCGAAGTACTCCAGCAGCTCGACGGTCCGCACTGCCGACTTGACCTGCGCTCCGCCGTTCGTCTCGCCTGCCGACATCGCCCCTGACCCCTTCGTTCGCCGAGAAACTATGGATATAGTCTCCACGCGTATTCACCAATAGAGACAGCGTTCAGTATATCGAACGTCCCTAGATCTGGAGGGACCCGCGGTGGCAGCAGCACCAGTCTGGAGTGTCGACCCCCGAACCGGGAAGCAGCGCGAACAGGTTGCGGTCGAGGCCACAGCCCAGGAGGTCGACGCCGCCGTCCGGGCCGCCCACGAGGCGCGGGACGCCCTGGCCGACCGCGATGTGCGCGCGGCCTTCCTGCGTTCCTGCGCCGACGAACTGGAGGCGGCCAAGGACGTCCTCGTCGAGACCGCCGACGCCGAGACCGCCCTCGGGCCGGTCCGGCTGAACGGCGAACTCGCCCGCACCTGCTACCAGCTGCGGGCCTTCGCCGGCATCGTCGAGGAGGGCGCCTTCCTCGACGTCGTCATCGACCACCCCGACGACACCGCCACCCCGCCGATCCCGGACCTGCGCCGCTACAAGGTGCCGCTCGGTGTCGTGGCCGTGTACTCGGCGTCCAACTTCCCGTTCGCCTTCTCCGTGCCCGGCGGCGACACCGCGAGCGCCCTCGCGGCCGGCTGCCCGGTCGTCGTCAAGGCCCACCCAGACCATCCGGCGCTGTCCGAGCTGGTCGCCAAGGTGCTGCGCCGGGCCGCGGCGCGGCACGGGCTGCCGGACGGGGTGCTGGGCCTGGTGCACGGCTTCGAGGCGGGCGTCGAGCTGATCAAGCACCCGCTGGTCGCGGCGGCCGGGTTCACCGGGTCGGTGCGCGGCGGCCGGGCGCTGTTCGACGCGGCGGCGGCACGTCCGGTGCCGATTCCGTTCCACGGTGAGCTGGGGTCCCTCAACCCGGTCGTGGTCACGGAGGCGGCTGCGGCCGAGCGGGCGGAGGAGATCGGTGCGGGGCTGGCCGGTTCGATGACGCTGGGCGTCGGGCAGTTCTGTGTGAAGCCGGGGCTGGTGCTGGTGCCGGCTGGTGCGGCGGGTGACGGGCTGGTCAAGTCGCTGACCGACGCGGTGAGCAATGTCGAGTCCGGGGTGCTGCTCGATCACCGGATGCGGGACAACTTCGTCGCCGGGGTGGCGGAGCGGGCGGAGCTGGAGGGTGTGCAGTCGCCGGTGACGCCGGGGGCGGGGAGTGAGCACACGGTCAGTCCGGGGTTCCTGACGGTGCCGGCGGAGAAGCTGACGCGTGAGGGGGAGTACGACCTGCTCCTTGAGGAGTGCTTCGGGCCGGTCACCGTGGTGGCCCGCTATGAGGACGAGGCCGAGATGCGGGGAGTCTTGGCGCGGTTGCCGGGGAATCTGACGGCGACGGTGCAGTTGTCCTCCGACGAGGCGCGAGGTGAGGGCCGGGGGGTGGAGCTCGTGCAGGAGCTGACGCCGTTGGCCGGGCGTGTGCTGGTGAACGGGTGGCCGACTGGGGTTGCCGTTGCTCCTGCGCAGCACCATGGAGGGCCGTATCCGGCGACGACGTCTACGTCTACGTCGGTGGGCGGGACGGCGATCGAGCGGTGGCTGCGGCCGGTGGTGTACCAGAACGCGCCGGAGGCGTTGTTGCCGGTGGAGTTGCGGGACGAGAATCCGCTGGGGCTGCCTCGGAGGTTCAACGGGCGGTTGGAGCGGTAGCGCCGTGGGGGTGCGGTGAGCTGCGGAGTGCCGGTTCGTTGTGGCTGGTCGCGCCCACGCGGCGGTAGCCGCACATCGATACAGCCCCGCGCCCCTGAGTAACTCCGCTGACCCTGAGATGATGGGGCGATGGACGTCGAACTTGCCGAACTGCCGTTTCCGCTCCGTACTTATGGGCCCGATGGGCACTGGTCCTACGAGGACGGGGTGCTCACGGGGTGGGCCGGGGCGCGGCAGGATCGGTTTGTGCCGCCGACGGGGGAAGGGCTGGACTCCGCCTCCGATGCGCCGCGGCTGCTGGGGGCGCCCGAGGGGGACTTTCAGCTCGTCGCGCGGGTGACCGTCGGCTTCGGGGCCGCCTTCGACGCCGGGGTGCTCTATGTGCACGCGGGGGAGCGGGCCTGGGCCAAGCTGTGTCTGGAGTACTCGCCGGATGTGCCGACCGTCTGCACGGTGGTGACACGAGGGCACTCGGACGACGCCAACTCCTTCACCGTGGACGGCAGTTCCGTGTGGCTCCGGGTGAGCAGGACCGGGCGGGCCTTCGCCTTCCACGCCTCCCGGGACGGCAAGCGCTGGACCTTCGTCCGGCTCTTCACCCTGGGCGACGAGAAGGAGACGGGAGCGGCCCTGGTCGGCTTCATGACCCAGTCGCCGATGGGCGAGGGCTGTGTGGTCACCTACGACCACATCGAGTTCCGGCCGAGCTGGCCGAGCGACCTGCGCGACGGGAGCTGACATGACCGGCTCCCTGGTGATCAGGACCGCCCTGCCGGCCGAGGCCACCGAGGTCGCCGCCCTGCACCTGCGCGCCCGGTCCACGTACTACCCGGACGGCCTTCCGGACGACGGCCTGGACTGGGAGGCCCGCTGGCGGGAGGCGATCGAGCGGCCGGACGGGCAGGTGCTGTGCGCGGTGCGGGACGGGGGCCTGGCCGGGATCGCGTCCTTCCGCAGCCCGGAGGGCGGCGCCGCCGACGCGGTGAAGCTGTTCCAGTTCCATGTCGACCCCGACCGCTGGCGCACCGGAGTCGGCACCGCTCTGCACCCTCCGGCCGAGGGTGACCATCACCTTTGCCTGCGGTTTTCCGTGCCCGGGGAATGAAGCGCGCTCGTTGAAGGTTCACGTACTTGCGCGGAGGGTGTCTCCGCGTCCGTACGAGTGGGAGTGTGCCGCCGCGATGCGCGTCGAGATCTGGTCCGATATCGCTTGCCCCTGGTGTTACGTCGGCAAGGCCCGGTTCGAGAAGGCGCTGCGTGCCTTTCCGCACCGGGACCAGGTCGAGGTGGTGCACCGGTCCTTCGAGCTGGACCCGGGGCGGGCCAAGGGGGACATCCAGCCGGTGATCACCATGCTCACGAAGAAGTACGGGATGAGCGAGGCGCAGGCCGAGGCGGGCGAGGACCATCTCGGGGCCCAGGCCGCCGCCGAGGGCCTGCCCTACCGGACGCGGGGGCGGGACCACGGCAGCACCTTCGACATGCATCGGCTGCTGCACTTCGCGCGGGAGCACGGGCGTCAGGAGGAGCTGCTCGATCTGCTGTACCGGGCCAACTTCGCCGAGGACCGGTCCGTCTTCGACGGTGACGAGCGGCTCGTCGAGCTGGCCGGTGAGGCCGGGCTCGACACCGAGGCCGCTCGCACAGTGATCGCCGATCCCGAGGCGTACGCCGCCGAGGTCAGGGAGGACGAGCGGGAGGCCGCGCAGCTCGGTGCGCGAGGCGTGCCGTTCTTCGTGCTCGACCGCGCCTACGGCGTCTCCGGCGCCCAGCCCGTCGAGGTGTTCGCCCAGGCACTGACCCAGGCCTGGGGCGAGCGGACGCCGGTGCGATTGATCGAGGGCGGTGACGCGGAGGCGTGCGGGCCGGACGGGTGTGCCGTGCCGCAGCCGTAGAACGCGCAGGTCAGGGCGTATGTATAAGCGCTGATGAGAGATATCGCGCAGAAAGACGCAATGGACGGGGGGTTTCCCGGGCCGCAGAGTGGTGCCATGGAGACCTTCGAGAATCTCGTCCGTGCCGAGTTCGCCCCGAAGAACACCTTCCTGAACACCGCGAGCAACGCGCTGCTCCCGGCCCGTACCGTCACCGCCCTCGCCGAGGCCGCGCGGCTGCGGGCCGAGGGCGGTGCGCTGGATCCGCTGTTCGCCGATGTCGAGGCCTGCCGGGCCGCGTACGCCCGGCTGGCCGGCGTGTCCGTCGAGCGCGTGGCGGCGGGGGCCACGGTCGCCCTGTTCACCTCGCTGGTCGCGGCCTCCCTGCCGCCCGGCGCCGAAGTCCTCACCGCGGAGGGCGACTTCACCTCCGTGCTCAACCCGTTCCACGCGCGCGGCGACCTCAAGGTGCGTGCCGTGCCGCTGGAGCGGATCGCCGGCTCCGTGCGGCCGGACACCGCACTCGTCGCGGTCAGCGCCGCCCAGTCCGCCGACGGCAGGATCGCCGACCTGGCGGCACTGCGCGAGGCGGCCCGCGCGCACGGGGCGCGTACGTACGTCGACTTCTCGCAGGCCGCCGGATGGCTGCCGATGGACGCGGACGGCTTCGACTACTCCGTCGCCATCACCTTCAAGTGGCTGCTCGGCCCGCACGGGGCCGCCTTCCTGGTGGTGCCGGAGGACTTCGGCGATCTGACGCCGGTGCAGGCCGGCTGGGTCGCCGGGGAACGGCCGTGGGACAGCTGCTACGGGCCGGTCACCGAACTCGCCCGCTCCGCCCGGCGGTTCGACTCCAGCCCCGCCCTGTTCACCTACGCCGGACTGCGCGCCTCCCTCGAACTCGTCGAGGAGATCGGCGTCGACACCATCCGCGCCCACGACCTCGCCCTCGCCGACCGCTTCCGCGCGGGCCTCGCCGAACTGGGCCACGAGGCCGTGCCCGCACCCGGCTCACCGATCGTGTCCGTGCCCGGACTCGGCCGCCTCCAGCCGCAGTTGGCGGACAAGGGGATCGCCGTGTCCGACCGGGCCGGAAATCTGCGCGCCTCCTTCCATCTGTACAACTCGGCCACCGACGTGGACCGGCTGCTGGACGCGCTGTCGGGCTGAGCGAAGAAGAGCGGCGGGCACGGCAGCGGGCCGGTGCCTCCTTGTCCCACACGAGGAGGCCCGGCCCGCAGTCTGTGTACGCCGCTACTTCACCGGCGCTACCTGACCGGAGTGAAGTCCCTCGCCCCGATGAACTCCGGCCGCCGGACCGGCGCCGCGAACGGCTCCACCGCCGCGTTCTCCACGCTGTTGAACACGATGAAGACGTTGCTGCGCGGGAACGGGGTGATGTTGTCCCCGGAGCCGTGCATGCAGTTGCAGTCGAACCAGGTCGCCGAGCCGGCCCTGCCGGTGAACAGCTTGATGCCGTGCTCGGACGCCATCGCGGTCAGCGCCTCGTCGGACGGCGTGCCCGCGTCCTGCATCTGCAGCGACTTCTTGTAGTTGTCCTTCGGCGTGGCCCCCGCGCACCCGAGGAACGTCTTGTGCGACCCCGGCATGATCATGAGACCGCCGTTGGTGTCGTAGTTCTCGGTCAGCGCGATCGAGACCGACACCGTGCGCATCCGGGGCAGACCGTCCTCGGCGTGCCAGGTCTCGAAGTCCGAGTGCCAGTAGAAGCCACTGGCGCCGAAGCCCGGCTTGACGTTGATCCGCGACTGGTGGACGTACACGTCCGAGCCGAGGATCTGCCGGGCGCGGCCCACGACGCGCTCGTCGCGCACCAGACGCGCGAACACCTCGCTGATCTTGTGCACCTCGAAGACCGAGCGGATCTCCTTGGACTTCGGCTCCACGATGGAGCGTTCGTCGGCGCGGATCGCCGGGTCGGTGACGAGCCGGTTCAGCTCGTTCCGGTAGACGGCCACCTCGTCGTCGTCGATCAGCTGGTCGATGGCGAGGAAGCCGTCACGCTCGAACGACCCGAGGTCGACCGGCGTGATCGGGCCGGGCGCGTCGGGGGCGCCCCAGACGACGGGGTCCTGGCGCGGGGTGAGCACCTCGGCGGTGCCCCGCGTCGGGTACAGGTCGGGAACCTGCGTCTCGGTGGTGGTGGTCGCGGTGGTCATGGAACCTCACACCTCCTCGGTGAGCAGCGGGTAGACGCCGTTCTCGTCGTGGTCCTCCCGTCCGGTCACGGGCGGGTTGAACACGCAGATACAGCGGAAGTCCTCCTTGACGCGCAGCGTGTGCCGCTCGTGTCCGTCCAGGAGGTACATGGTCCCGGGCGTGATCGTGTGGGTCCGCCCGGTCTCGTGGTCGGTCAGCTCGGCCTCGCCCTCGACGCAGACGACGGCCTCGATGTGGTTCGCGTACCACATCGACGTCTCCGTACCCGCGTACAGGATCGTCTCGTGCAGGGAGAAGCCGACCTTCTCCTTGGCGAGGACGATGCGCTTGCTCTCCCAGGTGCCGGACGCGGACTTCACATGCCGGTCGGTGCCTTCGATCTCCTTGAAGGAACGGACAATCACGGTGCTGCGATGCCTCCTAGATGGTGGTGGTACCTGTCGCTGGTGGCGGTGGCTCAGGCGGTCTCGCGGACGGCACGGGCCAGCGTGGTCAGGCCCTCGTCCAGCTCGTCCGGGGTGATGGTCAGGGCCGGGAGGAGCTTGACGACCTCGCTCTCCGGGCCCGAGGTCTCGATGAGCAGCCCGAGCTCGAAGGCGCGCCGGGCGACCCGCTCCGCGCGGGACTTGTCGTGGAACTCCATGCCCCACACCAGGCCGCGGCCCCGATACTCCTTCACCTCGGGAAGGTTCTCCTCGGTGATGGCGATGAGCGCCTGCTCGACCTGCTCGCCGCGCGTCCTGGTCTGCTTCTCCATCGCCGCGCCGTCGGCCCAGTACGTCTCCAGGGCCGCGGTGGCGGTGACGAAGGCGGGGTTGTTGCCGCGGAAGGTACCGTTGTGCTCGCCCGGCTCCCAGACGTCCAGCTCGGGCTTGAACAGGCAGAGCGACATGGGCAGTCCGTAGCCGCTGATCGACTTGGACACGGTGACGATGTCCGGCGTGATGCCCGCCTCCTCGAAGGAGAAGAAGGCGCCGGTACGGCCGCAGCCCATCTGGATGTCGTCGACGATCAGCAGCATGTCCTGCCGCTCGCACAGCTCGGCCAGCGCCCGCAGCCACTCGGCCCGGGCCACGTTGATGCCGCCCTCGCCCTGCACGGTCTCGACGATCACGGCGGCCGGCTTGTTCAGACCGGAACCCTGGTCCTCCAGGAGCCGCTCGAACCACAGGAAGTCCGGGACCTGCCCGTCGAAGTAGTTGTCGAACGGCATCGGCGTGCCGTGCACCAGCGGGATGCCCGCGCCCGCCCGCTTGAAGGCGTTGCCGGTCACGGCGAGCGAGCCCAGCGACATGCCGTGGAAGGCGTTGGTGAACGACACGATCGCCTCGCGCCCCTTCACCTTCCGCGCCAGCTTCAGCGCGGACTCCACGGCGTTGGTGCCCGTCGGGCCCGGGAACATGACCTTGTACGGCAGGTCGCGCGGGCGCAGGATCCAGTTCTGGAAAGACTCCAGGAAGGCGCGCTTGGCCGTCGTCGACATGTCGAGCCCGTGCGTGACGCCGTCGCGCTCCAGGTAGTCGATCAACGCCCGTTTCAGGACGGGGTTGTTGTGCCCGTAGTTGAGTGAACCGGCTCCGGCGAAGAAGTCGAGGTACTCGTGGCCGTCCTCGTCGTACATGCGGCTGCCGTGCGCGCGGTCGAAGACGGTGGGCCAGCCGCGGCAGTAGCTGCGCACCTCGGACTCGAGGGTCTCGAAGACGCTGAGGTCGGGCTGGGTGATGGTCACGACGAATCGCTCCTCGGTGGCGTGGGAGGTGAGGGGAGGTCGGGGCGGTCGGTTGGTCAGGCCGAGAGGGACCGATGGGTCAGGCCGAGACGGGGCCGATGCGGTACAGCACCTCGGGGTCGTGCGGTCCGTCGGGGAACTGGCCTGTCTCGAACAGCACTTCGCGCTCCAGCCGGGCGCCGTGACGCTCGGCGAACGCGGTGAACAGGCGCTCGGAGGCGGTGTTGCCCGGCGTGATGGTGGTCTCCACGGTGGTCACCCCGTGCTCCGCGGCGGTGCGGGCGACCAGTCCGTCCAGCAGGGCGGCGGCCAGGCCCCGGCCGCGGTGCGTCTCGTCCACCGCCACCTGCCAGATCAGCAGGGTGCGCGGGCTGTCCGGCCGTACGTATCCGGTGACGAAGCCGATCGCCTCACCGCTGTCGTCGCGAGCGACGGCCGACGTGGCGGCGAAGTCCCGGCACCACAGCAGATAGCTGTACGACGAGTTCAGGTCGAGGACCTTCGAGTCCCTGGCTATCCGCCACAGCACGGCTCCGTCCGCCACGGTGGGGCGGTCGATGTGCAGGTCTGCTTGTGCGGCAGTCATGGAATTTGAACTTACCCAGGTAAATTCAAAATTGCATCGCCTGGCGGGGTTACGTACGAGCCAGTTCTGTGTTATCGCGCGTGCGTGCGTGTCCGCGTGAGAGGGCGGCGAAATGCCCCGTTTTCCTGCGGAAATACGGGGCGGATCGGGCGCGCTGTGGAACCGATCACAACTGGGTAACTCCCGTGACGGGTGTCCGGAATGCTCCGGTTTTCGTTCTCGAAATTGGTGCGTTTAGGTCCGGGAGAACGGGGCAGAAGAGAATGGGAAGCTGCCTTGGAATGTAATAGCGAAATAAGCGAGAGAATGCCGCAGTAATTGCGCGGAATTCACGCTCCGATCACTCCGTCGATACGCTCCCGCAGAAGATCGGCGTGGCCGTTGTGCCGCGCGTACTCCTCGATGAGATGGATGAGCACCCACCGCAGACTGACCTCCGCACCGGCGACGGGCCCGTCCGCGATCCGCCCGGTGTCCTCCAGACCCCGCCCGGCACACAGCTCCCGCCCCCGCTCGACCTCACGGCGCCAGATGCCGACGGCCTCGTCGAGACCCCGCGCGGGATCGAGGGCGTACCCCGTCGGATCGTCGAACACTGGTGGCACATCGAGCCCGGCGACCACCCGCTGGAACCAGTTCCGCTCCACCTCGGCGAGATGCTGCACCAGCCCCAGCAGCGTCAACCCCGAGGGCTCCACGGCCGCGACCCGCACCTGCGCGTCGTCCAGCCCCGAGCACTTGAGCGCCAGGGTGCCCCGGTGAAAGTCGAGCCACCCCTCCAACATCAGCCGCTCATCGCCGGTCATGGGGGGAACGGGCCGCCCGTCGGGCAGGCGGGGCGCGAGTTCGGAGGAGTGGTCAGCCATGGGTGCAGCATGTCACGCCACTCAGCACCACCCAGCCCGCCCGTCACCACCCAGCCCGTCTGGGGGTGCCCCCTCTGGGGGAGTTTGAGGACGAGGCCCGTTCAGGGCCGAAGCGGGGGTCCGGGGGCGGCAGCCCCCGGGGCCGGGAAGGGAAGGGAAGGGGCGGCGGGGGCGACCCCCGAGGGCCTCAGCCCCCACTCACCGCCAGGCTTCCTCCACAGCCTTCAGCGCCCCCTCCACATCCACCCGCAATCCCTTCTCTCCCAGCGCAACCCCCAACGCCACCAGACTCGCCCGCACAGCCCCCGGCGTCGCATCCGCCCCATAGTGATTGACCCGGATCATCTCCCCGGCCAACGCACCCCCACCCGCACTCA
>NZ_JAOCQE010000190.1 GCF_025290915.1 Streptomyces sp. 15-116A | reverse complement strand
GCGCCCGACAGCGTGGCGTCCCGCACGGCCGCGAGCAGCGCCCGCGTGCGGACCACCCGGGCGAGATCGGCGAAGGACAGGTCCGCCCAGATCGGCCCCGCGCGCCGGTAGCGGGCCGGCACCGGGTCGCCCGCCGCGTACCAGCCCACGCCGAACCCGTCGGCGTTGACCGTGCCGTACCGCTGCCGCCGCGGTGCCCAGGACTGCCGGTACAGGCCGTGCGGCGGCTCCACCAGCAGCCGCCCGAGCGGCTCCTCGGGCCCCACGTACGCCACATGACGGCACATCAGACGTCCTCCGAGCGTGCCGTGCGGAACCCGGAGAAGATCTGCCGCCGGATCGGATAGTCCCAGTTGCGGAACGTGCCCCGGCAGGCGACGGGGTCCACGGCGAACGAACCGCCGCGCAGCACCTTGTAGTCGGAGCCGAAGAACACCTCCGAGTACTCCCTGTACGGGAACGCCCGGAACCCCGGGTACGGCAGGAAGTCGCTCGCCGTCCACTCCCACACGTCACCGATCAACTGCCGCACCCCGAGCGGCGATTCACCGGCCGGGTAGCTCCCGGCGGGCGCCGGACGCAGATGCCGCTGGCCCAGATTGGCGTGCTCGGGACCCGGGTCGGCGTCGCCCCACGGGTAGCGCGTCGAGCGGTCGCCGGCCGGGTCGTGGCGCGCGGCCTTCTCCCACTCGGCCTCGGTGGGCAGCCGCCGCCCGGCCCAGCGGGCGTAGGCGTCCGCCTCGTACCAGCACACGTGCAGCACCGGCTCGTGGGGCGGTACGACCTCGGTGATCCCGAAGCGGCGGCGCAGCCACTGCCCGCCGTCCCGGCGCCAGAACAGCGGCGCGGTGACGTTGTTGCGGCGGATGTGCGCCCAGCCCTCGGCGGTCCACCAGCGCGGGTCGTCGTAGCCGCCGTCCTCGATGAACGCCAGATAGGCGGCGTTCGTCACCGGGGTGGTGTCGATCCAGAACGGCGGCACCTCCCGCCGGTGCGCGGGCCGCTCGTTGTCCAGCGCCCACGGCTCGGTCGAGGTGCCCATGGTGAACGGGCCGCCCGGCACCAGCACTTCGGACGGGCCGGTGAACAGCGGCACCGGATCCGGATCGGGGGCGGTCAGCGCCTGCGGGCCCTTGCGCAGCTGATGGGTGATCAGCATCGTCTCGTCGTGCTGCTGTTCATGCTGCGCGATCATCCCGAAGGCGAAGCCCGCCTCCGTCAGCCGGGTCCCGTCGAACGCGGTGCTCTCCAGCACGTCCAGCGCCCGGCCGCGGACGTCGGCGGCGTACCGCCGGGCCTCGTCGGGGGACAGCAGCGGCAGCCTGGGGCGTTCGGAGCGCGGGTGCTCGAAGGCGTCGTAGAGGCTGTCGATCTCGGGCCGGATCGCCTCCTGGCCGGCGACGGCCCGCAGCAGCCACTGCTCCTCCTGGTTGCCGATGTGCGCCAGGTCCCACACCAGCGGGGACATCAGCGGCGAGTGCTGCGCGGTCAGGTCGGGCTCGTCGACGCAGCCGGTCAGCAGCGTCGTGCGGTCGCGCGCCGTGATCAGCGAGGTGACCGCGCGCTCGCGCAGGCTCTCGGCGTCGAGGGCGAGGTCGGTCATGAGCTCAGGTCCTTCCCGTACGGGGGCTTCCCGGAGTGGAGTCGGTCGAGCAGGTCGTCGGCGGGACAGCGGCCCCGCGCCACATGGCGGGCCTCGAACGCCGCCACGGCGTCGATGACCTCCCGGGCGGCGCCGAGCCGGGGCAGCGCCTCCAGCGCCGCCGCGAAACAGACGGCGGCGATCTCGCGCAGCTCCGGGTCGGCCAGGCCGACGCGGGCCGCGTCGTGCCACAGCGGATTGTGCGGCGCCGGCCGGCCGAGGGTCCGCTCGGCCAGCGGCTTCACCGCCCGGTAGGCGGTCTCGGCGGCCTGCGGGTCGTCGAACAGCGCCGCCGTCACCGCCAGCGGCACGATCCAGCCGTCGTCACCGGGCTGCGCGTCGATCATCCGCAGCTCCAGATGCCCGCGCGGTCGGACCGGCGGGAACAGCGTCGTCGCGTGGTAGTCGAGATCCTCCCGGGTCGGCGGCCGGGGCTCCCTCGACCTGATCCACTCCCGGAAGGTCATCCCGTCCGGTACGTCCCACGGCTCGCCGCCGTCCTGCCGGATGCACATCACCGGCGCGTCCAGCACATGCCGCGCCCAGGTGCCGCGCGGGTCGGCGTCCAGCGGGGGGCCGCCCGCGCGGCCGGTGCCGATCTGCGCCCAGCGCAGCTGCCGGGTGGACAGCCAGCCGGTCGGGCGGTGCCCGGCCAGCGGGGAGTTGGCGAACACGGCCACCAGGACCGCGCCGAGCTGGTGCGCCAGCCACCAGCGCCGTACGTGGCCCAGCGGGCCCGGCTCCTCGTACCCTCCGTCCACGCAGACCTGGACGGAGGCGGAGGCGCACATCATCGAGCGGCCGGCGGGGCCGCCCCGGTCGAGGCATGCCTCCATGGCGTCGTAGCGCGGTTCGCGCAGGTAGCGGCGGGGCGAGTGCCAGGGATCGTGGCCGAGGCCGACCAGCCGCAGACCGTCCTCGCGCAATACGGTGCGGACGGCGTCGAGATCGGCGGAGACGGTGCCGACGCACTCCATCAGCGAGCCGGCGGGCGGCGAGCTCAGCTCCAGCTGGCCGCCGGGTTCGACGGTGAGTGCCGACTTCAGGGGCACGGTCCGCAGTGCGGCGTAGGCCGCTTCGAGTCGTTCGGGTGTGACGCGGAGCTGCGGGCTGCGCAGCTCGTGGACGAGCCATTCCACCTCGACTCCGAGGCGGCGGGGCGGTCCGGTCTTGAAGCAGATGCCGCGGACCAGGGCATCCACCTCGGCTTCGGTGACGGCGGTGGGCGGCTCGATACAGCCGCCTGCCGATTCGGACATGTCGGGATCCTCCTGAGATTCCACCATGTCGCCGGTCCGGGGTCCTGTGGGCCGGGCCGGCAGCGACGCGTCCCACCCAAGACGGTGGGCGCGCCCGGCACAAGGGCGCCTGGCGGGACGTTCCGGGCCGGTCATCTCTCCTTCCCGCCCGTTGGCCTGGGCTTTCCCCGGGGTTTCCGGACCCGGGCGGGATGGAAACTCCGTTGCGCCGCCTCCCCAGCATCGCTCAGGATGCCTGCATGAGCACGACGGGGGAGATCGCGCGGCGCACACTCGCACCGCGCACGGGGCGCACGCTCACACCGCGCACGGGGGTCGCGGCGTGAGCGCGCGCCTGCGTGATCTCGCGCGCCAGACGGAACG
Organism: Streptomyces sp. 15-116A; assembly: GCF_025290915.1. GTDB lineage: Bacteria > Actinomycetota > Actinomycetes > Streptomycetales > Streptomycetaceae > Streptomyces. The sequence continues at coordinate 8,953 of NZ_JAOCQE010000190.1, read as the reverse complement.
GATCGTGACGGCGGGCCGCTACGAGGCACCCGACGGCCGCGAGGTGCCCCTGGGGCCGGCGATCGACGCCGCCCAGGCCGGCACGCGCGTGTACGGGCCGGAACCGGTCCCGGTGCCGACCGCCCATGACGGCGCGGACGGGTACGGGCTGCACCCGGACCCGGTGCAGATCGCCCTCCCGCGGGGCGGCACCTGGATCGAAGTGACGGGCGAGAGCAGTCTGGAAGCCGCGCGGCGGCTCGCGGCCGGCTCCGCCGGCCCGCCGGCCGTGCTGAACTTCGCCTCCGCGCGCAACCCCGGCGGCGGCTATCTCAACGGCGCCCAGGCCCAGGAAGAGGCCCTGTGCCGGGCCTCCGCGCTGTACACCTGTCTGCTGCGGGCCCCCGCGTTCTACGAGCACCACCGCACCCACCGCGACCCGTTCTACACGGACCGCGTCATCCATTCACCCGGCGTGCCCGTCTTCCGCGACGACCGCGACCGGCTCCTGGCCGAGCCGTTCACGGCCGGCTTCCTCACCTCGCCCGCACCGAACGCGGGCGTGATCCGGCGGACGGCCCCGGAACGCGCGAGCGACCTGCCCCGCGCCCTGGCGGTCCGTGCCGAGCGGGTCCTGGAGACCGCCGCGGCGCACGGCTACCGCGCACTCGTGCTCGGAGCCTGGGGCTGCGGTGTCTTCCGCAACGACCCGGCGCAGGTGGCCGCCGCGTTCCGCGCCCTGCTGGAACCGGGCGGACGCTTCGCCGGAACGTTCGCACACGTGGTGTTCGGCGTCCTCGACCGCACCCGTGACCAGGCGGTCCGCACGGCGTTCGACCGCGCGTTCGCAGACCTGGCCGCCCCGGGAGACGCCGCCCCTCAGCTCCAGCCGTAGCGCTCCTGCAACCGGCGGCGGACCAGGTTGAAGCGCATCCGGTCCAGCGCGCACGCCTCACGGCGCATGCCCTCCTCGTGCAGGCGCAGCACCCGGTCGACGGCGACCCACGACTCACGCCCCGAGCGGTCCCACGGGCCGGTGCCGATCGGCACCCAGTCCCGGTCCCCGTCATGATCCTTGCTCGACAGCTGCACCGCGAGAAACGTCCCGGCCGCCTCGCGGGCCACGACGAGCACCGGCCGGTCCTTGCCCCGGCCGTCCCGCTCCTCGTACGGCACCCAGGTCCACACGATCTCCCCCGGGTCCGGGTCGCCGTCGTGCGCCGGTGAGTACTCGGTGCGCACCCGGCCCACCTCACGGGGCTCGGCCTCGGTGGTCGCGGTGGGGCCGGAACGGCCGGGGACGTTCTCAGTGCTGTAGGCGGTCACAGCCGTACCGTACGGGACGTGCGTGAAAGCCGGGCGGCGGGTAACCCGGGGGACGGTGGGGTCCGGCAGGGACGGCCGGGCCCTGCCGTGTCCCCGGACGACGCAACACTCCTGGGAGGCGGTGCCGTGACCACCGCACTGATCGTCATCGACATGATCAACACCTACGATCACAAGGACGCCGAGCTGCTGATCCCCTCCGCGGAGTCCGTCGTCCCGGTCATCGCCGGCCTGCTCCAACGGGCCCGCCGCCACAACATCCCGGTGATCTACGTCAACGACAACTTCGGCGAATGGCGCTCGCACCACGGCGAACTGCTGGACCAGGCCCTGTCCGGACCGCACGCCCGGCTCGTCGAACCGCTGCGGCCCGACGACTCCTCCCTGTTCGTGGTCAAGGCACGCCACTCGATCTTCTTCGAGACCCCGCTGAGCTATCTCCTCGGCCAGCAGGGCATCGAGCGGCTGGTGCTGTGCGGGCAGGTCACGGAGCAGTGCGTCCTCTATTCGTCCCTCGACGCCCACATCCGTCACTTCCAGGTGATCGTCCCGCGTGACGCCGTCGCCCATATCCATTCCGACCTCGCCGACGCCGCCCTGCGCATGATGGAACGCAACATGGGCGCCCGGGTGTGCGAGAGCGGAGAGCTGTGGAGCTGACACGTCCTGCCGTCCCCGCCGAGCTGCGGCCCTACCTGGCCGAGCTGGTCCGGCGCACGCGCACCGTCTGCGGCCCCCATCTGGTGAGCGTCCTCGCCGTGGGCTCCGTCGCGCTCGGCGACTACCGCCACGGGCGCAGCGACGTCGACATGACCGTCGTCGTGGCCCCCTCCCTGCCGGGCCGGGCGCTGCACGAGCTGGCCGGCGCCCTCGCCCACCCAGCCCTGCCCTGCCCCGCCGCGGGACTCGAACTCGTCGTCTACGGCACCGACTTCGCCGCCCGCCCGTCCGGCGAGGCCGGCTACCTCCTCGACCTCGACACCGGTGCGGCGCTTCCCGGCAAGGTGAGCCTCGACCCGGGGGAGTCCCCGCCCTTCTGGTACGTCATCGACCGCTCCGTCGCCGGGCAGTGCGGACTCGCGCTGTACGGCCCACCTGCGCGGGAAGTCGTCGCCGCACCCGAACACCCCGCGCTGCTCGCCGCACTCCGCGCCTCCGTCAGCGAACACGCCGCAGGCGAAGGGCACTTGGCGGACAACCGGGTCCTCAACGGCTGCCGCTCCCTGATGTTCTGCCGCACCGGCCGCTGGCTGCCCAAGCGCCGGGCCGCGCAGGCGGTCGCCGCAGGCGAGCCGGACTTCCGGCCCCTCCTTCAGGCCGCGCTGCTCAGCTTCGAACGCCCTCGCGCCGACGCTCTCCCGATGCCTCCGGACGAGGTGCACCGCTTCCTGGAACACGTGGCCGCATCCGTGGCAGAGGCCGCCGTCCGCGCCGACGCGCCGCCTCGCTGACAAGCGGAACCCGCCCCTACAATTCTGGCGACTCATCGGGGGAGCCGCCATGGAAACCATCATCGTCCAGCTGCCGGACCCCACGGGCCCGCGCGACCCCGCGAGCCTGTCCGAGGGCCGGGCCCGCAAGCCCCGGCTGCTGCACCTCGGGCCCGGTGACATCGTCGGCTTCGGGCGCGGGCTGCCTGGCGGCGGAGGCGTCGCCATCGCGCTGACGGATCCCGGAATCTCCCGCCACGCGGGCCAGTTGGAGGCGGCGGGCGACTACTGGCGGCTGTCCAACTTCAGCCGCAGCGTCTCCTACGTGGTGGAGAACCTGGAGGGCGCCGGCGAGTACCTCACCGTCGCACCCGGGCGGCTCGGCGCGCCCGTGCCCTTCGAGTTCTCCCGCGTGGTGCTGCCCGCCCTGAACGGCACCGCCTCCTTCAAGGTCTTCGCCCCGCAGCACGCCTACCTCGGCGAGCGGTCCGCCGACGGCCTCGGCGAACAGACCGTCCACCCCTTCGCGCTGGACCCCACGTCGAAGTACTTCCTGGTGCTCGTCGCCCTGTGCGAGCCCCGGCTGCGCGACCCCTCGGACTCCGCACTGCCCGGCGTGGGGGAGATCGTGGAACGGCTGCGCCCGCTGGAGTCCTGCCGCGACCTGACCCGTTCGGCGGTGAACTACCACATCGACTATCTGGCGTTCACCAAGCTGCGCCTGGACCTGGGGGAGGACGCGGGCCCCGCCGCCGACGGCGGCCGCACCGGCGCCAAGCGGGCCCGGCTCGCCTCGGTCGCCCTGCGCTTCGGCCTGGTCCGCGAGGAGCATCTCGCCCTCTTGCCACGCAGGACCAGGCCCTGACCGACCCTGATATCTGTCAGGTGTCGGGCGGGCGGTGACGGCCCGTACGGTCACGAACACCGGGCGACGGCTCCGCGGCCGTCCTCCGGTGTCACCACATCGCCGACCACAGGAAAGAGGGACCATGAGCCGCCGTTCGCTCAGGACTCTGCTGGCCGCCGGGGGCGCCGCCGCAGTGATGGCGCTCCTGCCCACCTCCGCCCAGGCCGCCCCGCACTCCGGCGGCAACTACGGCGCCTACGGAATGGAGGGCCAGTACCCCACCATCTCCAGCTGCTCGGGAACCTTCCGGCAGGTCGGCGCCACCCGGTACTTCGAGGGCATGGCGCTGAAGTACTTCTACTCCGACAAGTGCGGGTCCTTCGCCCGCATCGAGAACTCGCGCGCCAACTGCTCCGCCGTACTGGAGCGTTCGAACAACGGGGTCGGCCGCGCCGACGGCTGGGTCGCAGAGACCGTCGACCCCGGCATCAACTACGCCTACACGATGATCGGCAACAACCTCCACGGCCGGGTCTCGCGGGCGATGCTCACCTGCGACGGCCACGTGCTGGCGACGACCGGCTGGTACTGACAGGCGTCGCACCGAGAAAAGCCTGTGCTCGTCGCACCGAGAAAGCCTGTGGGCGGCCACCGTGATTGACGGTGGCCGCCCACAGGCCGTTACGCGCGGTGCTCAGCAGTACCCCATCGGCCCCGAGTCCGTGTAGTACACGTAGTTCACACTGACCCACCCGGTGACGTTCCCCCGGTGAGCGGTGAGGTAGATCCAGTTGCCGTCCGAGTTCCAGCAGTGGGCGGTGAACCTCTCGCCGAAGTACCCCTGGCCCAGGATCGTGCCGTTCACGGGCCGGCTGCGGATGTTGACGCCGTCTCCGAGGAAGTACCCGCCCCGGGACTGCGCCTGCTGCGTACCGGTGGTGGGGCCGGCCGGCCGCTCCAGAGCGTTCGCCGACACCGGGACCAGCGCCAGGACGGCGCCGGCGACGACCGCGCACAGCAGACGCCGGATGCGCCTCAGCTCGTGCATGTGCGTCCTCCTCTCGCGTCTCGGTGTGCCGGTCAGCAGTCGGGGACGCCCGCGATCTTCTGGCCGCCGCGCAGGTAGAGGTTGTTCACCCAGGCGATGTCGCTGCCGGCGAACTCCTGGACGGCGGTCCACCAGTTGTTGGTGCCCACGGCCGGGTCCCTGACGGTCTCGCCCTGCGTCTGGCACACCGCGTCCAGCCAGTACTTCGACCGGACCGCCAGCACGGTGGACTGGCGGGTGGGACGCTCCCGCAGGTTGACGTTCGTGGCCCAGATGTAGACGTCGGTGAGTGTCGGGTCGCCACCGGCCGGCGCGGCAGGCGCCGCGGGCGCGGCCTGCGCGGTGGCGGTGAGTCCGCCGACGGTGAGCGCCGCCGCGACGAGTGCGGTGGCGGTACGACGGGTCAGGTGCTTCATGGTTGTCCCCCGGACATTCGACAGTCGGTTCGTCGTCGGCGGCCGCGAACCGGCGGATTCGCCGGAAGGTGCCGCGCCGCTTCAGCACCCTAGGAAGCCGCGGGGCTGCTGTGTTCCTGACAGATGTCAGGGAGTGGGGGCACGCAGGACGTCGTCCCCCGGTGACGCGTCCTCGGTGTCGCCGTCGCCGGTGCGGGGGAGCAGGAGCGCCGTGCCCAGCAGCAGACAGCCCGCCAGGCCGATCGCCGCGCGGGCCCCGAGCAGGGCGCCCAGCAGACCCCACAGGGCGGTCAGGGCGGCGATCGTGGCCTTGCCGCTCGCAGACCAGGCCGACAGCGTACGGGCCACACGGTCCGCCGGGGTCCGCAGCAGCCGTTCGGTGGCCAGCACCGGATTGAACACCCCCACACACGTGATCAGCCCGAACTCGACCACCATCACCAGCACCAGCCCCGCCGTGCCCGGCCCGACGAACACCAGCCCGAGCGGCCAGCAGGCCCGCAGCGCACCCGCCGCACGCAGCACCCGGTGCCGCCCGAAGCGCGCCACGAGCCGCGGCGACAGCCTGGCGCCGATCAGCCCGCCGAGGCAGGGCACCGCGAAGGCCAGCCCGTACTGCCACGGCGCGAAGCCGAGCGGGCCCACCATGAGCACGATGAGCAACGGCGACGTCGCCATGATCAGCCCGTTCACCAGCACGGTGTTCAGGAACAGCGGGCGCAGCGCCGCGCTGCCGAGGATGTACCGCCAGCCGTCGAGCAGGTCACCGGCCCGCGGCCGGGAACGCGCGGCGGGCCGCACCGGCTTGTGCTCGCCGCCGCCGATCGCGCTCAGCGCGCCCGCCGAGAGCAGATAGCTGACCGCGTCCGCCACCACCGTGGTCACCGCCCCGAACCAGCCGATCGCCGCCCCGCCGAGCGGAGGCCCGAGCATGGTGGTGGTCCACGTCGTCGCCTCCAGCCGCCCGTTCGCGACGAGCAGCTGCTCCTTCGTCAGCAGCCCCTTCAGGAACGCGCCCGCGGCCGCGTTGAAGGTGATGTCCGCCGCGGCGACCACGACCGACACCACCAGCAGCTGCCCCAGCGTGAGCCGGCCGAGGGCGTACGCGAGGGGGATGCTCAGCAGCACACCGCACCGCACGAGGTCCGCCGCGATCATCACCGGCCGCTTGCGGCGGAACTCCACCCACGGGCCGAGCGGCACCGCCAGCACCGCGCCGGCCAGCGGTCCGGACGCCGCCAGTAGCGACACCTCCGCCGGCCCGGCGTCCAGCACGAGCACCGCGATCAGCGCGAACGCGTCGAACGCCAGCCGGGTGCCGAAGGCGCTCACCCCGTACGCCGCCCACAGCCACCCGAACTCTCGTCCCCCGCCCCCGCGCACCCCGCCCTTGCCTGTCACCCGGCACATCAAAGCGACCGGACGGGCCCGGGGGCAAAACGAGGCCGGTTTACCGGCCACGCAGCGGGCTACGCGGCGGGCACGGGGATTTCCGGCAGACCGTTTCCCGGGAGGTGCCCATGACCCGGCGGATACGGGACGTGATGTCGCCGGACACCGCGTCCGTCGAACCCATGACCACAGTGGCGCGGGCGGCGCGCCTGATGCGCGAGCGGGACATCGGCGATGTGCTCGTCGCCTACGACTGCGATCTGTTCGGTGTGCTCACCGACCGTGACATCGTGCTGCGGTCGGTCGCTGAGGGCAGCGACCCCGAGGCCACGACGGTCGGCTCGCTGTGCACCCGTCCGCCGCTGGTGACGGTCTCCCCGGAGGACACCACCGACCACGCAGTCGAGCTGATGCGGGAGCACGCCGTACGCCGTCTGCCCGTCGTCGAGCGCGGCGGCTGCCCGGTGGGCGTCGTCAGTCTCGGCGACCTCGCCGCCACGGAGGACCCGCACTCGGCGCTGGCGGACATCAGCAGGGCGGCGCCGACCCACTGAAGAGGGGGGCCGGGCGCTGAGCCAGGTCGGCGCCCGGCGGTTCAGCGCTGGTACAGGCCCACCAGCGTGCCGTCGGCGACGCTCCGCTTCTCGACCGCCGCGTGCACCTCGTCCGCGCGGGGCGCGTCGGGCAGGACGCACGGCTCGGAGAGCGCGTACAGCCGGAAGACGTAGTGGTGCGCGTCGTCGCCGGGCGGGGGATGCGGCCCGCCCCAGCCGCGCTCGCCGTAGCCGTTGACGAGCTCGGTCGCGCCCGGGGGAGCCTGCCCCGCGGCGACTCCCTCGCTGTGCGGGTCGATCCCGACCGCGATCCAGTGCACGAACGTGCCCGAGGGGGCGTCGGGATCCTCGCAGAGCAGCACCAGCTCCGCCGCGTCGTCCGGTACGCCGCTCCACCGCAGCGGAGGGGAGACGTTCGCCGCCTCGTACGCATACCGGCGCCCGATGAAGGTGTGGTCCTCGAAGGCGTCACTGCCGATGTCGATGCCGGTCATGTGCCCCGGGGTACCCCCACGGGCGCGGGACATGCGAACTCCGGCGTCACACGCGTCCCTCACGCGTCCACGGTGACCGCGCAGGACCAGCCGTACGGTCCCGGGCCGATCCGCAGCTCCTCCCAGGCGACGTTCGTCGGGACGTCCCCGGTGACCCGTACATCGGCCAGTCCGGCGACCGCCAGCCGGACGTCGAGGCCGCCCTCGGCCTCGTCCGCCTCCACGTCCACCGGCACCTGGCCGTACGCCTCCACCCGGAACAGCACCTCGTCCAGCAGCGAGGCCAGCAGGTCGTCGTCGCTCGCCACCTCCAGCCGGATCCGGCCCGTCGAGGTGGGGCGCACCCCGGAGACGTCGGCGAAGCACTCCACCATCGCCACGACCGCCTCCGCCAGGCAGTTCTCCCGGCTCGCCGCCCATGCCTCGATGCGCACCTCGTCGTCGTGCGGCACCGCCCGGTGCCCGCTCGCACCCGCCGCGCCACCCTGCCCGTAGTCGCCCGCGTCACCGACCATGCCCCACACCTGCCCGAGGGCCGCCGACCCATGCAGGGCCGCCGTACGACCGCCCGAACGGCCGTCAGACCGGCTCGTCCGCGAGATAGGGCGGGGCGGGGTCGTACTGGATGTAGCGGCGTACCTGGCGGGCGTGCTCGCGCCCGTGCAGCCGGCCGACGAGCCACAGGGCGCTGTCGATGCCGGCCGAGACGCCCTGACTGGTGACGACGTTGCCGTCGACGACATAGCGGGCGTCGCGGACGACGGTCACATCCCCGAGGGCCTCGAGAGTGTCCTCCTGGCTCCAGTGCGTGGCCACGCGGCGTCCGCGCGCGGGACCGGCGGCGTGCAGCAGGAACGTGCCGGTGCATACTGCGTGCACCCAGTCGGCTCGTGCCGCCGTCTTCGCGATCCAGTCGGTGATCACCGCGTTGTGCGGCTGCACCGTGCGCGCCCCCTGACCGCCCGGTACATGGAGGACGTCCAGTGGTGGATGGTCGTCGAGGGTGTGGTCCGGCAGCACCCGCAGGCCCTTGTTGCAGCGCACCGGGTCGGGGCGTTCGGCGATCAGTACCGCGCGGTCGCCGCTGTCGCGGAGCCGGGCGGAGACCGTGAACACCTCCCAGGGGCCGACGAAGTCCAGTTCCTCCGCGTCGTCGAAGACGAGCAGTCCGTAGGTCGTCATGCGGGGTGATCCTCCAAGTCGGGGTCGAGGTAAGGGGGTTGGGGCGTGGTGGTGCGGAAGCGGGAGCGGTAGTCGGACGGGGCTACGCCGATGCGGCGGTGGAAGGTGCGGCGCAGGGTCTCGGCCGTGCCGAAGCCGCAGCGGCGGGCCACGGCCTCCAGCGGCTCGTCGCCCTCGGTCAGGGCCCGCCGCGCCGCCTCGATCCGCACCTGCTCGACGTACGCGGCGGGCGGGACGCCCAGTTCCGCGGTGAACCGGCGCTGGAGGTGCCGCGGGCTGAGCCCG
>NZ_JAOCQE010000019.1 GCF_025290915.1 Streptomyces sp. 15-116A | reverse complement strand
CCACCCACAACGGCACGCTGTCCGGCCTCCTCGCCGCACCGGTCACGATCGCCGGCGCCCTCGCCCCCTTCGCCGGCGCCGCCCTCGCGGCAGCCCTCGGCGGGTATCCCGCCCTCTTCTGGGTCCTCACGGGGATGTCCCTGGGCGCCGGTCTACTGGCAGCGGCTTCCAGCAGGCGCTGATCGGTGCTTGGGGACGGGGGCGCTCTGCACGGAGTGCTCGTTCACGCTGCTCGCGGCCCAGGCAGCCATGGTGGTTGCTGTGGCTCCCTTCGCCGGAGCAGTGCTCACCGTGCCACTCAGTGGGTACAGTCACCTCTTCGTGCTCCTGGTCATCATCGCCATGGCCGCCGCCTTCACCGCAACCTGGGGCACTCTTAACGCCGGACCTGGAGCGGGTAGTGAACCTGCCCTCCTCCCGATTCGTCAGGAGCGCACGAGGCGGGCGATGGCGTCGCTGGCTTCCTTCAGCTTGATGTCGCCGTTGCCGCTGCCGTCCGCTACGGCGGTGCGTACGCAGGTGTCCATGTGTTCGTCGAGCATCTGCAGGGCGAAGGACTGCAGGGCGCGTGTGGTGGCGGAGACCTGGGTGAGGACGTCGATGCAGTAGGTGTCCTCTTCCACCAGCCTCTGCAGTCCTCGGACTTGTCCTTCGATTCGCCGCAGTCGCTTGAGTACGTCTTCTTTTCGGTTGCTGTAACTGGCCACGGGCCTCTCCCTACTTCTTTCGATGGGTCAGTGCTGGTGGTTGCTCTCGGCGTGCTCTTCGCCTTTCGTCGGCTCCAGGGCATCGTCGGGTGCGGATTGTCCGGTGTGGGCGGTGAATGCCGCGGTCCGCACGGTGCCGTTGTGCTGGAAGTCGAGGAACAGGCGGTACGTTCCGGCACTGGGTGCGCTGGCGGTGAAAGAGACCTCGGGGCCAGCCTTGGTGGCGCCGTCGCCGGGCTCGCCGTTCGGGTGGACGTGGAGGTAGGCGAGGTCTCCTGAGCGCAGGGCGACCAGGTGACCGTAGGCGCCCAGGTAGGGCTCCAGGTCGGTGACCGGCCGGCCGTCACGGCTGACGCCGAGGGTCAACTCGCTCGCCTTGCCGGGGCGCAGGTCGCCTTTCAGAGTGACCGTGTAGCCGTCGATCGTGGTGGTGGCGGCAGGTTCGGGCAGAGGCGGTGCCTGGTAGGTGCCGGAGGCCGCGAGGTCCGCGCCCAGGGTGAGGTTGGTGGCGCCCTCGGCGGCGGGTGTGAAGTCGGCGAAGACGCGGTAGGTGCCGGCGGCGGGCAGGTCGACAGGGGTGCTCCAGGTGCCGTCGGCTGCCCGCGTGGGGTGCAGGTGGCGGTAAGTGACCAGGTCGCGTGAGGCGAGGATGAGGTGGAGTTCCTTTCCGTGCTCGCGCCGGTAGGAGGTCACCTGCCGTCCGTCCTGGTCGCGGATGGCAAAGCGAAGTTCGTTCTTCGCGCCTGCGGTCACGCGAGAGGTCTTGAGGTCCAGGGTGTATCCCGCCTCGGAGACCTGCAGGCCCGCGGGAGCTGCCTCCGTGTGTCCGCTGTGGCTGGACGGTGCCAAGCGGTCGTGCTCCGCGTGAGCCGCCGGTTCCGAGCCTCCGCCGACGGGGCCGATTACCCCGCCGACACCGTAAGCAGTGCCGAAGGTGGCCGCTAGCGCGGTAGCGAACACAGTGATCTTTACGCCGGTGTTCATGACGTGCCCTCTCCTCGGTGGTGCCGTTCCTGCTGGACCTGGCGCCGACTATATACCCCAGGGGGGTATTGGTAAGTAGCCCGTCGACGTTTGCCAAGGGTACCCCGAGGGGGTATATCTAGTGGGGTGTGCGACAGCGTACCCCCTGGGGGTACACAACTCATCTAGGAGGAACCATGTCCTGCTGCACTCCTGACGGAAGCTGCTCCACCGGCACCACCACGGCGACGGCTACTGCGGGCACCACCACCGTCTACAACGTGTCCGGGATGACCTGCGGGCACTGCAAGGCCACGCTCACCAAGGAGATCGGCGCGCTGGACGGTGTACAGGCGGTCGACGTCGACCTCGAATCCGGCCAGGTCACCGTCACCACGGCGGACGAACCCGACGACGCGCTGCTGGCCAAGGTCATCGACGACGCCGGCTACGAGCTCACCGGCCGCGCGGCCTGAAGGACCCACACCTCGGCCGGGCCCACTCGCGGGCCCGGCCTCTTCCCTCCCTGACTTTCCCTTTGCCTTGATCAGCCCAAGGAGTAGTGATGGCTACCACGGTCCCCGACACAGCCGAGGTGGAACTCGCCATCGGCGGGATGACCTGCGCGTCGTGCGCCGCCCGGATCGAGAAGAAGCTGAACCGGATGGAGGGGGTCACCGCGACCGTCAACTACGCGACGGAGAAGGCCAGGGTCAGCTTCACGGACGGGGTGTCCGTCCCGGAGCTGATCGCCACGGTCGAGGCCACCGGGTACACCGCCCGCGAGCCCGAGCCGGTACGGGCCGATGAGGCGCCGGGGGCGGCGGGGGCCGAGGAGACGGACGGGCTGCGGCCGCTGCGGCAGCGGCTGGTGACCGCGGTGCTGCTGGCCGTTCCGGTCATCGCGATGGCGATGGTGCCGGCGTTGCAGTTCGAGTACTGGCAGTGGCTGTCGCTGACCCTGGCGGCGCCCGTGGTCACCTACGCCGCCTGGCCGTTCCACCGGGCCGCGTTCACCAACGCCCGGCACGGCGCGGCGACCATGGACACGCTGATCTCGGTCGGTACGTCGGCGGCGTTCCTGTGGTCGCTGTGGGCGCTGTTCCTCGGCAGTGCGGGCACGCCGGGCATGACGCACCCCTTCAAGCTGACCATCGCCCGCGGTGACGGTTCGGGGAACATCTACCTGGAGGCCGCCGCCGGGGTGACGGCGTTCATCCTGGCCGGCCGCTACTTCGAGGCCCGCTCCAAGCGCAAGGCCGGTGCCGCGCTGAAGGCCCTGCTGGAGCTGGGGGCGAAGGACGTCACCGTGCTCCGGGAGGGCCGTGAGGAGCTGATCCCGGTCGGTGAGCTGAAGGTCGGCGACCGCTTCCTGGTGCGTCCCGGCGAGAAGGTCGCCACCGACGGCACGGTCGTGGAGGGCGCCTCGGCGGTGGACGCCTCGATGCTCACCGGCGAGTCGGTGCCGGTCGAGGTCGGCGTGGGCGACGCGGTCACCGGGGCCACCCTGAACGCCGGGGGCCGGCTGGTGGTCGAGGCCACCCGGGTCGGCGCCGACACGCAGCTGGCGCGGATGGCGAGGCTGGTCGAGGACGCGCAGAACGGCAAGGCCGCCGCCCAGCGGCTCGCCGACCGCATCTCCGGCATCTTCGTCCCGGTCGTCATCGCCCTCGCGCTGGGCACCCTCGGCTTCTGGCTGGGCAACGGCGCCGGCATCACGGCCGCCTTCACCGCCGCCGTCGCGGTCCTGATCATCGCCTGCCCCTGCGCCCTGGGTCTGGCCACGCCGACCGCGCTGATGGTCGGCACCGGGCGCGGCGCCCAGCTCGGCATCCTCATCAAGGGCCCCGAGGTCCTGGAGTCCACTCGCAGGGTCGACACCATCGTCCTGGACAAGACCGGCACCGTCACCACCGGCCGCATGACCCTGCTCGCCGTGCACACCGCCGCCGGCACCGAGGAGACCGAGGTACTGCGCCTGGCGGGCGCGCTGGAGCACTCCTCCGAGCACCCGATCGCACAGGCCGTGGCCACGGGCGCAGCCGACCGCGTCGGCACCCTGCCCGCTCCGGAGGACTTCGCCAACGTCCCCGGCCTCGGCGTCCAGGGCGTCGTCGACGGCCACGCCGTCCTCGTCGGCCGCGAGCAGCTGCTCGCCGAGTGGGCCATGGAGCTGCCCGTCGGCCTGGCCCGCGCCAAGGCCGACGCGGAGACGGCCGGCCGCACCGCGATCGCCGTCGCCTGGGACGGCGAGGCCAGGGCGGTCCTCGAGGTCGCCGACGCCGTCAAGGACACCAGCGCCGAGGCCATCACCCGGCTGCGCGCCCTGGGCCTCACCCCGGTCCTGCTGACCGGCGACAACCAGGCCGTGGCCGCCTCCGTCGCCCGCGAGGTCGGCATCGACCCGGAGCACGTCATCGCCGAGGTCATGCCCGAGGACAAGGTCGACGTCGTCAAGCGCCTCCAGGACGAGGGCCGTTCGGTCGCGATGGTCGGCGACGGGGTCAACGACGCCGCCGCCCTCGCCCAGGCCGACCTCGGCCTGGCCATGGGCACCGGCACCGACGCCGCCATCGAGGCCGGCGACCTCACCCTCGTCCGGGGCGACCTGCGCGCCGCCGCCGACGCCATCCGGCTGGCCCGCAAGACCCTCGGCACGATCAGGTCCAACCTCTTCTGGGCCTTCGCCTACAACATCGCCGCGCTGCCGCTCGCCGCCGCCGGACTCCTCAACCCGATGATCGCGGGGGCGGCCATGGCCTTCTCCTCCGTCTTCGTCGTCGGCAACAGCCTGCGACTGCGCGGATTCAGGGCCGCGGACTGACAACCGCTTCCCCTCCACAGCGCGGACGAGGGGCGGGCCACTGGGGCCGCCCCTCGTTGTCCGTCACGGTGCTCTCTCTGGGAGGGCTGCCGTTATGACTCACGAGAGAGACCGCGTGCGCAGCTGTTCCGGGCGGGTGAACGGCCTGCCGGTACCCCAGCCGGCATGCGGCGCCCACTCGACGACCGGAGTCCCCACAGCTCGGGTTTCGTCAGGACTGAGCAACAGACACCCTTTGCGTGGGGAGCTCAGGGCGCATGCCGTCTTTGTCGGGCCTGGTCGTCGTTGCATCACCCTCGGATTGGAATACCCCCCTCCGGTATGTTCTTATACCCGAGGGGGGTATCTGAGGTCGAGGTCGACGGTGGTTTCGGCCTCGTGAAGCTGACCCGGAGCCGAAGACTTGCGGGCACCGAATGAAGGAGACGACGTGACAACGACGACGAGGCAGCGGGCCGGGATGATTCCGCTGCTGGTCATCGCGACCGCCCAGCTGATGCTGGTGCTCGACGATTCGATCGTGAACATCGCGCTGCCGAGCATCCAGCGTGAGTTCGGCGTGACGGCGGAGCACCTGCCCTGGGTGGTCAACGCCTACATCCTCGCGTTCGGAGCGCTGCTCCTGCTCGGTGGCCGGATCGGCGATCTGTGGGGGCGCCGCCGCACCCTGCAGCTCGGGATCGCGGTCTTCGTGATCGCGTCCCTGGCGGGCGGGCTGGGGCAGAACGTCACCATGCTGATCGTCGCCCGTGCCGTGCAGGGCGTCGGAGCGGCGCTGACCGCCCCGAACGCGCTGGCGCTGATCGCGACCACGTTCCCCGACCGCAAGCTGCGTGACCTGGCGCTGTCCCTCTACGGGGCGATGTCCGCGCTCGGGATCGTGGTCGGACTGCTCCTCGGCGGTGTGCTGACCGACCTCCTCGACTGGCGGTGGGTGTTCTTCATCAACATCCCGTTCGGCCTGCTTGTTCTTCTCGGCAGCCGCACTCTGCTCGCTGCCGGGCGTCACTCCGGCCGGGTCGGCGCGGTGGGTGCGGTGCTGGGCACCGGCGGAATGGTCGCGCTCGTCTACGCGATCACGAGGTTCGGCGAGGACGGCTTCACCGACCCGGTCGCGCTGGTCCTCCTGGCGGCGGCCGCCGTGCTGCTCGTCGCGTTCGTCCTCACCCAGGCCCGCAGCGGCAGCCCTCTGGTGCCGCTGAGCCTGTTCAGGGACCGCAACCGCTCCGGCGCCTACCTGACCATGCTGCTGCTGGCCATCGGCCCGATGGGCACGTTCTACGTCGTCACCCTCTACCTCCAGCAGGTGCAGCAGTTCAGCCCCCTTCGCACCGGGGCGGCGTGGCTGCCGTTCGCCGCCGGGCTCGTGCTCGGAGCCGGAGCCGCCCCGAAGCTCCTGCTGAAGACCGCCCCCCGCTCCGTCGCCGCGCTCGGGGCGCTGCTGAGCGCGCTGGCCGCGTTCTGGTTCTCCACGATCACCGTCGACACGGACTACTGGCTGCACCTGGCGCCGGCGATGTTCGTCCTCGCGCTCGGTTTCGGTCTCGGCGTGCTCGCCCTGACCCAGGCCGCGGTCTACCGCGTCGACGCGGACAAGGCCGGGATCGCCTCGGCCCTGCTCAACTCCGCCCAGCAGATCGGTGTCGCCCTCGGCCTGGCCGTGCTCGCCGGGGTCGCCGCCACCGTCACCGCGCGGCCGGAGAAGGCCGCGCTGGGCACCGGCGAGGCACTGGTCGCCGGATACGGCACGGCCCTGACCGTCGCCGCGGGCGTCCTCCTCGCCGCCGGCCTCCTCGCCCTCACCACCCTCAGCGCCCGCCCGGCCACAGAACAGGACACGTCTGAGCCGGCAGGCACGAGCACCGCGCAAGGAAACTGACCGAACACTGCCCGCGCGCCGGAGTCGCTCTGAAGTGATCAGAAAGGCTCGGTGCGCGGGCTTGGCCGGTGTGTCCGAACGCGTGCAGTGACGACTGCCGACTGCACACCACGACACGGGGGCAAGGAAAGGGGGCTGGTCCTGCTGCACTGCGGCGACCCGGACCGCTGCAGCCTGCTGCCGCTCGCCCGCCTACTCGCAGACGGCTCCTCCGTCATCCTGCCGGACGTCCGCGATCACGGCTGCTCGACGTGTACCGACTCCGCCCGTCACACCTGGACCCAGCACACCGACGATGTCGGCGCCCGGCTGGATCATCTCGAGCTGCGCTGTGCGACATGGGACTGGGCGGCACCATCACGGTGTACGGCGTCCACGCGGCTTGGCCCCATTCTGCCGGTACTGGCTCCCGTGATCGGGTCCTCGACTTCTTCACCACCCGGCTGACCCTGTACACGGCAGCCTCGTGGGTCCGGCGCTTCGTGATCTGCCGTGGACAGGGCTCGCCAGGAGCAGCTCCTGGAGGTATCCGAGCGACCTAACCCGCGCGGGCCGAGGGTCGTCGGCATGGGCCGCGAAGCGGCAGGGCTCTCGGGACGGCCCCGCTCATCCGGTTACCTCCTTCCGGCTACGCAGGGCTGGGCGGGCTGCGGCCGCCCTCGGGTACCGCGCCTGCAGGCTGAGCCCTCCTCAATGAGCAGCGGGGCGGGGGCTGTCGCCACGACTGCCTCGACAGGGTTACGCAGACTTCTTACATACCCCTAGGGGGTATGTTATGTTCCCTGCCAGGTACCCCCAGGGGGTATGAAGCTCCGTATCTGAAGAGGGGAAGGCAATGCCAACTGTCAGTCCCAAGCGCTGGTGGGCGCTCGCCGTGCTCGCCACCGCCCAGTTCATGGTGATCATGGACACCTCGATCATCGGGGTCGCACTCCCCGAGATGCAGAAGGACCTCGGCTTCTCTCAGGGCGACCTGCAATGGGTGTTCAACGCCTACGTCATCGCCTTCGGCGGTCTCCTGCTCCTCGGCGGCCGCCTGTCCGACCTGCTCGGCGCACGCCGGGTGTTCACCGTCGGCTGGACCGTGCTCATCGGCGGATCGATCGTCGCCGCAGCCGCTCAGACCGCGTGGGTGGAAGTCGCCGGCCGAGCCGTCCAGGGCGTCGGCGGCGCGCTGATCGCCCCCGCCGCGATGACCCTGCTGATGACGCTGTTCGCCCACGACCCGAAGGAGCTCGGCAAGGCCATGGCCCTCTACGGTGCGGCGGCCCCGGCCGGTGGCACCGCGGGCGTCTTCCTCGGCGGGGTCTTCACCGAATGGCTCAGCTGGCCCTGGGTGTTCATCATCTACATCCCCATCGGCGCCGCCACGCTGGCCGCGACCAAGCTGCTCCCTGCCGTGGCCCCCCGCCGCGGAGCGATCGACGTGCTCGGTGCCGCCGCCGTCACGGCCGGCCTCGCCCTCGCAGTCTTCGCCGTGGTCCGCGCACCGGAGATCGGCTGGGGAGCCACCCAGACCGTGCTCGAACTCGTCGGCGCCGCCGCTCTGCTGGCGCTCTTCTTCGTACTGCAGAAGACGATGCGCCGACCTCTGATGCCGCTGGGTATCTGGCGCGTGCCGAGGCTCGGCTCGGCCAACCTGGCCATGGCACTGCTGGGCGCCGCGTGGATTCCCATGTGGTACTTCCTCAACCTCTACCTGCAGCAGGTCCTCGGCTACGGTGCTTTCGCCTCCGGCGCGGCGCTGCTGCCGATGACCGTGCTCCTCATGGTCTTCATGACCGCCATCACCGCGCGGCTGCTGGCCCGCCTCGGTGCCAAGCCGCTGATCGGCGGCGGCCTGCTCGTCCTCGCGGCCGGCCTGCTGTGGCTGTCGGCCGTCGAGCCGAGCGGCTCCTTCGTCGTCGACGTCCTGCCCGCCTCGCTGGTGGCCGCCCTCGGCATGTCGCTGGCGTACATCCCGGCGATGATGGCGGCCATGTCCGGCGCCCCGGCCGAGCAGGCGGGCCTGGCCTCCGGCATCGTCAACACCACCTACCAGATCGGTTCGGCCCTCGGCCTGGCCGCTCTCACCGCCCTGGCCACATCCCAGGGCGCAGGCCGACTCGGTGACCTGCCTGCCCTGACCGACGGCTTCAGCGCGGCGTTCACCGCGGCCGCCGCCATCGCCGCCGTCGGCGGTCTCATCACGCTCCTCGTGATGCGCACCGAGAAGGACGTGGCCGCCGCCAGTGCGGAGCAGCCCAGCGCGCTGGGTGAGAAGGCAGAGGTGTGAGCCGTGGACTGTGAAGCCGCCAAGGAGCGATGTCGCGGCCGGCGGTCCGTCAGATCCCTGTTCCCGGAACTGGCGGACCGCCGGCGCCTGTCACCACACCCATGACCGGCAAGCAATCCCAGGAGGGACTTCACCCATGGCCACACCGTCGTGGACCGTCACGATGCGCCGGGCAGCTGGACACCCCGTCGTCAAGATGACGGTCGTCGCGCTGCTTCAGGCCCTCGCGTCCCATCTCTCCCACCAGAGTCTCGGCCGTCCGTCCTGCGCGGACGCATGTGCCCGCCATCACGCCCGAAGCGGCCGCCCCTAAACGCTGCCCTGGCACGGGCCGGTCCAGCACGGCGACCACCATCGTCAACGACATACGCCGGACCTGCCCGGCCGAACCTGGGCGGGGTGGGCCGGAATCGCACCGATGGCTCCCCGAATGGTGACTCCGCTAGGTGCGATCGGCATCCGTTGCCGGGCGATGCAGGGACATCCAGGTTCGCCCGCTATCGACCGACTCGTAGACGGCGTCCGCGCTGTCTGCTGCCAGAAGGTGCTGCGTGGTCACCGCGGTCAGCACCCTGCCCTCTCCGCCCGCGGGCAAGCGGCCCTGCTCCGCCCATGTCCGCCCATCGAGGCTGGCGACGACCCGGCCGTCGGCCGTGAGCGCCAGCAGCTTGCCCGGATCCGGTTCCTCCACCGCGACCAGGTCGGGCGTCGAGGGGACGGGGTGGAAGGTCCGTGCACCGTCGTCACTGCGGGACAGCCCCGTGCCGGTGGCCGCCCACACGGTGGCCGCGCTGCTCGGATGGGAAGCGAGGTCGAGCGCCGATACCTTCGCGCCCTTGTCCCAGGAGCGGCCCCCGTCGGTACTGGCCCACACCCTTTTGCTCTGGCTGTCGAACCCGTACAGCGAATCACCGGCCTCCTCCAAGGCGTGGAAGTCGGCCTCACCTTCGGCGGAGAGAGCCTGCCAGGTGCGGCCAGCGTCCGTGCTCCGGATCAGGCCCAGGTGAGCTGGTCGAGTGCCGGTATCCGCAGGGCCGGGATGACCGCTGGCCAAGAACGTGGACGGGCCGGTCACGGTGAAACCCATGGTGTCCTGGTAGCGGTCGGCGACCCGGATCGCGCTCCCGTCCTCCAGGCGAAAAACGCCGTGGTGGCCGGCGGCATAGACCGTGCCGTCGGCCGGGTCGACGCCCAGGCCGTGCAGGTGTCCGGTGCCCGGATCGGGAAGCGCCCCTTCCTTGCCGGATTCGGTGGTGGTGTCGGTGGCGGAACACGAGGCGAGGAGCAGGCCGGCGGCCGCGAGCAGGAACAGGGCACGCGGACGGGGCAGCGGTATGCGAGTCATGGTGTGAGGTCCAGGCAGCGAGAAGGGAGACGAGGGGAGGGAGACCGGGGCGGGTGGACGCCTTCGGTGTCCACCCGCCCCGGCGTGCTGTGATCAGCCCTTGCCGAGCAGTTGGTTCATCTGCTCGATCTCCGCGCTCTGCGAGTCGATGATCTCTCCGGCCATCTTCTTGGCCGGTCCGTAGGCGCCGTCGGCCTGCTCGGTCTTCGCCATGTCGACCGCGCCTTCGTGGTGCTTGATCATCATTTCCATGAAGGCGGTGTCGAACGCCTTGCCCGAGGCGTTCTCGAGCTCGGTCATCTCCTCGGCCGTCATCATGCCGCCCATGTCGTGCATGGAGTGGTCCATGGCACCCTCGGCGGGCACGTCCTCGCCCCACGACGTCAGCCACCCGGAGAGCGTCTTGATCTCCGGGTCCTGGGCCTTCTTGATGTCGGCGGCGAGCTTTTTCACCTCGGCCGACTGCGCACGGTCGGGCGCCAGGTCGGCCATCTCGACGGCCTGGCGGTGGTGGGGGATCATCCCCTTCGCGAAGGCCACATCGGCAGCGTTGTGCTGCCCCTGCGACGCCGACGCCGGGGCGGACGAGGAAGCGGTGGCGGCGTGGCCGCCGTGTCCAGCCGAGCCGTCATCGTCACCGTTGCCGCCACAGGCGGCCAGGACCAGTGCTGCCGCGCCTGCGGCGGCTACGGCGGCAGTACGGCGCATGAGGGAACGCTTGCGGATCATGGTGGTGCAACTCCTTGACGCGCGCCGTTTCGCGGCACGCGGTGGGAACGGATGTAGAGCGTGCGGAAGCACGGCACCCGTCACCGGCAGGGCCGGGCGCACGGGAGCCGAGCGGGCCGCTCTATATGCGCAGGAGCTGCAGTTCCGACAGGTCGGGCGGTGCTCGGCCACCATGCGATGCCCCTGGGAACGCGGCAGCGGGCGCGGGGGTCGCAGGCGCGTTCAGCAGGGTGCCGGTCAGCGCGGGCGGCGTGTACGCCGAACCGATGCCGGCCGCCGCACACGTCCCATCGGCATGATCGAGATGACTCGAACCGCCATCCGTGTGCGTGCATCCCCCGCCCGCGTGAGGCACGCCGTCCGCAGGGACCATCACCATCTCGTGGCCGGTAGCCGCCTGCACCGCCACTGTCGCACCGGGGGCGAGGCCGTGCATGCCCAGCACTCCGGCCAGTACCGCCATCACCAGCAGCACGAACAGCCGCCCGGCAGGGCGGCTGCTTGATCGAGTACTCCTGGTCACGCACCCATCGTACGGGCCCTTCGCGAAAGCGCAGATGTGACGGCGCGACCGGCGGCCGTCCTCACTCGTACGCCTCCGTGCCCGTCTCTCGACCAGTTGGTGCTGACGTTCACCCGATCCGGTGGTCAGCGGAACCGGCATTTACGGGCAGTCAAGGCCGCTGCACGTCGCATTCGCGGACGTCCCAGCCGTGTCCGGCCCTGGCGCACGCCAGCAGAACCGTCGAACGGTAGATCCGCCCACAATGACCTTGCGCATGCGATTCATTACAGTCCGTCCTGATGTCTGCCTGGTCAGTACTACCGAGCACTCGGCCCCCGGCGCGCACCGCGGCGCCGCTGGTCGTGCTGCTCGCCGTGCTGGTGCACCTGCTGGCCTGCGCTCACGGACCGGTGACGGCCGGGACGGCACGGGCAGACGCCGCGCACAGCGCGGGAGCCTTCTGTGGACATACGCCGGGACCGGCCGACGACGGGATGGCGTCGCTGCAGAGCGCGCCGCCGCATGACCACCAGTCGCACTGCTGTGATCTGGACGAGCCCACGGTGCAGCCCTCCCGCGACATCCCCCTTGCTGACGGCCCGGCCCTCCATGTTCTCCGCGTCGAGCAGGGCACCCAGCCGTCGCCCACACGGCCCGGCGCGCAGGCATCGGCTCTCGACCCGGGTTGCTCGTCCACCGGACATACGCGGTCCCGTCTCGGCGTGTGGCGGACCTGATCGACCAAGCACCGCGGCCCCGTATCCGGCCGCGGCTCAGCAACCGATCACCTCCGCCCCCTCTACACGCGGCCCGTCGCTGTTCAGACACCGGCTGCCGGAGAACCACGCCATGAATCACCTGACCTGCACGTCTGTCCTGGCCGCGCCCGCGAAGCCTCTCCCCGAAACCGAGCGACTGACGCACACTCCCGCCGGACTGGTCGGCAACACACCTGTCCTCCGGATCGGAGCCCCCTTCACTCTCCCGGGGCGCGGCTTCTGGGCCAAGATCGAGGGCCACAACCCGGGCGGCATCAAGGACCGCACCGCCCTGCACATGGTCCGTGCAGCCCGCGAGCGGGGACAGCTCCTGCCCGGCGCACGCATCGTCGAGTCCTCCTCCGGCACGCTCGGCCTCGGCCTTGCCCTCGCCGGCGCGACCTACGGCCACCCGGTCACCGTCGTCACCGACCCCGGCATGGAACCCCTGATGACAGGACTCCTCACGGCGTACGGGGCCACCGTGGACCGCGTCGACACCCCGCACGCCTGTGGAGGCTGGCAGCGCGCCCGCCTGCACCGGGTGCAAGAGCTGCTCACCGCCCATCCCGGCGCATGGTGCCCCGACCAGTACAACAACCCGGATAACGTGACCGCCTACGCTCCGCTCGCCCACGAACTCGTCGACCAGCTCGGCCGGATCGACACCCTCGTCGTGTCCGTCGGCACGGGCGGCCACTCCGCCGGGATCGCCTCCGTCCTGCGTGGGCTCTTCCCCCACCTGCGGGTCATCGGTGTGGACACCTGCGGCTCGACCATCTTCGGCCAGCCCGCCGCACCCCGTCTGATGCGGGGCCTGGGCAGCAGCATCCACCCACGCAACGTCGCCTACCACCTGTTCGACGAGGTCCACTGGGTCGCCGCACCGGAAGCGGTGTGGTCGGCACGCAGGCTGGCCCGTGATCACTACACAACCGGGGGATGGAGTGTCGGCGCGGTCGCCCTCGTCGCCCGATGGGCGGCTCGCACCCTGCCCGCCGCGAACCGGATCGTCGCCATCTTCCCTGATGGCCCGCAGCGCTACATCGGCACGGTCTTCGACGACGCCTACTGCCAAGAGCACGGACTGCTCGACGCCCCGCCCGCCGACGATCCGGAGGAGATCGCCCGGCCGGACGAGCGGGTGGTGACCCGCTGGACGCGCTGCACCCACGTCATCGACCCCCTGGCCACCGCCGACGCCCAGGGAGCGGGAGACGAGACCGTAGGAGTCGCACGATGAAGCACCTGTGGCAGCAGACCCACTCGTTCCCAGCCCCGGTCCGACTGTTGATGGCCAACCAGTTCGCCATCAACCTCGCCTTCTACATGCTCATGCCCTATCTGGCAGCCCACCTGGCCGGCGGGCTCGGGCTGGCGGCATGGGCCGTCGGACTCGTCCTGGGCGTACGCAACTTCTCCCAGCAGGGCATGTTCCTCATCGGAGGCACCATCGCCGACCGCTACGGCTACAAGGCCCCCATCATGGCTGGCTGCCTGCTCCGCACCGTCGGCTTCGGCCTGCTCGGCTGGGTCGACAACCTCCCGGCCCTGATTGCCGCGTCAGCGGCCACCGGCTTCGCGGGCGCCTTGTTCAACCCTGCCGTACGCGCCTACCTGGCCGCCGAAGCCGGCGAACGACGCGTGGACGCCTTCGCCACCTTCAACGTCTACTACCAGGCCGGAATGGTCCTCGGCCCGCTGGTGGGCCTGGCCCTGCTGGCTGCCGACTTCCGGCTCGTCTGCACAGTCGCTGCCGCGATCTTCACCCTGCTGACCGTCCTGCAATGGCGTGCCCTGCCCGCCCGCCGTGGCGAGGCACCCGGCGCGACGCCGGGCAATGTACTGGCGCAGTGGCGCACGGTCGTGGCCAACCGGCCCTTCCTGCTCTTCGCCCTCGCGATGACCGGCTCGTACGTCCTCACATTTCAGGTCTACCTGGCACTGCCCCTGGCCGCAGCCGACGTCCTCGGGGACAAGGGGACCTGGGTGACCAGCGGACTCTTCGTCGTCTCGGCTGCCGTCGCCGTGGTGGGGCAATTGCGGCTTACCGGCTGGGCGAAGCGACGCTGGACGCCCGCTCAGGCCCTCGTCCGCGGACTGACCGCCATGGGGGCGGCCTTCGTGCCGCTCGCCCTGGCACCACCTGAGGCCCCGGCCGCCGTACTGACCGCCCTGGTCCTGGCCGTGGTCCTCCTGGCTGTCGGCGGTGCCGTCGTCTACCCCTTCGAAATGGACACCGTCGTCACGCTCTCCGGCAACCGGCTCGTGGCGACCCATTACGGGCTGTACAACACCGTCTCGGGCCTCGGCATCACCCTCGGCAACCTCACCACCGGAGCCCTGTGGGACTTCGCCGAACACGAGGACGCCCTCTGGCTGACCTGGTGCTCCCTGGCCGCGACCGGACTGGCCTGCGCGGCATCCGTCGCCGCCCTGGCCCGCAGCGAGCGCCTGATCGCGCGGGCAGAGGCGCCACTCGCCCCCGCCTGACGCACGGACACCCCCTCGGGGCACCGATGGACCCGGCCGCCTCGCGCGGTGTGTGGACGTCCGGCACCGTGGCCGTAGCACTCGACGCCGGGCGGTGGAGCGTGCCGACTGCGGCTTCGGGGCCCACGCCGCCGTACGACTCGTGCCCTCCGGGACTGCGTATGCCTCCGGGGGGTACCCAACGCTTCCGGCACAGCGGGAACGGAGCGACAGATGGGTTCGACGCGGAGTGCGGGCGGGACAGCGCCCGCCGACGGGCGCCTCGACGTACAAGTCGCGGGGCGTGGGAGGGACCTCCTGGGTGGTGGCATCCGGTGAGTGGCTTCACCGCCGCGCTGTCCTTGCTGGGGCTGGCCCTGCTGGCGGTGGCCGGAGCATACGGAGCGGCCTGGGCGCTTCGGCTCTCGTCCGGTCCGCTGCCCGCGCAGCCGTTCGGATCGGGACTGGAGCCGACGGAACACGCGGTCAGCCGTTTCCACATGCGCTGGTACACGGTGACGATGCTCTTCCTCGCCTTCGACATGGAGATGGTCTTCATGTACCCGTGGACACTGGTGATCTCCGCGATGGGACCCAGTGCGGTGATCGAGATGTTCGTCTTCCTCGCCGTCCTGCTCACGGGTGTGATCTACGCATGGCGGGAAGGAGCACTGCGGTGGGCCTGACCGCCGCCCTGACCCGCGCAGCGGCCGCCCGGCCACGCGTCCTGCTGGTGACCACGCCGGGCGGTACGCCGGTGCGGCTGGCCGCCGAGAAGGAACTGCGGTCCCGGGACTGGCCGTCGGCGTCGACCCCGGCCGGAGCCGACTTGATGCTGGTGGCGGGTCCTGACTGCTCGCGGCTGGGTCCGGCGCTGGAACGGTTGTGGCAGGACATGCCGCGGCCGCGCGTGCGCGTGCGAGCCGTGACGGCCGACGAGGTGGCATCGGTCCTCGAAGCCGGCCGCGCTCGGTTGGCCACACCAGAGGGCGACCGGGGCGGGGCCGACCGCACCGCGGGAGAGCACGGGCACGGAGAGCCCGGAAAGCACGACGCGGAATCGGTGCGAGCCGATCACGCGAAAGACGATCGCGGCTTCGAAGGCGGCGCACACGCGCGGCATCACGACGATGGCCCGGAGGCCAGTGGCCACGGCGGTGAGCACGCCGGTCATGGCGGCACCGGTCACGGGGACGGCGATGACGACCACGCCCGTCATGGTCACGACGGTCACGGACACACCGGTCACGGTCATGGGCATGGTGGCATGGAGATGCCGGGCGGACTGGCCATGGCCGAACCGGGGGAGGACCGCGACGGTCTGACGCTGGACCGCCTGCACGTGCCGTTGGGGCCCTTTCTGGCCGACTGGCCCGCCGGCCTGACCCTTCGCGTGGTGCTTCAGGGCGACGTCGTCCAACGTGCCGACCTCGACGATCCGCCCGCCGGCGGACCAGCCGACCCCTTCTGGAGCCGGCCGTGGCTGCGAGCCACCACGGGCGAGCCGGTGTGCGTGGGGGAGGCGGCCCGGCGGCGGGCCGCGGCGCACCTGGACAGCCTGGGCCGACTGCTGTCGGTGGCCGGCTGGCCCGCCGAGGCGGTGACGGCCCGGCGGCTGCGCGACGACCTGCTGGAGGAGGCGCCCGCCTCGGCGATCCTGCCCCGGGCGGAGCGCTTCACCCGGCGGGTCGGGCGGTCACGCACCCTGTACTGGCTGACGCGAGGCGTCGGTCTGCTGAGCGCGGCCGACGCACGAGCCGCAAGTGTCACCGGTCCCGCCGTACGGGCGGCCGGCGGGGATGTACCGGCCCGCTACCGCCAATGGCTCACCGAGGTCATGGACGCCGTACGGCAGCTGGACGCGACCGCCCCGCTCAATCCGGTGGCGCAGGAGAGCCCGCGCGGTCGGTGGGACGCCGAACGCCCGCCGTCGGCCGCCCTGGTGAAGCTGCTTCCCCGCCTGTTGGTGGGGGCCGAACTGGGCGCGGCCCGTCTCGTCGTCGCCAGCCTCGACCCGGACCCGGACGAACTGACCGCGTGTCGGCTGGAGGTGGCCCGTGGCTGAGGCGGGGACGTGGTGGGCGCTGCCGGCCGCCCCGGCGATGCTGCTCGTCTTCGCGGTGCTGGCAGTGGCGGCCGACGCGGCACTGGACGCCCGGAACGCGGGCCGTCGGATCACCGCCCATACTGCGGTGCGGCCGCTTCTCGCCGTGCCGCGGGCGCTGCTGGCGCAGCCGCGGCGGTTGCCCGCACCGGATCGGTTGCTGTGGCGGGCGGGTGTGATCACCGTCCCGGTGGCCGCGGTACTGGCCACGCTGGTCATCCCGTTCGGCAACCGCGTCGTCGCCGATCTGTCGGTCGGGGTGGTGTGGTTCAACGCCATGGAGGTGCTGACCTGGGCCGGGCTGTGGCTGGCCGGCTGGGGTCCGAACGCCGCCTTCTCCCTGGTCGGCGGCTACCGCTTCCTCGCCTTGGGCCTGGCTTACGAGCTGCCGCTGATGTTCGCGCTGATCTCGGCCGCCACGGGCGCCGAGTCCCTGCGGGTGACCGACATCGTCGGCGCCCAGCACGGCTTGTGGTACGCGGTGTGGATGCCGTTCGCCTTCGTCCTCTACCTGGCAGGAGTTCTGGCCTTCAGCTTCCTGGGACCGTTCGCGTATCCGCTCGGGCGGGACGTCGCCGACGGCGTACTGGGGGAGACGAGCGGGGTGGACCGGCTGCTGCTGCAGGCAGGGCGGTGGCTGTGGCTGGCGGCCGGGGCCGCGATGGCGGTGCCGCTGTTCCTGGGCGGCGGCGCCGGGCCGGGGCTGCCCGCCTGGGCCTGGTCGTTGGTCAAGACCCTGCTGGTACTGGCGGTGCTGGTGTGGACGCTGCGGCGGCTGCCCATGCTCCGCGCCGACCGGTACGTCGAACTGGCCTGGGTGGTGCTCCTGCCGCTGTCCGTCCTCCAGGCCCTGGTGCCGGCCCTGGTCAGTCTCACCCGTTAGGAAAGGAACGCGTCATGGGCACGACGAGCACGGTGCTGCTGTGGGTACTGGGCGTGCTCGCCCTGGTCGGCGGCGTCCTGGTCTTCACCTTGAACTCCATGGCTCGGGTCACGTTCGCCCTCCTGGGCTCCCTGGTGTGCGTGGGCGGGGTGGTGACCGTGCTGCGGCTGCCGTATCTCGGCGTGGTGATCGTGCTGATGATGGTCATGGAGATGGTGATCATGGCGGTTTTCATGATCGCGTACATGATGAATCCGGCCGGTCTGATGCCGATGTCGATGCTGCACAACAAGCGCGGCTCACTGGTCATCAGCGGCCTCGTGTTCGCCGCCCTGGTCGTGGGGATCTTCCTGGTGCCGTGGCCCGACCGCACGGGAGCGCGGCTCGAGGACACCACGTTCCAGGTCGGGATGTCGTTGATGGGCGACCAGATGCTGACCATGGTCACGCTCGGATTCGTAC
Organism: Streptomyces sp. 15-116A; assembly: GCF_025290915.1. Taxonomy (GTDB): domain Bacteria; phylum Actinomycetota; class Actinomycetes; order Streptomycetales; family Streptomycetaceae; genus Streptomyces. Next base: position 29,434 of record NZ_JAOCQE010000019.1, on the reverse strand, counting down.
TCCTGGCCACCATGGTGGGTGCCACCGTCCTCGCCACCCGCCGCGGCCGGTACGACCGTTTCGGAGACGACCTCGATCAGCGGCCTGCGAACGACTCGGCCGGCGGGGGAGTGGGCCGATGACGTTCGAACTCCTGCTGGTCCTCGCGGCCGGGCTCTTCTGCACCGGCCTGTTCGGTGCCCTCTCCCAGCAGTCCATCGTCATGATCATGATGGGGATCGAGCTGATGATCGGCGGCGTCATCGTCGCCGCCGCCGACTTCTGGTACTTCCTCGCCCCCGCCGCCGGCAGCGGCCAGGTCGTGATCGTGGCGGCCGTGGTGGCGATGGCCGTGGAGATGGCCATGGGCTTCGCCGTCACCACCGCCATCTACCGCGCCCGCCAGGTCGACATGACCGACATGGCCGAGGACCTGAAGGGATGAGCGCGGTGCTCTGGCTGCTCATCGCTCTCCCCCTGGGCGGGGGAGCGGTCCTCGCCCTCACGGGACCCCGCCGAGGCGGCCTGGTCCCCGCCGCCGGTGTGGCGGCCGCTGTCGCCACGCTCGGTGCGGCGGTCGCCGCCGCGCTGACCCGGCCGAAAGCGAGCGCGCCGCTGTTCGCCGGGATGGAGGCGGGACTGGCGGTGGACGGCCTGTCCGCGGTGATGGTGGTCACCGTCGCCGCGGTCACCACCGCCGTGCTGGCCTTCGCCGTGGGCGAGTTCGCCGCCCACGAGAACCGGGGCCGCTTCTTCGGGCTCATGCTGCTCTTCGCCGGCGCCATGCTCGTCACCGTCACGGCGACCACCCTGCCGCTGCTGCTGATGGCCTGGGAAGTGATGGGGGCCACCAGCTGGGCACTGATCGGCTACTGGTGGCGGCAGCCGGAGCGGGCGGAGGCCGCCGACGTCGCGTTCCTCACCACCCGCGCCGCCGACCTCGGCCTGTACCTGGCAGCCGGCGCCGCGATGGCCGGCGGCATCGGCTCGCTGCGCCTGGACGCTCTCCCGGACGCGGACGCGCCCTGGCTGCACGTGATCACCGCGGGCGTGGTGGTGGCCGCCCTCGGCAAGTCTGCGGCACTGCCGTTCTCGTTCTGGCTGTCGCGCGCCATGCAGGGTCCGAGCCCGGTCTCGGCGCTGCTGCACTCGGCGACCATGGTCGCCGCGGGCGCTTACCTGCTGCTGCGACTCGTCTCGCTGCTGGACGCCACGGCCTGGGCCGGGCCGCTGGTCGCCTGGACCGGCGCGGCCACCGCCCTCGTCCTGGGGCTGGTCGCGGTGGCCCAGACCGACCTCAAGCAGCTCCTCGCGGCCTCCACCTCCGCCCAGATCGGCTTCATGGTGCTGGCCGCGGGCAGCGGCGGCGTCGCCGCGGGCACCACCCAGCTCGTCTCCCATGCCGCCACCAAGTCGGCTCTGTTCCTCGCCGCGGGCGCCTGGCTGACCGCGCTGGGCACCAAGCAACTGCCGGCACTGCGTGGGGCGGCCCGCGTCCACCCACTGGTCGGCGTGGCCTTCGCGGTGGGCGCGCTCACCCTGGCCGGGTTGCCGCCCCTGTCCCTGTGGGCGGCCAAGGACGAGGTCCTCGCCGCCGCCCGCACCGAGTCGACCGCGCTGTACGCGGTGGGCCTCGCGGCGGCTGCCGTCGCCGCCGTGTACAGCGTCAAAGCCGTCTGGTACGTCACCCGTCCCCTCCCTGCCGACGCGGAACTCGGATACGACACCGAGGAGCGCGGCACCCGTCGCGTCGCCGGTTCGACACCCGCCCCGCTCCTCGCCCTCACCTTCGCCGCGGCGGTACTGGGAGTACTGGCCTTGCCGGGACCGGCGTCCTGGCTGAAGGGGCTGGTCGGCGCCCAGGGCGAACCGTCCCCCGAGCCGTGGGAACTCGGACTGTCCGCCGCCGTGGCGCTCGCCGCCGTCGGCCTGGCCTGGCGGTGGGCTTCCCGCCCTGCATCCGCAGGGCTGTCGCGCGCGGCCGTCCGATGGACTCACGGGTGGCTGTACCTGGAGCGGGCCGCGCGGCTCGTCGTGGTCCGCCCGGTGCTGGGCCTCGCGCGCACGCTGGCCGACTTCGACGATCGGGTCGTCGACGGCGCCGTACGGCAGACCGCCCGGGGCGGCCTCGCGGCGGCCCGGCTCGCACGCCGTCTGGACGACGGCGGCATCGACGCCGGAGTCCGTGCCGTTGCGACCGGTGCGCGGAGCCTGGGCCGGTGGGCGCGCCGCCCGCAGACCGGACTGCTGCATCAGTACTACGCCCAGGCCGCCGCGGGCTTCGCCGTACTGGTCCTGATCATCCTGTTGGTGAGGTAACCCCTGTGCTGACCGTCGTCACGTTCCTGCCGCTGCTGGTGTGCGCGGTACTGCTGCTCCTGCCGCGCACTCTCCCCGAGCGGGCGTACGTATGGGTGTGGATCACCACCGCTGCCGTGGACCTGGCCCTGGTCGTCGGCGTGTGGACCGGCTACGACACCGACGGCGGGATGCAGTACGAGCAGCGGGTGCGCTGGATCCCCAGCGCGGGAGTCGGCTACCACGTGGGCGTCGACGGACTGTCCCTGCCCCTGGTCGCCCTGACCTGCCTGCTGTTCCTGGCCGTCGCGGTCCACTCCCTGCGCGAGACGCGGCGCGTACGCTCCTACGTCTGCCTCTTCCTGTTCCTGCAGACCGTCAGCATCGGTCTGTTCGTCGCCCTCGACCTCATTCTGTTCTTCGTCTTCTTCGACCTGTCGATCGTCGGCATGTTCTTCGTCATCGCGGGATGGGGACACGGCGAACGAGCCCGGGCCGCGGCGCTGAAGTTCTTCCTGTACACCTTCGTCGGCTCGCTCGCCCTCCTCCTCGGCTTCATCGGCCTCTACCTGGCGGCCGACCCGCACACCTTCGACATCGTCGACCTCACCCGCGCGAACCCGCTCGCCGGACGCGGCCTGTACGCGGGCCTCGTACTGCTGGCCATCGGCGTCGGTCTCGCGGTCAAAACGCCGACCGTGCCCTTCCACACCTGGCTGCCGCCCGCCCACACCGACGCCCCCGCCACCGGCTCGGCGATCCTCGCCGGAGTCCTGCTGAAGATGGGCACCTACGGGTTCGTCCGCATCGCCATGCCCCTGCTGCCCGGCAGCTGGCGCCACTACGCGCTCGTCATCGTGATCGTCGGCGCCGTGTCCGTCGTCTACGGGGCCTTGGTAGCGTTGGCGCAGACGGACTTCAAACGCATGATCGCCTACACGTCGGTCAACCACATGGGCTACGTCGTCCTGGCCGTCGGTGCCGCCGGGACACTCGCGGGCAGCGACGCCCAGGCGCGCACCCTGGCGGTGACCGGAGCCGTCACCCAGATGGTCAGCCACGGACTGATCACCGCCGCTCTGTTCCTGCTCGCCGGGGTGCTCTACGACCGCGGACGCACATACACGATGGACTCGTACTCCGGCCTGGCCGCGCATGCCCCGCGCTTCGCGGCGGTCACCGCCGTCGCCGCGTTCGCCAGCCTCGGCATTCCAGGCTTTTCCGGCTTCATCGCCGAATTCCAGATCTTCACCGGCAGCCTGGCCTCCCACGCCATTGCCACCGCCATCGCCGTGACCGGCATCCTCATCACCGCCGCCCTGTTCCTGACCGCACTGCGGCGCATGTTCCTCGGTACCCCGCGCCTTCCCGAAACCATCCCCACCGGCATTGTCCGCGACTTGAGAAAGGCCGAGGCGCTGTCCACGGTGCCGCTGCTCGCGGTGGCCCTGGTGATCGGCATCGCACCGCGCTGGCTGCTGGACGTCATCGAACCCGCCAGCCGCACCCTGACGGGCCTGGTCGCACGGTGAACGAGAACCTGGCCGCCCTCATCCCCGAAATCGCCCTCCTCGGCGCCGCCGTCATCGGCCTCCTGGCCGGCTCCTGGCTGCCCCGCCGCCGTCAGTGGCTCGTGGCCGTACTCGCCGCGGCCGCCTGCGCGACCGGCCTGACGGCCACCGCCGTCACCATGGTCACCGACCGCGAACAGACCGTCTTCGCCGCCGCGTTCGCCGTCGACGCCGCCACCGACACCGGGCGGCTCATCGTGCTCGTCGCTCTGCTGCTGATCATCTGCATGTCGGTGGAGACCGTACGGCGCCACAAACGCGAGGCCGAGTACTGGGTGCTGCTCCTGATGACCGGCGCCGGCACCCTCGCCCTCACCGGCGCGAACGACCTGCTGATGCTCTTCGCCGCCTACCTGCTGGCCAGCGTCCCCGCCTACGCACTCGCCGGGTTCGCGAAGGACGCCCCCGGCACCGAAGCCGCCCTGAAGTACTACCTTATGGGCGCCCTGCTGGGCATCACCATGCTCGCCGGCACCGCGCTCCTCTACGGCGCCGGCCACGCCACCCACTACAGCGAACTCGCCAAGACCCTGCCCTCCGCGCCCTACGGACTCGTCGCCGTCGGACTCGTCGGCGTCCTCGCCGGCCTGCTCTTCAAGATCGGCGCCGTACCGGCCCACTTCTGGGTGCCCGACGTCACCGACGGGGCGCCGGCACCCGTCGCCGCGTACGTCACCACCCTGCCCAAAGTCGGTGGTCTGATCGCCGGTTACCGGCTGCTGCAACAGGCACTCGCCGACAGCGACGTCAACTGGCCGCTGCTTCTCGCGATTCTCGCCGCGGTCACCATGACCCTGGGCAATCTCGCGGCGTTCTTCCAGACCTCCGTCAAACGCCTGCTCGCCTACTCCACGATCAGTCAGGTCGGCTACCTGCTCATGGCCCTGGCCGTCACCACCCGCAGCGGCACCGTTCAGCGGAGCCTGCTGCTCTACCTGGCCGCCTACGCCGTCACCAACCTCGGCGCCTTCGCGGTCGTTGCGACACTTCCGCGGGCCCGTGCCCTCACCGACTACCGCGGCCTCGCCCGCCGCCGCCCCGACCTCGCGGCCGTGCTCGTCGTCTGTCTCCTGGGCCTGGTCGGCACGCCGCCTACCGGCGTCTTCCTCGGCAAACTGGAGATCTTCAGCGCGACCATCGACGGCGGCTACACCTGGCTCGCCGCCCTCGCCGTCGCCAACACCGTCGCCTCGCTCTTCTACTACCTGCGCTGGCTCGGCCCCCTGTTCCTCACCACCGGCACGGCACCCACCGATACGCAGACCGGCCCACGACGCTGGTCCGCTGCCACCGCTCACCTAGCGGGCACCCTTTCCCTCACACTCGGCATCGCCGGACAAGCCGTACTCACCATCGCCGAAGGACCGCTGCTGCCCTGAAGCAACCGCGCCTCCTTCGTAAGTCGGCATCTCCCTGAGGTTGCAGACAGGGGACACCGGCCGCTGCGCCGCCACGGCTGGGTGCGGAAAGAGGAGCCTGTCGTCCCGCCGATAGCGCTGCCGACTGCGCTGCCGCCGGGCAGACCTTCCCTCGATGAGAAGGACCCGGCGAGCCCTCAGACGGACCGGGAAGTGGCCTTCGATGCCGACGCGGGCGTCTTCTCCGGAGACTTTCCTCTCCAGTGAGTGCCCTCTTCCACCATTCTCCTGCCTGGCCTCTCGCCCATCCCTCGATGCGTCGAAGTCGTCCGAGCACCGGGTGCTGCCCGCCTGCCCCCTGCATGGACCGCGTTCGCGTAGGCGGCGCCAGTTTCTCTGCCGCGCGTCACCAGGTGCCCTGTCGTTCTGCTGCCGTTCGCGGGAGTCACCGCAGAGCCAGCCGTGCCGGCACGCTGGCGTCACGGCGCCGGGACAGGTGGGTGGGTGCATCTGGCAGATCCGCCTCGAAGCCCTCTCGCGAGATTTCAATCATCGAGGTACCGGAATACCCCGGGGGGGTATATGGTTGCGATCAACGTCCTGAACGGACAACGCCCGAAGGCGCATCACAACCATGGGAGATGCCATGACGAATCACGCTGGCCACGGCCACACCAGCCACGGTGTCCACGGTGTCCACGGCGGGGCCCAGCCCGGTGGGCTGTCGGTCTCCGAGAACGGGTACACCCTCGAGCTCGACTCGACGATCCTCGCCGCCGGCGTGCAGCCGGTCAGCTTCCGGGTGATCGGCCCCGACGGGCGGGCGGTGACCGAGTTCGTGCCTGAGCACGAGAAGGAACTGCACTTCATCGCCGTACGGCGCGACACGGCCGGATTCCAGCACGTCCACCCCGTGCGGGACGAGAAGGGCACCTGGAGCACCGAACTGACCCTGGAACCGGGGGACTGGAGGTTCTTCGCCGACATCCACCCGGTCGGCCACGACGGCACCCTGACGCTCGGGATCGACGCCGCGGTCGCCGGGCCGTACGCCCCACAGCCGCTCCCCGAGGCCACCGGCATCGCGCGGATCGGCGAGTACACCGTCGCGCTCGACGGCACGCTCGTGCCCGGCGAGGCGAGCGAGCTGACCCTCACCGTCAGCCGGAACGGCCGCCCCGTCACCGATCTGCAGCCCTACCTGGCCGCGTACGGGCACCTGGTCGCGCTGCGGGTCGGCGACCTGGGCTACCTCCACGTCCACCCGGAGGGCGAGCCCGGTGACGGCACCACCGCGCCGGGACCCGGCATCTCCTTCATGGCCGTAGCGCCCACGGCCGGCACCTACCGGCTGTACCTGGACTTCCAGCACGCCGACATCGTCCGGACCGCCGAGTTCACCGTGCGGACCACCGAGCCCGCCGCGGTCACGTCGGTCAACTCGGTCACCGCACCCGGGCACGCGGGCCACGACCACGGCCACCACACACACCACGCCCACCACTGACCATAAGCAGAAGGAGCGTCATGCCCCGCCTGACCCGCCTCACACCCGACACGGCGGTTGGCGCCTCCCGCGATCTCCTCGCCGACCTGGTCTCCCGCCACGGCCAAGTCGGTGACATGGTCGCCACGATGGCGCACTCCCCGGCCGTGCTCGGCGGCTACCTCCAACTCAGCCGGGCCATGGGCCGCGCCAAGCTGAACCGCCGGATCAGCGAACGCGTCTCGATCGCCGTCCAGGCCCAGCAGGGCTGCGGACTGTGCCTCGACGCGCACGTCAGCGCCGCCCGCGCCCTGTGCGTGGACGAGGAGGAGATCGAGCGAGCCCGCGCGGGCACCTCGGCCGACCCCGCGATCGCCGCGGTCATTACCCTCGCCCCCCAGATCTACCGCGAGCCGGCGTCGATCACCGACGACCAGGTCACCGCCCTGCGCGAGCACGGCTACAGCGACCGCGCGATCGCCGACGTCGTCGGCGTCGTCGCACTCAACATCCTCACCGGCGCCTTCAACCTGCTCGCCGGCCTCACCCCGGAAAGCGCCGCCCGTGCCTAGAGACCTGCCCGCCTGTACCCGCGGGGCACGGCCTCCGCTCCGGAGCCGTGCCCCGCCGCATGGACACGGAAGGAAAACGCCATGCGTCTGTTCGCCCTCCGCGACTATCGCCGCCTGTTCAGTGCCCAGGTCATCGCCCTGTTCGGCACCGGGCTGACCACAGTGGCCCTCGGCCTGCTCGCCTACGACCTCGCCGGTCCGCACGCCGGCATGGTCCTCGGTACGGCCCTCACCATCAAGATGGTCATGTACGTGGTCATCGCGCCCCTGGCCGCCGCGTACGTCGACCGGCTTCCCAGAAGAACGCTCCTGGTCCTCCTCGACGTGGTCCGCGGTGCGGTGGTCCTGGTACTGCCGCTGGTCACCGAGGTCTGGCACGTCTACGTCCTGATTGGCCTGCTCCAGACCGCCTCCGCGGCCTTCACCCCGACATTCCAAGCCGTCATCCCCGACATCGTCACCGACGAGTCCGCCTACACGCGTGCCCTGTCCGCCTCCCAAGTCGCCTCCACCATGGAGAGCCTGCTCAGCCCCGTGCTGGCGGCCGTCGCCCTGACGTTCATGAGCTTCGACCGACTGTTCCTGGGAACCTCCGCCGGCTTCCTCGTCTCCGGCCTGCTCGTCCTGTCGGCACGCGTCCCCGACGCCCGCCCCAGTACCCACACCAAGGCGTGGGACAAGGCGGCAGCGGGGATCAGGACCTTCCTCCGCACGCCTCGACTGCGCGGCCTCATGGCACTCAATCTCGTGGTTGCGGCGGCAGGGTCGATCGTCGTCGTCAACACTGTCAACCACGTCCGCGACCGGCTCGGCGGCTCGCAGCCGGACGTCGCCTGGATGCTCGCCGCCTCCGGCACCGGAACCCTCCTGGCCGCCCTCGTACTGCCCCGCGTCCTCGACCGGGTCTCCGCCCGCACCGTCATGATGACCGGCGCCGGAGTCCTCGTCGGCGCCACGGGTGCCGCGGTGACGCTCGTCGTGACTGGGCTCGCCACATGGACCGGTACGGCGATCACCTGGACCGCGATCGGTGTCGGCATGGCGCTGATCATCACTCCGACCGGCAAGGTCCTGCGTGCCTCCGTCGGACGGAACGCGATCCCCGAGGCATTCGCCGCCCAATTCTCTCTGTCGCACCTGGCCTGGCTGATCACCTATCCCATCGCGGGGTGGCTCGGAACGAACGCGGGCCTCCCCCTCGCCTGGTCCGTCCTCGCGATCCTTGCCGGAGCGGGAGCGATCGGTGCCCTCCTCCTGTGGCCGCGCCACGACGGACGAGGAACCATGACGAGACTCTCGACTCCCGCCCGCCATGTGCCCAGCAAAGAACGGTCCGCCCTGGCCAAGGCCGCGTGAAGTGCCGCAGACCCGGCCGTGGGCTGTGATCACCGGGCTGACCAGTGTCTCGTGTACCGACAGGCTTCACGCCCCGGGCCGCCAGGCGGTCCGGGGCTCACTCGGGTACTCCGCGGGGGCGGGCGTGCATGCATGCGATGCCGTGTTCAACGACGTCGCACTGGGCCGGGCACCCTGCGCCCCGGCTAATGAGCACGCCCGGGATGGTGGCTGGCACCACGATGGTGGAGGTGGCCGGCGCCTTCGGCGGCGAGGCCGTGCCGTGCTGGCTACGCCCACTCCACCCCCAACCTCCGCAGCCGTCGCGGGCAGGTCGGGGCCGCCGCGGGTTGGCAGCCGCATTCTGCTCGGCTCAGGCCATTTGGACTGGGATCAGCCACAGGGAGATGAGGGCGGAGGCCGCGGCGATGCCTGTGGCGACGAGGAAGGCGTTGTCGAACCCGGTCGCGGCGGCGGAGGGGGTGTGGGTGGCGATGCTGGCGGCTGCGGCGCTGGATACGGCGGCGGCGCCTGTGGAGGCGCCGAACTCGTGGAAGGTGCTGATGATTCCTGAGGCCACCCCGGCCTCGTGTGGGGCGACGCTGCCGAGGGCGGTGGCCGAGGCGACCACGAACAGGGTGCCCAGACCGGCCGCGGCGATACTCACGCCGGTGACCATGGCGGCGGTGCCGGACCAGAGGACTGGGACGAGGAATCCGGCGGCCGCGAGGACCAGGGCCGCCGTTGCCAGCAGTCGGGCCCCGAGGCGGCCGATCACGCGGCCGGCCGTAGTGGCGGCAGCCATGGTCACCAGCGCCACCGGCAGGAACAGCACCCCGGTCATCAAGGCGCCATGGCCCTGGTGGTTCTGCAGGTAGAAGGAGCCGAGGAAGAAGACACCCACCATCAGGGCCGTGGCCACCGCGATGATGAAGATGCCCGCCAGTACCGGGCGCCGGCTGAGCAGGCGAAGGTCCATCAGCGGTGCCGCCGTCCGGCGCTGCCAGGCGGTGAAAGCTGCGCATGCGGCTGCCGAGGCGGCGAACAGGGCGAGGGTGAGGGCGTCGAGCCAGCCGTGGTCGCCGGCACGGATCAGGGCGTAGATGAGAGCACCGGTGGCCGCGGCGACGAGGGCGGCGCCGGGCACGTCGAGGGAGTCGGCGGCCGCCTTGGGCAGGGTGGGCAGGATCCGGGCGAGTGCGGCGAGTACGGCCAGGCCGACGGGGACGTTGATGAAGAAGACCCAGGCCCAGCCGGGCCCGGCGGTGATCAGCCCGCCCAGCAGCACGCCGAGGGCGGCGCCGCCGCCGCCGAGCGCCGACCAGATACCCAGTGCCTTGTTGCGTTCGTCGCCGTCGAACAGTCTCACCACGACCGACAGGGCCGCCGGCGAGAGCATCGCGGCGCCCGCGCCCTGGGCGATCCGGGCGGCCAGCAGCAGGGGAGCGCCGGTGGCCAGTCCGGCGGCCAGGGACGCGGCGGTGAACAGGGTGAGCCCTGCCAGGACGACGCGCTTGGCGCCAAACAGGTCGGCGGCCCGGCCGCCGAGCAGCATCAGGCTGCCGAAGGTGAGGGCGTAGCCGCTGACCACCCAGGTCAGGGCGGCGCGGTCCAGGTCCAGTTCGGTGCCCATGTGGGGCAGTGCGATGGCGACCACGGTGATGTCGAGGATGAGCATCAGCTGGGCCAGTCCCAGCAGGCCGAGGACCGGCCAGCGCCGTGGATGGGGTGTCTGCGGCGTGTGTGTGCTCGCGGTTTCCGTGTCACTCATGACGCTCACCTCTCGACGGATAATCCGTACAGTGCTGTTCAGGTTAGACCTGCAGCCCGCCTAAGCCAAACAGTTATGTTCGACTTATTCCGGTAGGGTGTGGGGCATGGGCAGTAGAAGCACCGTCAAACGCGCCGACGCCCTGCGGAGCATCGACGCGATCGTCAAGGCCGCGGCCGAGTGCCTGGGACAGAACCCGGAGGCGAGCCTCAGCGAGATCGCGCGCGCCGCGGGCGTGGGCCGGGTGACGCTGTACGCGCACTTCGCCTCCCGGGCGGAGGTCGTCGATGCGGCGATGAGCCGCGCAGTGGACCGGGGCAATCAGGCACTGGACGCGGTCGATCTGGCCGGTGATCCGCTGCTCGCGCTGGCGCGCTATGTCGAGGCCAGCTGGCGTCTGGTGGACCAGGCGCGTGCGCTGTTGGTCGCTGCCCAGAGGGAACTGCCTCCTGGTCGCATCCGCGAGCTGCACAGCGGCCCGGCCGCCCGGGTCGAGACGCTCATCGCCCGTGGCCGTTCTGAGGGGGTCTTCCGCACCGACCTGCCGATCGCGTGGCTGGTCAACGTCCTGCACTCGGTCATGCACAGTGCCGCCGACGAGATCCGTGCGGGCCGTCTCACCTCCGAGCATGCCGCCGGCCACATCACCGCCACGGTGCTGGCCGCCTTCACCCCGCCGGGCAGGCCGGTGCCCGAACCCGGTGCGGGCACGTGACGCTTCCTGGCATCCTGCTGCGGCAACGGCGACGACAGCAGCTCGGCCGAGCACGGCTTACTGGACGACCGACGGCCCACCTTTCTCTACAGCTCACACTCTGCAGGTGTACGCGGTGAGCCGTTGCCGTCGAGCAGGCGCTTAGAAGGCACGTGCTCTATCCGCTGAGCTACGGGGGCTGACCTGCGTAAACGCAGCTTCCGGGAGCTGTCCCCCAGGTCGCGGGGGACACATGGGGGAATCGTGGATTCCCGGTCACCGGGGGGCGCGAGCTCCCTGGTCGAGCAGTACGTAGGGTCTCACACTATCTTCACGCCCCCGAAGGCTCTCGCGGAAACAATCCCGCACCCCGTCGGCGTTGGTGATCACCGAGCCGAGGAGGGGAAGGTGTCGGGCCTGAAGCTGTTCCGCACGGACACGACGAACAGCGGCATGACGGAGGTCATGCCGCGTCTTGCTGAGATCGAGGCCGATGTGCAGGCTCTCGTCGAGGCGCACATGGAGGCGCTGCTGGGCGTCCGCTTCCTGGCGAGCGAGTACAGCACGGGGCCCGCCCACGGGGGCCGGATCGACTCGCTCGGGCTGGACGAGAACGGATCGCCGGTCATCATTGAGTACAAGCGCGGCACGGACGCCGGCGTCATCAACCAGGGCCTGTTCTACCTGGCCTGGCTGATGGACCACCGGGCGGAGTTCGAGCACCTGGTCCGCGACCGGCTCGGGGTGACGGCCGCGTCCCAGGTCCTGTGGAGCGGACCACGCCTGATCTGCATCGCCGGCGACTTCACCCGCTACGACGTGCATGCCGTGCGCGAGCACCGGAGGTCGATCGACCTGGTTCGCTACCGACTCTTCGGCAGGGACCTGCTCGGGCTTGAGACCGTGGCCTCCGTGAGCGGCGGCGTGCAGGTGGCCCGTCGGGCACGGCGCCAGGCGGTTGCCCAGTCGGCGGCTGATGTCCAGGGCGCGGCGATGCGCGAGTTGGCGGGTGCGGTCGACGAGGTCCTGCTCGGGCTCGGGGATGGTGTGAACCGGGTGGAGCGCAAGACCTACCGGGCGTATCAGCGGCTGCGCAACTTTGCCTGCCTGTGCCCGCCGCAGCGAAGCAAGCTGCTGGTCTATCTGAAGGTCGATCCGAAGAACGTCGATCTTGTTCCGGGCTTCACTCGGGACGTGTCCGGTCTCGGTCACCACGGCACGGGTGATCTGGAGGTCCAGCTCCGTACGCTGAGGGACGTGGAGCGGGCGCAGGACTTGTTCCGGGCGAGCTACGCGGCGGCGTGATCGCCCGGCGCTCCCGGCCTCGTGACGGGCTGCGCTACGTGTGGTGTCTGCGGTCGTGGGAGGAGCCTCTCGACGTGCGGGCAGGGCGTGGCGGTGGACTATCTATGGTGCGTGGGATCGCCGGTTTGGCCAACCGGCGATCCCAAGCTATGTTGCCCCGCTCGTGCGGGGGTGATGATCAGCGTGAACGGCTGGCGGGTCGGCCGGCCGTGACCGCCGGAGCCGCCGGCGCACTGGCTGCGAGGCGGGTCCTGTGATCGCGGCGGCCCGGCTGGGGCTGGCGTGTGCCGGTCTCGTGGGCGAGAGTTTCGGAGAGGTCGGCCAGTAGCGAACTCGGGGTGTGTGGGGACGCGGTGATGGCCCAGGTGGGCCGGTCCGGGTCGGGGCCGGCCCAGATGGTCCAGGTGGCTGGGCTCTGGGGGGCCTGCGCGGTCAGTGGGTCAAACCGGACGCCTGCCTGCCCGTCGGGGGACGTCCACCGGATCCCGTGCCCTGTCAGTGTGTGCTTCCACCCGGCCTCAGTGAGCGGCTGCGTTGCTGTGGTGACCGTCCTCTCGCCCACTGGGACGCCGATGACCGTGTCCCAGCCGTCTCCGTCGGCGAGGTGGTTCAGCAGATTCTGCAGTACTGGGGCGGGGGTGGCGCCGCTCGCGGTGAGGTGCCACATGCGGTCGGAGACAGGCGTTTCGTAGGCGGCTACGGTCCAGGCGGTCTCGCGGGCCTGGGTTTCGTGGACGCGTTCGATGCGCAGGGTCTGCGTTTCGTGGATGGCGTGGGTCGTTTCATCGGACCAGGTGCGCCACTTTTCGAACTCGCCGTGCGTGTCGAGGAAGGTGTCGAGGAGGGCGTCGTGGTCGTCGGCATCGGCCAGGTAGATAGGGACGGTCTCCGGCTGGGGGCGGGGCGGTTCGGGCTTGGCTGTGGTGATGTCGAAGACGGAACGCGCTGCGGTGGCGGCGCGTTCGGTGTCGGTCAGGGGCGCTGGGCCGGGGCGCATTTCGGCCGCGTGGGCGTTCTCGAAGGCCACCAGTGCTTCCGCGGGTGAGTCGAAGGTGTCGGCGATCTGACGCAGATGGTCCTCGCCGTGGAGGTAGACGGTCTTGCCGCCCTGGTGGAGGTATGTGCCGACCGCGACGGTGGTGTGGCCGTCGTGGGCGTGGGCGTGTATCAGGAGGTGGCCGTTGCGGATGTCGTCGTGGATCTTCTGCGCCTGGTTGGAGACCTCGCGGATTTCGCTGCGCGTGCACCAGGGCATCGGGTAGTTCGGCCAGGTCCATTCCTCGTCGATGGCCTCCTGGAGCCGTGGGGTGATCTCGACGGTGATGCCTTCGGCGGTCAGGTGCTGGGCGGCGTCGGCGGCCCAGTAGGGCTCCTCGTGATCGATGCGGGCCAGGACCAGGACGTTTGTGGCGGCGGCACTCCAGCCGGCAGCCTCCAGAGCCGTGGAGGCGACGTGGGCCTGGGTGCCGGTCAGGTGGGCTTGCACGGCGCTCGGGTGAGTGGGGTGGGTGTCGAGGCGGACATGGGCGTCGATGGAGGCAGTCACGTGGGGGTCTCATCCGTTCTGCCGGTGGCCGGACTCGCGGGCCCGGCCACCGGCGTAATCGGGAGTTATCGGGTTGCTCGTGTGGGCCGGGCGGCGTGTGCGGCCGTGGTGGTCGGCGGGCCGGCGCGGGTGGCAGGGGCCGCTCGCCGCTGCTGCGGCGGAGTGGCTCCGGCGGCGTGCTGCCAGCGGGTGCGGACGGCGGCGATGTCAGCGAGAGCGCGACGGGCCCCGGCGACGAGCTGGAAGGGGGTGTTCGCCGAGTCGCCGGCGTACGCCTCGACGCGCCGTCCGGTGTGTTCGGCCGTTGCCAGCAGGGAGCGCCGCAGGGCGCGTTCGGCCCAGTGCTCGACGGATCCGGCGGGTTCGGCCAGCATGCGCAGGACCTCGCCTGGTTCACGGCCGTAGTCGAGCAGGCCGCGCTGCTGGGCTTCCCACAGGACGGTGACGGGGTCGATGGGCTCGTCGCGGCGGGCGAGGGTGGTCAGGCACTGCCACAGGCCGGCGTGCAGGGGCAGGGTGAGGTCGTCGGGGAGCAGCCACCGGACGGCGTCGATGTCGTCCGGGCGGGCGGTGGCGGTCGCGAGCAGGAGCTGCTCCTCCTCGACCGCCTCGGTGTCGTCGGCGGCGGTGGGAGGAGGTGCCGGGGTGCGGGGAAGGACACCGGAGCGCGGGGGGAAGCGGTTCGCGATGTCGTCCACGACCGCGGCAAGTGCATCCGCCTCGGCGAGCGCTGTCTGGACAGGGTGCGGGACGGAGGCGTCGTGGACGGTGTGGACGAGGCGTTCGGCGGCCGTCAGCAGGCGACGGCGGGCGTGCTCGGCCTCGACCATCCGGGCGTACGCGGGGGCGTGGCGGGGCCAGGGGCAGACCTGAACGAGGGCGTGCAGGTAGGAAGCGGTCAGTCCGCGCGCCTCCTCCAGGGCGGTAGCGAGTACGCGGTCGAGCCACGTGGTGTTCTTCGCGTGCTCGGCGGGATCGGGCCGCGGCAGGGTACTGATCGCGGCATACAGGGCGGCGTGCGCGGCGGTGGAGAACGAGTCGGCGGCGATGCCGTTCACGTCGTCCAGGCGGTGCGGGTCGAGGAGGAGAGCCCCCAGGAGGGCCTGCTCGACGTGGAACACCGGCTGGGGCGGTGGGACGGCGTCAAGGTCGTCTTCGTCGGGTTCGGGGGTGTGGGGCATCAGGCGGCGAGGGCGAAGTCGTCGGGGTCGAGGGTGACGCCGAGGTGCGGGGCGAGGAGGTGGCCGGCGAGCAGCGGGGGAACGGCGTTGCCGATCTGGGAGAACTGCTGGCCCTTGTTGCCGGCCCAGGGGTAGTCGGCGGGAAAGGTCTGCAGGAGGCCCGCCTCGCGGGCGGTGATCCGGATCGGTTCGGGAACGGCCGGCGCATCGGTGTCCGTGGCCGAGGGTGTGGCGGGTTCGGCGACCCAGGTGCACTCGTTGGCGCGGTGCCCGAAGAACAGCGTGCCAGCCGGCTCCTGGATGGACCGGACGGTGGCGTTGGCCTGGTTGTTGCTGCGCAGGGACCAGGACCAGCGGTGCGCCTCGGCGGTGAACGTGGGCGCCGGAGCGTCGGCCGCACGATTCTCGCGCATGCCGTGCCGGGCCGCCCACCCCGCGCCTTCCCGGCGGGACTGCAGAACCACCCCGTCCGGCCGCGGCATCCAGGTGCCGCGCTCCCGCGCGTCGGACAGCGTCTTGCGAGAGCCCGACGGGAACGGCTCGGGGCCGCCGCCAGGCCCACCTCCTGCACAGACGGTGGGGACGGGCCGGTCGGTCGCGCCCCACCCCAGAGCTTCGGCCATGCTGACCCAGCGGGCACGGCCCGGACCGAACAGCGATTCCGGCTCGCCGAGCTGGGCGTGCGTGGGCGTGGGCGGCTGCGCCGTGCGGACGCGGGAGGCCAGAAGGATTGCCCGCTTCCTGGTCTGCGGGACGCCGAAGTCGGCGGCGTTGAGGATCCCGCACCAGACGGAGAACCCCCACCCGCGCAGGACGGCCGCGTACTGCTTCCACAAGGGCAGCACGTCCGGTACCTCCTCCATGGCCACCCAGTCGGGCTCGCCGACCGCGTGCAGCGCGTACAGGTAGCGCATCGGCTCGGCGGCGAGCAGGGAGCGCTCGTCACAGCAGGCGGCGAGGAGGCGCTCGCGGGTATCGCGACCGGCGGCCAGATCCTCGACCGCCGCGTGCACCAGCGGCTGGTCGACCAGGCCGAGGCGCTTGCCGGCCATGCTCCACGCCTGACACGGCGGCGAAGCGATCACACCGCGGGTGCGGCCGACGAACGGCCATACCGGATACCTCGCCACGTCGCACCGGATGGTCAACTGACCCGCCGCAGCACGGGTCTTACATGCCCACGGGTCCCATTCCAGGCCGACGTCGCGCACGCCCAGGACGTGCAGCGCCCTGCTCCAGCCGCCCGGCCCCGCGAAGAGGTCGAGTATCACGTGGCCAGCCCGAAGTCGTCCTGCGTCAGCGCGTCGGCGTCGCCCCGGCACGCCCAGGGCGAGCAGCCGTCTTCGACACCGTTCTCCAGGACGTCGGCCTCCTCCGCGCTGATCCGCAGGGCGGCCCGCTCGGCGGCGGTGACGTGATCGATGGGGGCTTCGCTGAGCGGGACGCGGGAGCGGTGCAGGAACGCCTCGCCGAGCAGTCTGTTGCCGGTGGCGTTGGCACGGGCATTGCCCTGCCGGATGGCCGCGTCGAATTCGACGACGTCCGCCCACTCGGACGGAGATGTGTCCCTGATATGCCGCCACTGCGCATTTCCATGGAACGGGCATCCCAGGCAACTCGACTTCGGGGTATCGGCAAGACCGAGGGAAGTCAGGTAGCGTGCACAGTCGGCCCTGCTCCAGGACATGTCTAGAAGGGGATGCCGGTTACGCATGTACTTGACGTCCGCGTCCTTCGCGCGGTGGAATTCATCCGTGGAGATTCCTACCCACTGCTCGACGAAAACGCCCTTCGGGATGCGTGCCGGATAGGGGTAGCCGAGCAGTTCGCGGACCTTCTGCTTGATTGGCTTGACCTTATATTCGCCGGTGCACTGCCGCCGGGTCATCCCAGGTCGCCCGTCCTGATTGAGGATGTGGAGCGGCATGGAGGCGAACCGGTGATCCGGGTTCAGGGCGTCGTCTCGGATATTTCCGGCCGACACGCGCAGTACGGGTATCCCGGCGGGGGCGGCTATCTCTTCTTCCAGGCGGTCAAGGTGTGCATAAACCGCTTCGGGTTCCCATCCGGTGTCGGCGAAAATCGCATAGTCGACCCTGGGGAGAATGCCCTCGGCTGACAGGGCAAGGAGCGTGCTGGATTGAACTCCCGCACCGAGGGAGAGGGCGCGGAATCGGGGCTGATCTGAAATGGTCTGTCCTGGGTTTAGGGAAAGGGGAGGGAGTGCTCGAATCGCGGTCGCGTCAGCGGCAGGGGGATTGCGGCCGGTCGCGGGATACGGCGTCGCAGAGGGCGGGGATGCGGTCGACGAGGTCGGTGGCCGACTCGATGAACTGCTGCGGTGTCGGCCCGATCAGAACCACCCGCCGTGATGTGGCGGCGGCCTGGCGGCGCTGGTTCTCCACGGCGCGGGCAAGAGCAGCCGTCAGTTCGGCGGCGGCGTCCTGGGCGGCCTTGGCGATCTGCGCGACGCGGTGAAGGAGCAGCAGGTCCGGAGGGGAGGGCCGCGTCGTCTGGCGGCTGAGGGTGAGAAACAGCCGCAAAGCGGTGCCGGCGAGGTCCTGGGCGTCAGTGAGGCGCGCGGCCAGTGTGGATGCGGATGCGCCTCGTTCGGCGGGCAGGAAATACAGGGCCTGGTGCAGCGAGGCCGCATCGGACGAGATGCGGGCGAGGACCGGGGCCGGGTCGGCGGAGTCAGGCACGGGTCTCCGTGGTGGCGTACGGGTACAGGGCGTGGGCGAACGCGGTGGTGAGCACTGGGGCCTGCTCGGGGGAGGCCATCAGGGCGCGGACGACGGGGGTGCCGATGACGACGGCGTCCACCAGTGGCGCCACGCGTTCCGCGAGGGCCGGGGTGGAGATCCCCACGCCCGACACGACGGGCAGGGGACTCGCGGCACGCAGGCGTGTCGTGAAGTCGGCGAGCGCGGGCACGTCGAGCGGGCCGCGGTAGCCGGTGGGGCCGGTGCTGGCGGGTGCGTAGAGCCATCCCGACGCACCGGCGGCCACGGTGGCGAGACCGGTGTCGGCGAGGTGGCGCGGGACGAGGCGTGGGGTGGAGAGGTTCGTGGCCTTCGCTGCGGCCTGCCAGCGCTCTGCCTGGTCGTCGGGCAGGTCGACGACCATTGCCCCGGCGGCACCCGCGTCAGCGAGCAGCCGGGCCAGGCGTTCGGGGCCGTGCCGGTGGACTGGATCCCAGTAGGTCATAACGACGGTCGGCCGAAGGCCAGCGGCGTGCTCGACCGCGCGCAGGGCGCGGGCGAGGACGTTTCCGCGGCTCAGGGCGCGGCGGTAGGCGGCTTGGATGATGGGCCCGTCGAGGCCGGCGTCATGGTGGGCGAGGCCGATCTCGAACAGGTCGGCGCCGGCTCGGGCGATCTGGTCGAGCTGACGGCGCTCGGCGCGGGCCGGATGCAGTCCGGCGGGGACGAACACGCCGAGCGCGCAGCGGGGTTGGGCGAGGAGAGCTTGGAGGGAGTCGGTGGTGGCCAGGAGATGTCTTTCTCGGAGGGCGCTGTCGCGGCAGGTCAGCGGTGGCGTGGGGCCGGTGAAGGCGAGGAGGTTACGAGGGTGGTGGCGCTCTGGCCGTGGGCGGCCCGGGCACGGGGCGTGGTGTCCGTGGTGGGCTGGTGGCCGAAGGCGGGGGCCACGCGGTCGAGGGCCTGGGCGATCTGCCGGGCCTGGTCGTGAGCAGTAGCGAGCTGCTCGGCAACATCGGTGGGGAACCGGTCCCACTGGGCTCGGTACTGGTAGCGCTGGATGATCTCGGCGGCGTTGCGCAGCTGCTCGGCGACCTGCCGCAGGACGGCGGTTTTCTGTTCCGGGACGGTCGCGGTGTGTGTGGCTTGCAGAAGCGCGTCCAGGGCGGTGGGCAGCGACTCGCCGGGCGTGGGAAGGCCGTAGAGGGCGGCGTGCAGTGCTTGGGCGTAGACCGTCACGGGTCCGCCCCGACCGCGGCTGCGGTACTCGATGGGGGCTTGCCGGCGGGCGCCGAAGCTGACGGTCACGTCCCGGGGAGCGGCACCGGGGTGGAGCTGGTCGGCGAGGGCACGGGCGAGATCATGCACGGTGGGGGTGTCGGACGTGGAAGCTCCTCGGATGGCGGTGCCGGATGCGTTGGGGTGGTCAGCGGGTGCGGCGAGGGGCTGATGGTGTGATTCGTGGACCGGTGGCGGGAGCTGAGCGGCGGCGGGTGCTGGCGGGGATGTCGGCTGGTGTGGGGATGCCCAGGTGGACACGCGCGCTGAGACCGTGGGTGTACGCGTGTGCCTCGGCAGCGGTGACGGCGCTGAGCAGTTGGCGCTCGTCCAGCCCGTCCCGAGTGCGGTAGGACGCGCCGTCTGCTGTGGGGACGAAGCCGTGTTGCTCCAGCAGCAACCGGGCGGCGGTGGTCGAGGCAGTCACGGCAACCGTGCCGTCCCTGACCTGGAAGTGCAGGTCTGGGCCGCCTGCCGGCTGGTCGGGACTCCAGCGGGTGGTCCAGGAAAGGTCGACGAGGTCGTGGGTGTGGGCCAAGAGCCCGTACATCGCCACGCCGGCGCGCTCGTGTACGTCCTGCGCGATGCCTGGAGGCAGCAGGTGGAGCCTGCGGCCGTGGTGTTCACGAGGGAGGAAGCCGGCGTCGGTGAGCAGCCGGTCGGCGTCGCGGATGGGGCGGTTGAGGATGACGAAGGTGTGGCCGTCGTCGGTGGACCCGATGAATACGTCGGGGATGTCCAGGAGTGACACGGTGGTCCAAGGGATTCGGAAGTGCAGGCCGGGAGGAATGGCAGTGCGCTCGCGGAGGGTATGCCGGGAGTTGAAGTTGACGAACAGGCTGCCGTCGGGGCTGTGGACGCTGATGCGTCCGCTTGCGCGATCGTGCTCGCTCTGCCAGCCGAAGAGGTGGACCAGCGGGCCGATCGCATCGGCGAGCCGGTCGATGCCCGCTCCCGCCAGATAGCGCGGGGAGACCAGGACCCGGTCCTGGGGCCCGAAGGGCCTCACCGCCGGGCCTTGTACCGCAGGCGGCAGTGGGCCAGGACTGATCGGGTGCAGCGCGTCGGTGCCGGTGTGCAGGAGACGTCTGGGACGCGTGCGGGCGGGGCCTCGTATCCGTCCACCCGGGCGCGGGGTGGATCCGGGTGTTGGGCGCGGTTGTGCGAGGTCATAGGCTGCTGTGGGCTCCGATGGGTCAGTTAACGGCTGCGGGCGGCCGTCTTCGCAGCGGTGGGTGCGGGCGCGGGCGTCGTGCCGGGCGCCCTGCGAGTGGGCGGGATGCTGATGGCTGTGGCCAGCGCGGTGGTGCCGGCGGGAGTGAGGCGGACTCGGTCCTGGAGCGGGCCGCCCACATAGGCGGCAGGCGCGGACTGCGGAACGCGCTCCGCGAGCCCCTTTGCCTCCAACGCCCGCAGTGTGCCCAGGAGCACGCGCTCGTCGCGGTAGTGGATGTTTTGCCGTCCCAGGGAGCTGGTGACCACCACGTTCCCGCAGGCGATCTCCGTAAGTTGTTGGGTGGCCCGGGAGGGCTGGGTGTGGCACAGGCGTTCTTGTCTGCAGTGGCTCTGTGGGAGTGGCCGCCCGGCCCTCCGGGGCGCCCTGGCTGCTGATTGAGATGTGCGCTTCGGTCGCTGATTACGGAGATGACAGCGGGGTGTTCCTCGGGCCGACGGCATGCCGTGTGGAACGAGGAGGGGCAAGTGAGCAAGCGACGGGCCTGCGTCTGGGCCGGCATCGACGCGGGTAAGGGCCACCACTGGACTGCGGCGGTCGACGAGACCGGGGCGACCTTGTGGTCGAAGAAGGTCGACAATGACGAGTCGGCGATCCTGAGCGCGCTCGGCGAGATCCTGGACCTGGCGGATGAGGTCCGCTGGGCGGTTGACATCTCCGGCACGGCCTCCGCGCTACTTCTGGCCCTGCTCGCGGCGCACGGCCAGCAGGCCGTCTACGTTCCCGGCCGCACGGTCAACCGGATGGCCGGGGCCTACCGGGGCGAGGCGAAAACCGATGCCCGTGACGCCTACATCATCGCCGAGACCGCCCGGCACCGCCGGGACTTTGCGACCATCGATGTGCCCGCCCAACTGGCGGCCGAACTAGCCCTGTTGACCGCCCATCGCTCTGACCTGGTTGCAGACAGGGTGAGAATGATCAACCGTCTCCGCGATGTCCTGACCGGCGTCTTTCCCGCTCTGGAACGGTCTTTCGACTACTCGGCTCACAAAGGTGCCCTGGTGCTGTTGACCGGCTACCAGACCCCCGCCGCGATCCGCCGCCGCGGCCGAGCCCGGCTCACGGCCTGGCTGGCCAACCGGGGCGTGCGCAGCGCTGACGCCGTCGCGGTCACTGCTCTCGAGGCTGCCCGGACCCAGCAGACCGCGCTGCCCGGCGAGGAGGTCGCCGCCCAAATCGTCGCTGACCTAGCCGAACAGATCCTGGCCCTGGATGAGCGGCTCAAGCGCATCGAGAAGCGTATCCGCGAGACCTTCCGCAGCCATCCACAAGCGGAGATCATCGAGTCGCTGCCCGGCATGGGGCCCATGCTCGGGGCCGAGTTCGTCGTGGCGGCAGGTGACCTGACCGCCTACGCGGACGCTGGTCACCTGGCGTCAGCGGCCGGACTTGTACCTGTGCCACGCGACTCCGGCCGGCGGACTGGGAACCTGCACCGGCCCAAGCGTTACAGCCGCCGTCTGCGAAGGGTGTTCTACCTGTCCGCGCAGACCAGCATCATCCGCGAGGGCCCTAATCGGGACTTCTACCTCAAGAAGCGTGGCGAGGGGTGCAAGCACGTCCAAGCCATCATCGCCCTGGCTCGCCGACGAGCGAGCGTGTTGTGGGCATTACTTCGTGACGGACGAATGTTCACGACCGCCCCGCCAGTCACGCAGGCGGCTTGACTTCGTCATTGAGACTCCCACAGGGCGGTGTGGTGAGCGGCGGTCAGGGTGTGCTCCGGACCGTCGCCTGCTGCCGTCCCCTGGCGGCGTCGGATTTCGTAGGCGAGGGTGTTGGCGCAGCCCATCGCGGCTTCGGGTGCCAAGGCGGTCAGAGTGCGTGCCATCGGGAGCTGCTGGTCCGCGGAGGCACTGCTCAGGAAGGCGAGCTGCTCAAGGCGGACCACTGCGTCCGACAGGTCGGGACTGCGGAAGAGGCGTACGTCGGTGACCGCTTTGAGGGCGGTGCGGGTCGCAGAAGCGAGTCGCTGGGCGGAGGCGGCGTGGGCGTTGGGCTCGGATGGCGGATGGGCCCGCAGGAGACGGTCGAGCATGTCGTTGTGCTGCACGTACTGGTCTGCGAGCAGCAGCAGGCGCTCAACCGGCGTCGGCGGGGCGGCCACGTCGAACAGGAAGTCCTCGGGCGGCGTCGTCATACGCGGCGCCGGGCAGCGAGCACGGGCGGTGTGGAGGGCGCCTTCTGCGGGCTGGGCCTTTGGGCCTCGGCGATGAGTTGCCGGTCTTCAGCGCGCGCCGAGAATGAGGCGAGGCGTCGGGAGAGCCGTCGCGCTACGGCGCGATAAGTGGTGGCCGCTTGCTGCATCTCGACACCGGCACGGCGAAGCTGATCACGACTGGTCGCCGGGGTGGGATCGGCGTCCTCGTACAGCAGGATTTCGGTGCGGTGATGGATGGCGAGGTTGCACAGGGTGGCGGCCAGTGAGATCTGGGAGCAGGCGCCGGCGAGGAGCGCCAGGTTGTCGGCCCCGTCCTTCATTGCGGGGTACTGGCTGACCGACAGGTCGTGCACCTGCCGCGTGCACTTCATCGCCAGCTCGTGCACCCGCAGGCTCAGGGGTGCGATCTCTCGGACGGGCTTGGCGATCTCGCCCTCCCGGATGCGTGCCGCCTCCACGGACAGCTCCTTCAGGGCGGGGGCCACCTCGCCGAGAAGGCGGGTGTGTTCGGTCAGGTCAACGGTGTGCAGGACAACTCCGGGAGGACGCGGGGCGGTACGGGGCAAGGTGAGATGTTCGGTCCGTTGCTGTGCAGGAACGGGCTCGGTCACAGGGCTTCCCACAGCAGGCGGGTGACGTGGTCGTTGCCGTGGCCGGCTCGTGGGCGGGACGGGGTGTGCCATCCGGCGCGGGGCGGCCGGCTGGCGATCACGCGCCACCCGGCGCCGCGCAGGGATGCGCCGCTCTCGCCGTCCTGCGTGTAGGTGACCAGTCGTCGGTAGCCGAGGGCTTTCGCCGCCCGCCACGCGGCCCCGTAGAGCAGTGAGTTGGCGTTGCGGGTGCCGTCGGTGGCGGTCCGGGTGACTTCGAGGGTGGCGCCGTCGTCCAGGTGCCGGGCCACCGGCCTGCCGACGATGGCCACGGCGCGCAGCGTGCCCCTCTCGTCGGCGGCGCCGACCGCGAAGATCTGTCCTGCGGGCGGCGGGTGGTGACGGTGCCAGGTGCGCACGAAGTCCTTCGCCTCACGGGAGCGGACCGGCACCGGGTGCAGCGGTATGTCGCTCACGCGGCCGTCCCGAAGTCGGACTGTGTCGGCGCGTGCTTCGCGACGGCGCGAGCCGTGATCGCCTTCGACGCGCGGGCGGACGCCGCGGACAGTTCCCCGGCTCCTGGCTCTCGGTACCACGGTCGCAGGTCGAGCATGGCGGCGCGCATGCCGGTGGCGAAGCACAGGGCGGTGCCCTTGGGCAGGGCTCGGATCGCGTCGGCGGGCAGGATCCGTTCCTGCCGCATCGACACCGACGTGCTCTTGCCGGACTCCGAGTGCGAGGTCGATGTGGTCTCGACGTCGTGGTCGCCGATCAGGCGGGAGAGCTTGTCGGCGAAGTCGGGGTCGTCGATGCCGGAGCCGATGACCTTGACGGTCGAGGCGGACCACATGGCGTCCATGCCCGCGTCTCCCCAGACCTTCTGGCCCTGGCGGTAGGACTGGAGGATGGTGATCGGGATGATTCCGCGGGAGCCGAGGTGGGAGTACAGGTCCGGCAGGTCGCTGATCTTGCACACGTTGGCGGCCTCGTCGAGGATCGCCAGCATGGGCGGGTCCAGGCGTCCGCCGGCGCGTTCGGCCTGGGCGGTGGCCGCGCGCATGACGGAGTCCGCGCACGCGGCGATCAGTGCCGAGGCCCCGCCTCCCCCGTCCTTGCTCAGCAGGTACAGCGTGTCGGTGGAGGTGACGAACTCCGACGGGCGGAACTCGGGAACGTCCTTCTGCGGGGTGACCCAGGCGGCGATCTCGTTGTTCAGCAGGGCGGCGGCGTACTGGCGGGCAGTCTCGTAGATGCCGTCGCGCGTCTCCGGGGGTCCTTCGACGGTGCCCTTGAGCTGGGCTGCGACGGCGGCGAAGTCGTGGTCGCGGAGGATGTCGAGCGGGGTGCGGTCGGCGGGGAAGGCGAGCCACTGCATGATGTCGGTGATGGGCCGCTCGTCGAGCGCTGCGGCCAGCAGCAGTTGGGACAGGATGTTGCTGCCGGCCTTGGACCAGAAGTCGCCCTGCTGGGAGGCGTCCACCGAGGCGGCGAGGAAGTGTCCGGCGAGCCGGTTCGCTCCGTCCAGGGTTTTCGCGCTGGCGAGGGGGTTCCACCACATCTCGCGTGCGGCGTGCGCGATCTGCTGGGGGTCCATGGTCCACACCTGCCCGACGCGGGAGCGGGCCTCGTATGTGGCGGTGAATGCGTCGCCTGCGGCCTTGTTCGAGGTCAGCAGGACGGGGCCGGGCGCGGCGAGCATGGAGGGGATGGCGAGCGAGGTGGTCTTGCCCGAGCGGGGCGCCATGATGGCGACGGCCACGTCTTCGTAGCCCATGCGTACCTCGTGCCGGGTGTTTTGCAGGTTGCCCAGGAGGATGCCGGTGTCGCGGGCTTTGATGTGCTTGGCGTCTTTCAGGCTGGGGCGCAGCGAGCGGGCTTTGTCGGTGATCGCCTTGGCCATCAAGGGCTCGATGTCCCGGGCCTTGGCCATGCCGGTGATCTTCTTCCGGCTGCCGCCGCGGTTCCTGTGCCGGAGCCACAGGGCGACCGCCGTTACCCCGAGAGCCAGGAGGAGCAGAACGGGAACGATGCGTGCCCCGATGAGCAGGGCGTTCTCCCTGGCCTCGGGCCAGACCTGCTCGGGGTGGAGCAAGGCGTTGGTCGGCTGGTAGGGGGCCCAGCTGCCTCCGGCGAGGGAGGCGGTGAGATTGCCGCACAGCCAGGCCAGGTGGGACAGGGGGACGACGACGGCGAGCACGCCGAGCAGGAGGCGCAGGACGAGGTCGTATCCGTCGGTGTTGCTGCTGGAGGAGGAGGGGGGCAAGGGCTAGGTGCTTCCAGGCGGGGACGGAGGGATCAGCGCAGGCGGTGGCGCTCGGCCTGCGGCCGTTGCGGAGGATGCGTACTCGTCGCCGGCGGGCCAGTGCGGCGTGCGGCGAGGGAGCGGACGCGTTCCTCCAGGGCGCCGGCGACCTGCGTGGCGGGTACTTCCCGGTGCGAGAGAGTGATGAGGTCCGGGCTGCGAGTCGGGAGGCTGGAGGGGCCTGCGGTGCGCGGCACCGGTCGGGGGTCGGTGAGCGCGGCGGTGAACGCGGTGATCAGGTGCGGTGGGGTGTGCTCGCTGAAGTGGGCTTGCCACAGCAGAGCCCGGAAGTCGCGGAGGGTGGTGTCGACCCACCAGGCCCCGGTTGCCTCGTCGGCCTCGACGCGGACGGTGCCGTCGGGTGAGGCCAGCCGGTGGTGGCGGTAGGCCGGAGACCAGCCCGCTGTCAGAAGCGGCTCCTGCGGATCCCAGTTGTCTCCTTGATCGGCAGTGGGATCGGTCAGCACGTCGGTGAACGCAGCGATCATTTCTACGGGGGTGCGGGCATCGAAGCTGGCGAACCAGGCGGGCCGGTCCGGCGCGGGGGCGTGCTGCAGAGTCCACCACCGTCCGTCGGGGTCGGGCTCCAGCCGCAGGAGGGCCTTCTGGTCGGGGCTGGAAAGCAGGACGCGGGGCATCAGGGGGTCGTGACCGTAGCTCCAGCCGCAGGCACGGTGGAGGGGGACGGTGATCCAGGCGGGGTCACCGCCGCCGGCCAGGTGGCGCGGGGCGACGTAGTCGATGTCGACGTTGACGGGGACCTCGGGCATGGTCACCGCCCCCTCGCGCCGTGTCCGCTGCGCCGGGACGTCAGGGCGGGGAGCTGCGGGCGCTTCGGCCGGGACGGTGCGCGGCGTGCGGCGGCCTGGATGTCGAGGATGACGCGGCCGTGGCAGGTCCAGTCGTCCAGATAGCTCCAGCACTCTGCGTGGTGCGCGTCGAGCGCGTCGACGTACGCGTCGCTGCCCGGACCGGCACCCTCGGGGAGCTGGGCCCGGGTCTGGCGCCACTGCGCGTCCAGGGCGTCGAGGTGGCTCAGTGCCTCCTCCAGGATGGTCAGCTGCCCGGGCCAGCTGTCCCGCGTGAGGTGTGCGGGCAGGTGCTGGAGCTGGAGCCGGGCGGTGGCCAGCAATTGGCGGGCGCCAGGACGGATGCCGTCGAACGCTGCGGCGGTGTCTGCGTCACGGACGGCGGCCCGGCGGCCGTAGGCGTCCTGGTCGAAGGGCCAGCCGTCCAGGTCCGTGTTGAACGCGGTGAAGGCGTCCCAGGACGCCAGGATCCGTTCACTGTGGCGCAGGTAGCGGTTGAGGCGCCGCAGCGAGGTGCGGCGGCCGTGGTTCGTGGTGCGGGAGATGAGAGCATCCTTTGAGGTCAGCGGCGGGCGGCCGGCTGGTCGGCGGTCGTGGGCGCCGGGGGTGTCGCGGGGGTGGTCTGCTGACGGCGCACGGCGCGGGCCTGTGCGCGGAGCGTCTTCACCCGGGCGGTGTGCGCGTCGACTACCTGCTGCGGGCGCAGCGGGCTCGGCTCTTGGACGGCGCTGTAGTGGGCGGTGCGGTCGAACATGCCGCGCTGCAGCGGGCTCTGGTCGGCCAGCGCGCCCAGGAAGGCACCTACGAGGCGATCGGGAACGTGCTCGTCGAGGAAGGCATGCCAGATCCGCGGGCCCGGGAATGATTCGTCGCTGCTTGTCCTGACCTCGATGTGCCAGGACGGCCGTTCATGGAACTCACTCATGGGGCGGTGCTCGATCCGGCACAGCGAGTCCGGAGAGAACGCTCTCCCGGCATCCTCGTACTGCCAGCCTGCGCTGGTCACGGGCTGCCAGGGGTCCGGTTGCGATGAGGGCGGTGTGATGAGGGCGTCGGTGAGGCCGGCGAGGACCTCGGCCGGCACGAGTTCACCGAACTCGGCGTACCAGCCATGGTCGTTGTCGCCGGGGGCGGCCCGCAGCCGCCACCAGGCGGAGGTGGCGGACTGCGGGTCGAACTGCAGGCGGTAGCGGTGATCGGGGCTGGCCATCACGATCTCGGCGCTGAGCGGGTCGGAGACCGTGGCCCATCCGGCCGCGGCCAGGCCGTGGGTGACGTGACGGGCGTCGCCCGGGCCGGCGAGGTGGCGGGGGCTGGTGTCGAAGGGGATCTGCCCAGCGTGCTTGTCGGCGAAGGCGTCGAGCTGGCGCTCGCTCAACGGCACCGGCTGCACCCCTGCTCGCTCTCGGCGTCGTCGTGCAGCGCACGCAGCTCGTCCAGGACGTAGTGGAGGGTGTGCTGGTCGGTCTGTTCCCAGGCGGCTGAACGCAGCTCGGCGATCAGGACGTTGACGTGCGCGGTACGTGGGATGGCCTGGTGTTCCTGGATGGTGCGGGCGAGGGCACGCAGCGTGTCGGCGAGCTGGACGGGCAGGCCCGTGTACTCGTCGAGGAGCGGCTCGACGAGGGCGAGGGCTTCATCGGGGTCGGGATTCTCGCGCAGGTACTCGGTGACGTCCGACAGCGTTTCAGTCAGGGCGCGCAGGGTTTCCGGGGTGGGGGCAGGCATCGGGCTCCTTCAGATGGGGATGGAGATCAGCGGCGGGTCCGGGCACCGCCGGCCGGGGCGTAGGGACGGGCGGTGGTGCGGGGCCGGGCGCTTCGGGCGCTGTTGCGGGCCCAGGTGGCGGCGCGGGCAGCTGTAATCCGGGCCTGCTGCCAGGCGCTGAGCTGGGAGGGCTTGACGGAGACCGACCAGGTCCGGATCTGGGCGCTGTGCGGGACACGTCCGCGTGGGCGCATCACCGGGTCCGGGCCGGCAAGTTCGGTGGAGAAGGCTTGGACCAGGTGCATCGGCGTGTTCGGCGTGAAGTGGGCAGTCCAGCCGTTGCCCTGCTTGTCCTGCGCTCCGGTCCACCACATCGCCGAGCCATCGACGCCCTGGCGGAACTGCATCCACGCGGTGCCGTCGGGGCTGCTCGCCGAATAGTCTTGGCCCTCGAACCGCGTGTGCCAGTTCTGCTCCTGCAGAGGTGCCCAGACGTTGGGGGCGTGTGCGGAGCGGGGGCGGGTGAGGGCGTCGGTCAGACCGGCGACGATCTCCACCGGAGTCTGCCGGCCCAGGTGCGCAGACCATTCACCGGTCGCGCCGCCTGCCCGGCCGTGGATGGTCCATCCGCCCGGCAGGATGTAGGGGTCGTAGGCGACGCGGACGGTGCGGTCCGGGCTCTCCATGAGCAGCGGGCCGCCCTTCTTCGACTTCTCCCGCCAGCCCGAGGCGCGCAGGAACTCCGAGACGTGCCGGACGTCACCGCCGCCGGCCAGGGCACGGGGCTGGACGAGGTAGTGCTGCTCGGCCTGCTCGCCCGGCCCCCAGCCCTGCCACTGCTTCTTCTTCACCGGCGCCGCCGTACGACGAGCGGGGCGGGAGCCGGAGGCTTCGCCGCGCTGGTGTCCGGTCGGGTGCCGAGGTGCTGGAGGAGGTCCTGGTGCTCGTCCAGGTCCAGGCTGATGTCGTGCAGTTCGTTGGCGGCACGGCCCAAGGCGAGCCATACCTCCGCTGGCAGGGCGCCTCGTTCTGCCTCGCTCTTGGCGAAGTGGCTGCCGGTGATGACGAGGTGAGTGACGCCGCCGAGGACTCCGTTGTCCGGGTCGAGGACGCGGGCGATGACCTGCGCTGCCTGGGGCGGGGGAAGCTGGGAGAGGTGGTCGGAGAGCTGGCCGAGCTGGCGGGTGATCTCGTCGGCCAGTCTCACCGGGTAGGGGGCGGGGTGGGACATGCTCCTCCGGGTGTGTGGACGGTCAGTGGTGGTGGCGCTGCCCGATGCGTTGCGCCTCGGTGGGGACGGCGTCCGGGCGGGCGCCGGCCAGTGGGGAGGCGCGGTCGGGGCCGGCCGTGATGCAGGCGCGTAGATAGCGGCGGAACAGGGCGGTTGCGAGCCGGGGTTTGAGCCGATGGCTGATCGGTGCGGGTGTGCGTTCTGCTACGGGTTTCTCCGGGGAATCGGGCGGCGGGGCGGTGGGCGGCCCCGGCGTGGTGCCGGGGCCGCCCGGGCTTACGGGGTGCGGCGGGCCGGTGCGGAGTGCGAGGGGGGACTGGCGGG